>NZ_CP049362.1:3460258-3774827 GCF_019343455.1 Alcaligenes ammonioxydans | reverse complement strand
CGGTCATCACTTCTGTAAACCTCGATTCTACCCTGAGCTGTGCCAAGTTATCCACAGGCTAACAAATTTAGTTGCGTAATATCGGGCTAAATAATTGACACAACAGAAAGAATTTGCTGAAATGACGGGCTTAACACGATTTTCTGTTGCCAGATCCCAAGCCTTTGTGCTGTCGGGGTGGAGATTTTCTGCGATTTCTGGCGGCTCATTTTTTTGGATACACCATGAAACGCACCTACCAACCCTCTGTTACCCGTCGCAAGCGTACCCACGGTTTTCGCGTTCGCATGAAAACTCGCGGTGGTCGCGCTGTTTTGAACGCACGTCGCGCCAAAGGTCGCAAACGTCTGGCTGTATAAGCCATGTCGGGATGCGTGGCCCAGGGCAATAGATCTTTCTAAAGCCCGGCTCCCACGTTACGCATCATGCGTGCCTCCTTTCCAGCTACGGCTCGCTTACATAGCCCCACCGAATACGCGCTGTCACTTAAGGGACAACGCGTAGGTCGCGGGGCTTTGTTCGTGGTCACTCGCTCTCGTGGCGAAGATCCACAGCAAACCGAAGGCGCCCGTTTGGGACTGATCGTCCCCAAGCGCTTTGCCAATCGCGCCGTCACCCGCAATACCATCAAACGTATCTTGCGTGAAACCTTCCGCCACAAACGCGCAGGTTTGCCTAATGCCGCCTATGTCTTTCGGCTGCACAGCAAGGTACCCCAGGTGTCGCTGACCGCCTTAAAGCAACTGGTTCGCACCGAAGCCGACACCTTGTTTGCCAAGGTACGGCCATGATGCGCAAGTTGGCGTCAGCGCCGATCCGCTTTTACCAGTTTTTCCTGAGCCCCTGGATCGGACGAAACTGCCGCTTTACTCCCAGCTGCTCGAACTACGCCTTACAGGCCATTGACATTCATGGCCCGCTCAAAGGGCTCTGGCTCGGTGGTGTGCGTATCTGCCGCTGTAATCCCTGGTGCAAGGGAGGGCATGATCCCGTGCCCGCTCGCACGCCCGAAGACCGCAACACTTTCTAGAATCGTCCTGGTCTGCGCCTTGTTTTTCAAGGCAACCCCCTGTTTGCAGACCAGCTACGTTAAACTGCTAAGCTTTTGCTCAGCTTTATAAATGTGATACAGGCGCTATGGATATCCGACGCACCATCCTTTGGATGATCTTCTCCTTTGCACTGCTGCTGCTGTGGAACAACTGGCAGGAATATAACGGCAAGCCATCGCTGTTTGCCTCTACCCCGGCCACCACACAAGCGCCAGCAGCTTCCGACGAACCTGCCCAAAATGGGGGTGTTCCCGCTGCTCAAGAGCCCACTGCGTCTGCTGCCTTGCCATCGAGCAACAGCGCGGTGTCCGCGACAGCGCAAACCATCGACATTACAACGGACGTCTACAAGCTTGGCTTTAGCACCGAAGGTGCCCAGCTGGTCAAAGCGGAACTGTTGAAATATGGCTCGCCCGAGAATCCTGAACAACCCATGGTGTTGCTGGACAACTCGCCGGCCTCCATCTACCTGGCCCAATCCGGTATTGTGGGCGCCGCCGGGCAGACCCTGCCCAATCACCTGACCCCGTTCACCTTGGTCTCGACCCAGCACAACATGACCGGCGACACGCTGGATGTAGTGTTCGAAGCCACCTCGGACGATGTGAAGGTCACCAAAACCTACACCCTGCACAAGGGTCGCTACGACATTCAGGTTCGTCACGACATCCAGAACAATAGCGGCGCTGCCATTGACCCGCGCCTGTATCTGCAGTTGACCCGCGACGGCAATAACCCACCTGATTCGTCCCGCCTGTACAGCACCTTCACCGGTCCTGTGGTCTATTCCAGCGGCGACAAGTTTCAGAAAATCACCTTCTCGGACATCGACAAGAACAAGGCCAGCTACGCGCGCAACGTCGATAACGGCTGGATCGGGATGGTGCAGCATTACTTTGCAACCGCCTGGGTTCCGGTCCAGGACGTGCAGCGCACCAACGAGATCCTGAAGCTGGGCAACAACCTGTACGCCGTGCGCACGCTGGAATCGGTCGGTTCGATTGATGCCGGCCAAAGCAAGGCTGTGGACGCCTCCCTGTGGGTCGGCCCACAAGACCAGAAAGCCATGTCGCAACTGGCAACCGGCCTGGATCTGGTCGTCGACTACGGCTGGCTGACCATCATCTCCAAGCCTTTGTTCAAACTGCTGACCTGGCTGCACTCCTTGCTGGGTAACTGGGGCTGGGCCATTGTGGCGCTGACCGTGCTGATCAAGCTGGTTTTCTTCCCGCTGTCGGCCGCCAGCTACCGCTCCATGGCCAAGATGAAGCAATTTGCTCCTCGCATGCAAGCGCTGCGCGAGAAGTTTGGCGACGACAAGGCCAAGCTGAATGCCGCCATGATGGAGATGTACCGCACCGAGAAGATCAACCCGCTGGGCGGCTGTTTGCCCATGCTGGTTCAGATCCCTGTGTTCATTGCGCTGTACTGGGTGCTGCTGGGCAGCGTCGAGATGCGCGGTGCGCCGTGGATTCTGTGGATTCACGACTTGGCCGCGCGCGACCCCTGGATGATTCTGCCCGCCATCATGATGGGTACCATGTTCTTGCAGATCAAGCTGAATCCAACACCGCCTGATCCAATGCAAGCCAAGGTCATGATGCTGATGCCTCTGGTCTTTGGTGGCATGATGTTCTTCTTCCCCGCCGGTCTGGTTCTGTACTGGTGCGTGAACAACATCTTGTCCATCGCCCAGCAGCGCTACATCATGGTGCAGATCGAAAAGAACAGCGCGAAAGCCGCCAATAGCTAATTCGTTCTGGCCCAGAAAACCCCGCTACCCTTAGCGGGGTTTTTTTTCGCCTGTTGCTTATACCTGATTGCACTAAACGCGACGGCCTGCCAATAATGCTTTGTCACACCGCACTAAAAACCCGTCTTTGGTCATTTATTAACGTTCCTTGTCTGGCCCGTTCGTAGAAATGTCATTTTATGTGTTTCTACTTACCGCTATGATCAGGAGGAAAGCCCGTCAATATAGCGAAAAGCTATGCGTTCACTAAAATCATTTGATTTAACTATTTCGACCAAGGCCAGTAGACTGATCTCAACTTCTTAAAACGACCCGCCCCCTCAGGTCGGGTCAGCTTCAACGGAGAATCACAATGAGTAAGAAAACCCTGACGACCGCCGCCGGCCGTCCTGTTGAGGAGAACCAGAACTCCATGACGGCAGGCCCCCGTGGTCCCGTCCTGATGCAGGATTATTGGCTGTTGGAGAAGCTGGCTCACTTTGACCGTGAACGCATCCCGGAACGCGTGGTGCACGCCAAAGGCTCGGGCGCGTTCGGCACCTTTACCGTGACGCACGACATCACTCAGTACAGCATGGCCAAGGTTTTCAAGCCAGGCAGCAGCACCCCCGTTTTCTTACGTTTTTCCACCGTAGCTGGTGAAGCAGGAGCCGCCGATGCAGAACGCGACGTTCGAGGATTTGCCATCAAGTTCTATACCGAAGACGGAAACTGGGACCTCGTGGGCAATAACACTCCTGTCTTCTTTATACGGGATCCATTGAAATTCCCTGACTTCATCCATACACAGAAACGCGACCCGCGCAGCCACCTGCGCAATATGAGCGCTGCCTGGGATTTCTGGTCCTTGTCGCCTGAATCCTTGCATCAGGTCACTATTTTGATGAGCGATCGGGGCCTGCCCTGTAACCTTCGCCAACAACACGGTTTTGGTTCCCACACCTACAGCCTGATCAATGACAAGGGTGTGCGCCACTGGGTGAAGTTCCACTTCAAATCCCAGCAAGGCATTGCCAACTACACCAATGAAGAAGCGGCCAAGGTAGTGGGCCAGGATCGTGAAAGCTCGCAACGCGATCTGTACGAGAACATCGAAAAGGGCAACTTCCCACGCTGGGCGCTGCGTATTCAGGTCATGACCGAAGAGCAGGCGCGCAACTACCACATCAACCCTTTTGACGTGACCAAGGTCTGGCCACATGGCGACTTCCCGCTCATCGATGTGGGCATGCTGGAACTGAACGAGAACCCCACCAACTACTTCGCCCAGGTTGAACAAGCCGCCTTTACGCCGGCCAATCTGGTCCCCGGCATTGGGCACTCGCCTGACCGCATGCTGCAAGGCCGTATCTTTTCCTACGGCGACACCCAGCGCTACCGCTTGGGCGTAAACCACGGCCTGCTGCCGGTGAACGCCCCCCGTTGCCCGTTTCACAGCTACCACCGCGATGGCGCCATGCGTACTGGCGACAATAACGGCGGCACGATCAACTACGAGCCCAACAGCCAAGGTGAATGGCAACAGGCTCCCCGCAGCGAACCGCCCCTGGCGCTGGACGGCCAGCCTGCAGACCACTGGGATCACCGGGTAGACGACGATTACTACTCGCAGCCTGGCAATCTGTTTCGCCTGTTCAACGACGAGGAAAAGCAACGTCTGTTCAGCAATATTGCCGATGCCATGGCAGGCGTGCCGACAGAAATCATCGAGCGTCAGCTGGGCCACTTCACCAAGGCAGACCCCGCCTATGGCGCAGGTGTGCGAGCGGAACTGAGCAGACGCGGACAGCTTTAAACCCTGGCCGGGTCTGTAAAGCCCTAAAAAGATCGGCCCCCCGCTCTACAATCGGGGGGCCGATCTTATTTGCACTGGCCCTGCGTTTTCCTACCGAGTCCCACCATGAAATTTGGCTACACCATCATCTATGTTCCTGACGTCGGCCAGGCACTGGACTACTTTAATCGCGCCTTTGGCCTGTCCACCAAAATGTTGCATGAGACCGGGCTGTACGGCGAGCTGGAAACCGGCCAAACGACCCTGTCCTTTGCGGCGGAAATGCTGGCGTACATGAATTATCCAAAGGGTCATTTATCACCGCACGCGTCAGAAGTACCGCTGGGTATCGAAATCGCCCTGGTGTGTGACGACGTACCTGCCGCTCATGCCAAAGCGCTGGCAGAAGGGGGCACAGAACTGGCGCCACCACAGGAAAAGCCTTGGGGGCAGATGGTGTCTTACGTACAGACGCCCGAGCGCATCGTGGTGGAGTTGTGTACGCCGGTGAAATAAACCCATTGCACGCAAAAACGCCCTACACAAAGGCAGGGCGTTTTTTGTTGTGCCTGGTCTGGCACCTTACTGCTGCAAATACCCCGACTCCTTGATGATCGGTCCCCAGGTATCCAGATCCGCCTGAACCGTACGGGCCAGTTCCTGCGCATCGCCCGACTCGGGTCGAAAGCCGATCGGCACAATCGCGCTTTCAATTTTAGGCAGCTTGGCCACTTCATTGAACGCATCCTGGAACTGCTTGACCATTTCCGGCTCCATACCCAGGGGCGCAAAGATTCCCATCCAGCCCGAAGCCTTCAGGTCTCCGTAGCCCATTTCTGCAAAGGTAGGCACATCCTTGAGAATAGGCAGACGTTGCTCGCCTGTAATTCCCAACACGCGAACTGAACCGGCGGCAACATGTTCAGTAATCATGCCCACGGCATCCACCCCAGCAGGGATATGATCGCCCAGCAGGTCATTAATCAAAGGGGCGCCGCCTTTATAAGGCACAGGAGACATCTGGATATCATTCTTTTTGGCGATGCTGTAACCCATGAACTGGGGGGCACTGCCAGGGGCGGGAATACCGTAGTGGCCGTATTTTTCCGGCTCCTTGCGCACCAGCTCCACATACTCTGCCAAGGTATTGGCGGGCGTGGTTTTGCCCACCACAAAGATATGCTCGAATTTGGCGATCACGGCTACCGGCGCAAAATCCTTCATGGGATCGTAGCTGACTGTTTTCACGGTCAGGGGCAGGGTGGTCATCATGTGATTGTTCGCCACCAAAAGCACCGAACCATCCGTGGGCGAGCGCAAGAAGCCTTGAGCCGCAACCTGCCCACCCGCGCCTGCGCGGTTGTCCACCACCACATTGACACCCAGTTTTTCACGCAGTTGTTCGGCATATACACGAGCCACGGCATCTGCCGTTCCTCCGGCCGGGTAACCCACGACCAAACGTATGGTGTCGGGCAACTTGCTGGCCACCGACAGGCCTGACGCCAATGCCAACGCTGTTCCCAGCAAAACCTGCGCCCATTGCTTTTTCATCACTTGTCTCCCTACCTCTAGTTGACGCTATTAAAGTGCTACTACTCGTCCCTTGCCCTGGGCGGCATGGCGGCTTAGCAAAGCAGCTGCCGTCAGCACATCCTCAAATGCCAGTCCCAAAGACTTGAAAATCGTGATCTCTTCATCGTTCATGCGCCCGGCGGCTTCTCCCTGCAAGACAGCACCCAGCTCGTTCAACTCTGTATCCGCGGACAGATAACCCTGCTTGCAGGCATTCAAAAATTCACCCGATTCATTACGGGTCGATTGGGCGCGGTCCACAAACAAGCGACCTGCCGTCATGGTGGGGCCATCCAGCTCACTGCTGGCCGGCGTACTGGAGCCCATGGCGGTGACATGGGTGCCGGGGCGCAGCCATTCACGCTGCAAAACAGGTGTGGCCGAACTAGTGGCCGTAAGCACCAGATCAGACTGGGAGACGGCTTGCGCGGCCGACACCTCAGCAATCAAGGGACAGTCCAGATAAGCCTGGGCTTCTTCAATAAAATGCTGGGCCGACTGGGGCGAACGCGTAATCACAAAGACCTTGCTCAGACGGCGCACCTGCGCGACGGCACGCAACTGCCATAAAGCCTGATGGCCGCCGCCAAACAAAGTCAGCACGCTGGCATCGGGGCGCGCCAGCAAATCGGTTGCCAGGCCGCTGACCGCTGCAGTCCGTAACGCCGTTACGCTGCTGGCATCGACAATGGCACGCGTCTCGCCGGTCAAACCGCTCATCAAAAGTACACAGCCTTGATGAGGGTCTTTGCCCAGGCGAACATTGTCAGGAAACAGCGTACCCATCTTGGCGCCGTACAAGGGCTCGGGATAGATCTCGGGCATATTGATGCAGGCGGGCATCATGCCCAGAAACCCACAGGACAAATCGCTGCGCACAATGGTGCGTAAAGGCTGATCAATACGCCCTTGCTGCAGGGCAATAAAGCCTTGGCGCATCAGGTCAATGGCAGCGCCCATCTCCAGCCCCTCATACACTTCCTGAGCTTTTGCGACATACACATTCAGCGTCATGATTAACCTTGAGTCACAGGCGTAGTGATGTGGCGGACAAAGGTGTCGGTATCCGTATTGGAGCCGCAAAACAGCACGCCCACCCGTTGCCCGGCCAGATGTTTGCGCAAGGGAAACATCAAGGCGGCGGTTGCCACGGCACAGGCCGGCTCGGTGGCCATTTTGAACTCATTGAACAGAAAGTGCATTCCAGCGCGGATCTGGTCGTCGTTGACGGTGACCAGCGTATCGATATTGTCCTGACACACGCGGAAGCTGAATTCGTCAGTATGCGGAGCCATCAGACTATCTGCGATGGAGTGCATCGCGCCAATTTTTTGCGGCTCGCCCGCCTGGCGACTAAGTGCCATAACGTTCGCACCCACAGGTTCAATGCCATAAACCACACAATCAGGCTGCCATAGCTTGACGGCGGCCGAGACACCCGCGGCCAACCCACCACCACCAATCGGCACCAGGACCGCATCCAGCTTGCCCGCTTGCTGCAACCACTCATAGCCCAGCGTCGCAGTTCCCAGTACCGTCGGGTAGGTGCTGAAGGGATGAATGAAGGTCTTTTGTTCGTCCCTTTCAATCTGGCGCACCAGCTCGAACGCCTGCTCGCCGTTATCGGCAAAGACAATCTCGGCCCCATATTCGCGGCACAGGGCTACGCGCGCCGGGCTGGCTGTCTTGATCATGACGGTCTTAGCTTTCACACCCATTTGATGGGCCGCATAGGCCACCGCCACCGCATGGTTGCCGGCCGACACGCAGGTCACTCCTTGCTGGCGTGCGTCTTCGGACAGGCTCAGCAAATTGTTGAACGCCCCCCGTGCTTTGAACGTGCCCGAGGCCTGCAAATGCTCAAATTTGAAATTGACGCCGCTCTCCAGACGCCCGGTCTGATAATCGAACACGGGCGTCTGGCGCACATAGGGGCGCAGACGCTCATGCGCCTGCACCACGTTTTCCTGGGTAACTTTGTCTGTTGTCATGGATTGTCGTTGAAACCGGTTTGTCTGTTTTTTTAAGAAGCGACGGCCTGGCTGCGGATCAAGGCGCGCAAAAACTGCTCGCACTGCTCCACTTGAGCCAGTTCCACGTACTCATCCGGGCGGTGAGCCTGCTCAATATTGCCGGGCCCACAAATAATCGAAGGAATACCGGCCTGTTGAAACAGGCCTGCCTCGGTGCCATAGGCTACTTTGCGCACGGTGTCATCACGTGTCAGTTCCCGTACCAGCTTGGTAATGGCCGCTTGCTCCTCAGGATTCAGCCCGGGGGCGCTGGCCAGCTTTTCCAGCTCTACCAAGGCATCCGGATGCTCGCGGCGCATGGCAGGCAAAACCTTCAGATCGATAAACTCACGGATTTCCTGCAGGATCGGCTCGGGGTCTACGCCAGGCAGGTTGCGATATTCAAATTCAAACTCACACAAATCGGGCACGGTGTTCAATGCAATACCGCCGCGAATCATGCTGGTTTGCAAGGTCGTGAAAGGCACATCGAAATCATGATCGTACGGACCCATACTTTTGTAATCATCGGCCAGATCGCGGATAGCGGTAATGATGCGCGCCGCATGCTCAATCGCGTTCACGCCCTTGGGAGTGAGCGAAGAATGCGCGGCGCGACCATGCACACGGCAGCGATAGGCATTAATGCCTTTATGCGCAACGATGGTACGCATGCTGGTTGGCTCCCCCACCACGCAACCTTCGGGATTGACTCCACGACGCACCAGATCGTCAATCATCACCGGGGCGCCTACGCAACCCACCTCCTCATCATAGGAGTACGCAAGGTGAATCGGCTTGGACAGCCTGGTCGCCAGCATCTCGGGAACCAGTTGCAGGGTGACGCCGACAAAACCCTTCATGTCGCAGGTGCCACGACCATACAGCCGCCCATCACGCACTTCGGCCTTGAAAGGATCGCTGCTCCAGTTCTGCCCATCTACCGGCACCACATCCGTATGGCCGGACAAAACAATGCCGCCGGTGCGGGTGCCATCGGCGGCGGCAATGGTGGCAAACAGATTGGCCTTGCGACCACTGGCGTCATGCGTCAGCACCGTTTCCAAGCCTTGCTGCTGCAAATAAGCTTGCACGTCGTGAATCAGTTCCAGGTTAGATTCCCGGCTTGTCGTATCATAAGCAATCAGTTTTTTTATCCATTCCACCGAGGTAGAGGGATAAGCAGTAGGATCAAACATCGCAGTCATGCCTTCTTTCTCCAGCGTAAAGCGTGTAGTTCTATACAATAGGACAGAGTTTTCTTATAAGAAAATTAATAATATCTATAAGAAAGCCGTTTATTACTTCTTTAGGTTATGACAAAAGACTTAGCCAACCCCGCTCCCAATTTATTAAGCAAAACCGCCATGGGGGCTCGCATACGCGATGAACGCAAACGACAGGGTTTGACCCTGCTTATGTTGGCACGATTGTCCAATGTATCCCTATCCACCCTATCCAAGGCAGAACGTGGCCTGATTGGTCTGAGCTACGAGAAGTTTCTGGCCGTCAGCCGGGCCTTGAAAATGGATCTGTCGGATTTGTTCAAAACGCCGCGCGACCAGAACGAATCGGGGATGGATATTTTGGTAGGACGGGCTTCGCGCACGGTCACCTACCATGCACACCGCTATGAATACGGCATGCTGGCCTCAGAATGGATCAACAAGAAAATGACACCCATGCATGGGCGCGTGCTGGCAGGCAAACCTCGTGATGCCAGTGACTTCAGTCAGCACGAAGGCGAAGAGTTTATTTTTGTCATTGAAGGGCAGTTGACCATGCAGTTTCAGGACGGTCGCCGTCACGTACTGCAAGCGCGCGACAGTATCTACTTCAAGAGCAACCTGGGACACCTGTACTTGTGTGAACACGGAGAAAGCGTGGAAATTCTGGTGGTGTGTGTCAACAACCATTAAGGACCCAGGCGCAGACGACAGGCCACAGCCGCGGTGATGACACTGCCCATCGCTTTTTCAATGGCCTTGAGCTCTGCCAAGTGATCCCAATAGTGGCCTGATTGCCTGATTGCCTGATTGCCTGATTGCCTGATTGCCTGATTGCCTGATTGCCTGATTGCCTGATTGCCTGATTGCCTGATTGCCTGATTGCCTGATTCTCAAGAGCCTAGGCCACTCCCCCATAAACGCACGTATTTCAACCACCTGCACAGGCCTTAGCTCCAAGCCCGAACCGTCCGTCGCCTCCATTACAATACGGTTCTGTTCCGCCTCTTTGATCGATCTGACCATGTCCAGCTCTTCCCCTATTGTGGCTATTGCCACCGCCCCCGGCCGGGGTGGTATTGGTGTTATCCGTGTATCCGGCAAGGAGCTTGATACGCTGATTCAAACCTTGTTTGGTCGTACGCTGCAAGCGCGTCATGCGCACTTTTTGCCCTTCAAGGATGCACAAGGCCAGGCCATCGACGAGGGCATCGCGCTTTTTTTCAAAGGCCCGCACTCCTACACCGGTGAAGACGTCTTGGAACTGCAAGGACATGGCGGACCCGCTGTACTGCGCCGCTTGCTGGATCGCTGCCTGGAAGCCGGCAAGGAGATGGGCCTGCGACTGGCCGAACCCGGCGAGTTTACCCAGCGCGCTTTCCTGAACGACAGACTGGATCTGGCCCAGGCTGAAGCCGTGGCAGACCTGATTGACGCCTCTTCGGAAGCCGCTGCCCGCAGTGCGGTGGCCTCACTGTCCGGCGTGTTCTCCAACAAGGTCAACGCCCTGGCCGACCGGATTATCCATCTTCGCATGCTGGTGGAAGCCACCCTGGATTTTCCCGAGGAAGAAATCGACTTTCTGGAAAAATACCAGGCCGCCGCCACGCTGCAAGGCATTCAGGACGAGCTGGAAAGCATCCTGCAGCATTCGCGCCAGGGGGCGATTCTGCGCGAGGGCCTGCACGTCGTACTGGCAGGCCAGCCCAATGTGGGCAAATCCAGCCTGCTCAATGCGCTGGCAGGCGAAGACGTGGCCATCGTGACCGATATTGCGGGCACCACCCGCGACCGCGTCATGCAGTTGATCCACATTGATGGTATACCCCTGCATATCGTGGATACCGCCGGTCTACGTGAAACCGAGGATACGGTCGAGCGCATTGGCATTGCCCGAACCTGGGATGAAATCGCCAAGGCCAACGTGATCGTGCATCTGCTCGATGCACGCAACCCACAAGACGAACTGGATAGTGCCATTACCACTCGTCTGCCATCGCACGTGCCCGTGCTGCGCGTCTATAACAAGATAGACCTGCTGAGCGCCGAGCAACAGGCTGCCTTGCCTGCCCAGGAAAGCGGCGCCACCGTGCTGCCCATTTCTGCCTGTAAAGATGTCGGTCTGGACACACTGCGCCGCACCTTGCTGGATATCGCAGGCTGGAACCCCGGCAGTGAATCCCCCTGGCTGGCACGTGAACGACATCTGCGGGCCCTGGAACGGGCGGAGTACCACCTGAGCCTGGCCGCAGAACATGCCACCCACAGCGATCAGGTGCTGGATCTGTTTGCAGAGGAACTGCGTCTGGCCCACCTGGACCTGTGCTCGATTACCGGCGAGTTCAGCAGCGACGATTTGCTAGGGGAGATTTTTTCCAGTTTCTGCATCGGGAAGTAATACTGGACCTGCCCCCGGTCGCTCCTGTCCCTATCTGGCATCAGCCTGCGAACTCAGCGCTGTACGAAGCATCTTGGTCCGCTTGAGCCACCAGCAGGGCACAGGGGCGAAACACCTGCAACGGTCTTGTTCCATCCCTGTCGCTGAACGTCCCGTTTTTGCCTCAGTAAAAACCCGACTTTCCCGCTGAATTACACGCTGTCAAAGCCTGTCCTTATCAATCAGGTCTATGCTGAACGTTCCATCGTCTCCTGCGGGAGGACATCATGTGCACAGTCAGCAAATGGGTTTTGATGGCCGCATTACTGCAGGGCGCCTGGACGGCACACGCCCAGCACCTGCACCCTCTGGAGCTGGAGGCCGAGCAGCGCTCCATCTCCCGCCTAAGCGTAGCCCAATGTGTGGATACCGTCAGACAGACGGCTGCAGGGGAGGGGTACCATCAGCGCACTGATCCGAGCATCAACGACGAATTGGGCGTGTATATTGGCGCTGCCCCTTTAGGAGGCGGCTCGCTGGTCGTGTACTGCATTGACCTGAAACCGTCGACCGCCTACATCATTCATACCCGGGCTCAGGTCAGCGCCGAACTCATGTCGCCTCACCAGCTCAATCACAAGATCGCACAGGCATTGACGGTAGCGGCCCAGCCCTGAACACGTGCTGGGCCGGGTCACCGATGCTCGGACCCCGTGAAGAATGCAGCAACGGGATCATGCTGTTCCACTGGCACTGCGGGTGGCGCTTCAAGCCGCCCCCCAGAGCCAGTGGATTGACCTTTATTTCATCAATAAATCCCCGACCTCCATACGAGCTTCGCCACCTAGCTCAATGTCGTCCATGACCTTGTTCAACATGGCATGCGCACTGGACAAGGCACCGTTCAGGCTGGTCAGCTCCGCTTGCACACGTTCCAATTCCTGTTTTTTTTGCGCTTCGCTCAATGTGTCATTGGCCTGAATTCGCTGCAGCTCCATCAACTTTTGTTGAATCTGCTCTTTCAAATCACGGATTCGTTTAAGAATCTCTTTAATGCCATCGGGCAGGGAGCTGTCATCAATATCTTTGTCGCGCTCTATCTTGCTGGCCTGCTGACTCGTCAGGGACAGCTCTTTTCCCAAAGGCGACAAGCTCACGGTAATACGCACCGATGAGTCTACAGCTGCATTTTCATTCTGCCCGGATACTGCCGGGGGCGTCATGGCGGTCGCGTGCAAAGGCTCGGTCACAGGCATAGTTTGTTGATGTACCAACCCCTGCCCACTGATTTCTATCGACATAGTTTCCTCTCTTTAACACTTTATCCCTTAGAGGTTACGGCTGACCGAGCGTAAATCTTTACCGTCAGGGTCCAATCAGATGTTGCGCCATTTACTCAATCGCCTCCGTCGTCAGCGAAATAAGTAGCAAAACAAGACACTTTTATTTACTTTTATACGGAAAGTGCCTTCTACCTTTCGTCCCCCTTTCCTTGGATCCAATGAACTTCAAAATCAAAGCACTACTGGGCCACACCCTGTTGGCCTTGAGCTGGGCCAGCAGCACGCATGCCTACGAAACAGAATTCATTTTGAACAAGCAAGGCCAGCAGGCCTTTGAGTTACGAATCTACGGGCCTGATGATGGGGGCTACGATACGACTGAACAAACAGACCCCCGTGTTTCCCCCCGCGATATTGACGAGAATGGCAGACTGAAAATCCGGGCTGCGCTGGAACGCTGGGCTGAGATCATCGATCTGCCGGCCAACTACACGCCAGCAGTCATCAATCTTGGCACCATGAACGGCAAGAACGCCAACGCATATGGCGCATCTCTGACCAGCCCCTCCAACCCTCATTTCACCTTATCGGCCTTGCAGGCACGCTTACAAGGCATCTTCCCGGGCTCTCCCGACAACCCCGACGCTGTTATCGGGGTTGGAGAACTGGATCTGGATACCGCCCCCGTCACCCCCAGCCAATTGCCCATCACGGGCAAAGTGGACTACAACGCCGTGATTTTCCACGAGTTGGCCCACGCTTTAGGGATCAGCAACACGGTGGCGGACAACTTGGCTGAAAACAGCAACGACCCGCCCGACCCCTATTTTCTGAACGATCTGAGCCCATGGGCCTTGGGTTTGCGCGACGATCAGGGCCGCGCACCCACCCCAGGGCAAAAAATCCTGTGCTCCGTGTGCAGCAATCCTTACGAGCCCAATGCCTTTGATCTGCGCCAGGACAACGGGTATTTCACCGGCAGCCATGTGCAAGAGGTGCTCAACGGCGCTATGCCGGGCATCCCCGTCAGCATCCTGAACTACCATGACAAACCGCAGTACGGGGTAGACCGCAACTACATGAGCCACACGGAGCTGCGCAACAGCCTGATGAGCCACCAGACTTATCGCAACTACGTGAATCTGATGGAAGCCGAAATCGCTGCCTTGCAGGATATTGGTTTGAATATTGATCGCCGCAATTTCTTTGGTTATTCGGTCTACGGCAACGACATCACCCTGACCAACACGCAGGGCTACTTTGCACGTAACCAAGCAGGCACTGCCTACCTGCCTGGCCAATACAACAGGGCCACGCAGGGTCTGGGCCTGCATATTTATGGCGAACGCAACACCATCACCCAGGCAGCGGACCTGCTCAGTGCGGGACCCGGGGGCGTAGGTGTACGTGTCGATGGCAGCGAAAACACCCTTATCATCCCGGACGCTACCCGAATTCATGCGCTGGGAGCGTATGGGCGTGGCCTGCAATTTAGCTATGGACG
Organism: Alcaligenes ammonioxydans; assembly: GCF_019343455.1. Taxonomy (NCBI): domain Bacteria; kingdom Pseudomonadati; phylum Pseudomonadota; class Betaproteobacteria; order Burkholderiales; family Alcaligenaceae; genus Alcaligenes; species Alcaligenes ammonioxydans. The sequence goes on along the minus strand of NZ_CP049362.1, from coordinate 3,760,271 downwards.
TCATCACCATATTGTCCAGAAAGGCGAAGTCCGGGCAGACGGTCAGGATGGCATCGGGACCTTGTTTGATTTTGGCCAGAATGCCATGGGAAGCGACGATGAGTATCACGGCTCCTGGCTCGTCGAGTCGGAAGGGCAAGGTCTTGCTGTACCAACGATTTTGCAAGGCGCGTTGATTAAGCGGTATGACCTGTCGGGCACCTTGTCGGGCCGGAAGGCGGCCATCCATATCGCGGACAATGCCTGGGTGCAAAACATCCATGTTCTGCAGGGCGCAACCATTACAGGCGACATTACTTCTGATTACAATCGCCGTGACGCCAATGGGGACCTGTTGCTGACCCGTATCAGCTTTGGACAGAAGGCCGATGAGAACGGCCGCGCTACCGCCAATGCCGACCCCGATTTCCAGATGCGCTATGACGGCAATATCAAAGGCCTGAACAATCTGGCGGTCGTCATCGCCGGGGGCGCCACATCCTTGAATGGAGAACATGAGCTGTATGGCCTGCGTGTCGATCAAGGTGCGACCTTGTACGGCCATAGCCAATTTATCCTCAATCCCGAATACAACTTCACGAATAACGGCACGCTCAGTCCAGGTAACTCTTACGGGACCATGACGATCAAGGGCAATTTTGTCCAAGGTGCCCAGGGCCGGATTCTGGCGGAAGCATCCACCACCCAGAACGACCGTATTAACGTACAGGGTGTGGCTCAGCTCGATGGTGAACTGCAGGTGGACTTGCAACCGGACTGGTATCAGAACGGCTGGACGCTGGATCAGAACAAGGTGTTCACCGCCAGTCAGACGCAAGGGCAGTTTGCCGTGTACAGCGCAACCCTGGCCTCTCCCTCCTTGCAGGTACAAAGCACCGACACGGGCTGGACCGTCAGCCGTCATCAAGATGCCTATTCGCAATATGCAGCCTCGCCCAATGCTGCCGCAGTGGGCCTCAGCCTGGCACAGGCCTCCTCAGACACGCAAGCTCTAGCAGCCGTGTATCAGGCCATGGACTTCTCGCGTGCAGATGGCAGCGATATTGGACTGGCATTGGATCAGTTAAGCGCAGGTGCCTACGCCGCTCAAACCGCTGCCTCCTTGCGCCGTGAACAGCTGGTGTCCGAACAACTGCGTCAAACCAGGGGCAACACCCACAGTGGCTGGCAAAGCTTCATCCACACGTACGGCGGTCGCTATCACTGGCAATTAGGCAGCAACGATGTGGACCACCGCAGCGAAACCTATGGCGTCATGCTGGGGGCTGAACATCGTGCTGAAGGCAGTGACTGGAGCCTGGGCATACACGGCAATGCCAACGAGCAACACGTGAATATCGACGCCCCCTTCCAAGCCAAGAGCAAGTTGACCGGCCTGGGTCTGGGCATCCATGCCCGCTACCGTGACGATACTCAGCCAGGCTGGAACGGCCTGGCTAACGTACGAGTGGGCATGGAGCAGGGCAAGATGAACCGCACTATCAGCGTTGCGGGCTATCAAGCGCGCCCCGCGGCGGATTGGACCGGTCATGCCCTCTCGGCAGGCATACAGACCGGATACAACTGGGCTCTGGGCGAGAGCGGCAGCATCGGCCCCGTTCTGGCCCTGGATTACATCCATTACCGTCGTCCCGGTCTGGAAGAAGAGGGGGATGCCGCCAGCCGTCTACGTCTGGATTCCAGCCGTCAGCAAGCCTTGCAGGCCTCAATCGGGCTGACCTTGCGTCAAAACTGGGACCTCAGACAGGATCGCCAACTGCACACGTCCGTCTCGCTGGCCTGGGAACAGGCCTTGCTGCACCGCCATCAAACCCAGCAGGCCGCTTTTGCCAGTGCTCCGGCCGTCGGCTTTGAGGGTCGCTATGCACGGGTGGATCGCCATGCCTTGTCACTGGGAGCCAGCGTCAGCCTGCAGCAAACCGAACGCTTGCGTGTAGGACTGTCGGCCCAGACCCGTTTATGGGGTGACAGCCGTGCCGATATAAACGGCAAACTGTTCCTGAACTGGATGTTCTAGGCTCGCCAAAATGTAAGAGGCCGACTATTAGTCGGCCTTATTCAACGCTATGGGAGCGGGTTGAACCCGTTTCATCCCAGACCATCGATCCACAAAGACATGTTGACCGGGAATCAGCACCCGCGTCTGGCGACGCCACCAGGTCCCGCTGGACACCTCGATCGATCCAGCCATGACCGTAAACTTCATCTGATTATTATCCAGCCAGGCAGAAAACTGCGCCTGATTACTACGTGCCTGCGCAAAACTGGTAAATACCGTTACACTTTTCTGGGCTTGATCCGCCAATTGCAAGGTGAGCTGACCACGCAGCAACTGCACATTCAAGCGGTCCTCATACTCTCGCAGCTCAAGTGCGGAGTCGGGCCCCAATAACAGCACCAGTCCATCCGCACGCTGCTCCAGCGCTTGCTCGCCCGACACCAGATGCGCTTGTCGCAGCACCCGCTCGGGCCAGGAAAAAAAGACCGTCAACACCAGCGCCAACAATAGCAAAGCGCTCAGTAAGACCCGGTGATAGGGCTTGAGTACGATGACCTTATCCGCCGAGCTTGCCAATAAACGACGGATCTCATGCTCAGGGGCATCCAGACTGGCGTCACAGAAGTAACAAATATAGCGATAAGAACGTTCGTTTTCTGGATTGTCACGGCGCCAATCCTCAAACTCACGTAATTCGGCCGCCGTCGCTTCACCCGAGTTCAAGCGAGTAAACCAGTAAGCAGCTTGGGCGTGAGCCTGCGTATGCTCCAGCAGATCTCCCTGATATGTCGTCATAGCGGCATCTAACCTTGTCCAGTTAAGCCAGCAATAGGGTGGGCCGGGGTCGGCAGATTCGCTCCTGCTCAAAACACCACGACCGCCAAAGCGAAACAATCGTCACCACCTCTGTGACTGTTCATTTTGAAAACGATACGTTTTTATTTTATACAAACGCTTCAAAAGCTTACAGTAACTCAAATTTGAGGCAGGCAAAACGAATTCGCCTTATTTAATTGCACTGACAGCCGAAAAAATGACACTTAAAGCTAAAGAAAATCGAACTGCTGTCGTTACTTAATGAAATTCGTCCAAAATTTCTCCACCCGGCAACGCATGAATGCGCTCCTGTGTCGGGACTGAATCCCCTTGGGCGGGCACTACCGCCTTCAATAAAAGCGGCCATTGCGGAAAAAGCCGATAGTTGGGGCTGGAAAACTGCGTTCCCACCGGATAGGTGAAACCACCCCATTGTGTTTCCTGTGCCAATTGGGCATGCGACAAATAAAGCAGTTTTTGATGTTCATCGACTGCCAAGTAGGCACGCTCCAGGGGCAGACTCCAGGCGCTGAGCTGCAACCCTTCCGCCTCCACACGAAGCAACCAGCGATCCTGATCTCGCTCTCCATTGGTATACCGTGTCCCTTCAGGTCTGGCTTGCACCCGAGTCCCCTTGGGCAAAGCCAGAACCAAATCCGGCGCTGAACTCAGATTGAACGCGGCAGCGTAGGGACTCCAGGCAGTAATCCGGTTACCTTCGGCCAAGACACAGCTAGCAAGTCGAAACCCACCCTCAGCCAGTGGATCTTGTTGCATTTCAACGACTTGGCTACTGTCACAAAGCCACCCCTCCAACTCCACGTCCCGCGCCAGCTGCATATGCCAATGGGAATCAGCCAGATCCGGTCGGGGGCGCTCAAAAGACAGGACGGGAGCCTTGGCCACCCCCACCGCCTCCGGGAAACGGGCCCAGGCCACGCTATCCGGGTCTCCCCATACCGCCAGCTCCAACTGGGTACCAGCAGGCATCAGAAGACCAGCAAAGCGACCGGTCTCTTTTAAAACATGTTGACGGCTGGCCAGCTCACGTTCCTGCTCTTTTTTGTATTGATACACCGTCCATTGAAAAAAACCGTAGTAAGCGGCCAAGGCTATCAGGGCGATCCAGCACAAAAGGCGCGGCCAGGGATTACTTTTGAAATTAACCCGACGCCGGGGCTGGACTACGAGCAAAACACCCCAAACCAGTACGATCCCCCACGCAAGCGGCCCGAGCGTAATAATCACCAAAAGAAATAGAGAAATCGGTGCAACAGGAATCATAAGAGCTCAGAAATATAAAAACCGCCCCTCAAGGCGGTCTACGAAATAGGGGACTTTATGCTGATAAGCACAATACCAGCTCAACAGACATTCGACCGGCGCTCCAACAGGCCGGTCGAATAAGCTCATGCCACGAGACGGCCACTTACTTTCCTTCAGGCCACATTAATATGCCCTTCCAGATACATAACGGCCTGACCTTTCAAAAACACACGATCTCCATTCAAGGAGCAATCGAGTACCCCACCGCGTGCAGAAGCCTGGTAAGCCATCAACTGCGTTTTACCCAGGATAGGCGCCCAATAGGGCAACAGGGCGCAGTGAGCCGAACCCGTCACCGGGTCCTCATCAATGCCATGACCTGGGGCGAAAAAGCGGCTGACAATATCAAATCGCCCCGACCCTTTTGCGGTCACAATACAGCCGTCCAATCCGCAAGCGAGCAGAGCACCAGCATCCACCTGCAATTGGCGAACCTGCTCCTCGGACTCAAGAACAGCCAAATGGGTAAAGTCATTGCGCCATAACTCGATAACCCTGGCTCCCAATGCCCGCTCCAAATCAGGGCTATCTGGCACACGGGTGACCGGGCGTGCTGGCAAATCCATCACATAGCTGGACGCATCACGACGCACGGTCAACGCACCACTTTGAGTATGAAACACGACCTGGCTGTCATTTGGACGCAGACTGCGCAGCACAACCGCCGCACTGGCCAAAGTGGCGTGCCCACATAAAGGCACCTCTACCGTAGGAGTAAACCAGCGCAAACGGAAATCCTCGCCTTGTGGCGCCAAAAAAGCGGTTTCAGCCAGATTGTTTTCCTGCGCAATCGACTGCAGCAGGGCGTCGTCGGGAAACTCAGAGAGCAACACCACGGCAGCGGGGTTACCCGCAAACAATGTGTCGGTAAAAGCATCAAGCTGATATATGGGTAAGCGCATCCCGCCTCCAGTCATGGAATCGACAATGAGCCTACTGTATAGAAAAAAGGGCTTCTTGGAAGCTGGGCAGGACAAGCAATAGGGATATTGTTTTTAAACCGTCTATTTCTCTTATTGATGTACTGACCCTGAGACCTGCAGCTGTTTGGGTTCCATAAGCGGAACACACTAGCCAAAAAACTTAGCGGTTCGCTATTGCCAGCCTATTTTTTGTTATCGAGCTGTATCGCGCAGACTGCGACACAACTTCACCTGATCCCTTAAACATTTGCCGCTTCCAGCAGGCAGGCGGAAAGGCGATCAAAGTGCAATAAAGCAGCCTGGCTCAAATCCACTTGCTTGCGACGCGTATCCTCGGTGTCACTCAGGACGATCCAGCCCTTCTCGCGCATGGACTTAAGGCGTGTGTGAATGGTCGCGGGCGAACCCAGCCTTTCTACGGCCATGACATCGCGCACCGACAAGCGCAAGGAGTCTTTGGATGCCTTGGCAACCAGCACCAGAATACGCTCTTCGAGCGGGTCCAGGCAGGGCAGGCAGGGCAAGGTATGCAGCGAATCGGCGAGCTGCAAAAAACGCATATAAATATCAGCAGGTCTGGTGGCAGTTTTCATAACAAAATCGTTATTCCTTTAAGAGCCGCTACCACAGCGTCTTTTCTAGAAATAAGTTCTGGTTATTATTGTTTTTATTCCGATCAGGCAAAGCAAAAAACAAGCCTGCTTTATGGCCCGAATGATTGGAATGAGTTTCCGTGCTTATCACGCACATAAAATTAAACGCTTAAGACCGAACCGGAGCTTCAGCCGGAAAAAGGTCTTGAGTCGGGCGATTTAACAGGAATTTTATCAGATCAGCCTTTGATTTAGCCTGAACGAGCAAGGACGGAGCACACGAAATTGTAAGAAGGTGCAGTCGAGTATGAACTTCGTAAGCCGCCTCACATTAAACGGCATTAAGAGACTTAACTTCACAGATAAAGATAGTTACAAAATACAGAGCTGGCGATATAAACCTCGATTTCAAACCTATTTCTCCTCCCGTGAGTGGACCGCCCACAGACAGTAGCCAAGATCTTTGGCCACAAAACTTTCAGACCGATAAAATGGGACGAGCAGGCTGCTGAGCGCCTCCCGTGCCCCCTCAGATCACTATAAAATCTGGAACGATAAGAAATGATTCTTCACCTTGAGACGCCCCTTATTTATTCACACGCCTTAAGCGATCAGCTCGGCAAGCAGATCTGGTTAAAAATGGACGCCTTGCAGCCGAGTGGATCTTTCAAGATTCGGGGTATCGGTCATTTATGCCAGCACCACGCCCAACAAGGCAAACAACGCTTCGTCATTGCCTCTGGTGGCAATGCGGGCATTGCGGTAGCTTATGCCGGGCGTAGGCTGACCATCCCCACGCTGGTCATCGTCCCAGAAAGCACCAGTGAACACGCCAGACGGTTGATTCAACGGGAAAAAGCCGAGCTGCATGTCGTGGGCAAGAACTGGCAGGAAGCTCATGACTACGCCTTGACCCTGGCTCAAGAAGGCGACGCATTTATACATCCCTTCGACGATCCTTTACTGTGGCAGGGACACGCCAGCATGATCGCAGAGGTGGCGCAGATGGGTATACAGCCCGATGCCGTGTTGCTGGCCGTAGGCGGCGGTGGCCTGCTAAGCGGGGTTGCTCAGGGCCTGCAGGAACAAGGCTGGGACAAGACCACGATCATTGCAGTCGAAACTCAGGGCACAGCAAGCCTAGGAGAGTCCGTGCGACAACGTCAACACATCACCCTAAATGAAGTAAGTGGTGTAGCGACCTCGCTAGCCGCCCCCAGGGTCTGCGATCAGGCCTATGCCGTCAGCCAATCCCATCCCACCACCTGCGTCCAGGTCAGTGACGCACAGGCTGTCAGCGCGTGCCTGCGCTTTCTGACTGACCATCGGGTCCTGGTGGAACCAGCATGTGGCGCGGCCCTGTCCACGCTGTATCTGGACCACGAAGCACTGGCTCCTTACAACAACATTCTGGTGGTGGTATGCGGCGGGAACACCATGACGCTGGAGCAACTGGTGCAATGGCGAGCAACCCCCTGAGCCGGCACCAAGCACCCTCAAAAAAGTATTAGAACGAGGACAAGAAGAGCCCATTTAAAAAACAATCATTTTTTTATAAAAAAATCCCACTCCATGATTTCTCGAAGAGTGGGATTTTATTTTTTAGGCAATTTACAAATTCGCTCTAATTTTAAGATCGAAATGAATAAAACGTATGTTTCACGTGGAACAAAAACGTCAAAAACAGCCTTAAATAGGGCTTACAAGGGGTAAACCCCGTCGAATCAGAGCAGAAAAATCTTCTCCGGGCTGTTCAGCCAACGCCCGGGGGTTGATATAACCCAATTGCTGCAATTCCTTGAAAGTATGGCCTGGAGCCAGGGCATTCAAACCATACACATACTGTGCCAGATAGCCCGAAGCCAACACCCGCCAGTCCCATGGCACCCCATCCACAATCTTGGACACCATGTCATAAACAATCGTGGTGCAGTTAGCCGTCAAGGTGTTGTAGAAGCGGGGCGCGGTTTGCAGTTGTCGGCCCTGCTCCACGTAAGACAGGAAAAGTGCCTGCATGGCCGGCTTGGCCAATTCCACACTGTACATGTACACGTCCTCACCTCGAACATTGCTGCGTGTGCGGACAATATCCTGCTCTGTTGCAGCGATCAGGCTCAACTCAAACTCTTTGAAAAATCCGCCTATCGCAGAAAAGGCTTCACCTCGCTCTTTGCGAATCTCTACCGAGAACACCACATGGCGACCATCCTCAAAGCCAAACGACACCAAAGTATGTGCTATGACAGGTCCCATCCAGTAGGAAAGAAACATATCAACCGATTTAAGCGTTTGCAGGTCATAGTCCTGCGTAATCCAGCGCTCATCGAAATCGGTTTCACTGCGCCAATTAAAATCCCGCACATTATGCAAAGTCACCACCGAACCATGGATCTCGCCATAGCTCATTCTGTTTACATCGGTGGCCCACAGTCGCTCATTGCTCGGGACGATACTGCCCCACCAGCCAAGCAATAGCACCAGTCCCAGGCCCTGGGGCACAAAAAAAACGTTCTTGCCGTTGCTCAAGGCATACAGGCTCAGCAAGGCCATCCCCACCCAAACAGACACGAGCATCCAGCGTCCTGCGCCTGCCGGCCATTGAAACAGCAGCGCCAACGCCCCCCAGACAGTCACCATCAAGACCAATAACAGAATCAGTATCTTGATCACCCTCGCCCCCCACCTTTTCATACACACTCCACAAACCACCTGATTTCAAATCACGCTTACCCTGAAAAAAGGGGTAAAAAAAAACCTGTGCCCACTTGAACACAGGTTCTACTCTCAAGAAAACAGGGTTTAGCCCTGATAGCCCATGGCCTGCCCCTGACGAATGACCCCTTGCGGCTGCCAGCTCGGCTCAAAACGATATCCGCTTTCCTTGGGAAACAGCATGACCACAGTGGAACCTAGCAGAAAGCGGCCCATTTCCTGTCCTTTTTCCAGAACAATATTCTGGCCCTCATAATTCCATTCGCGAACCTTGCCGTCACGCGCCGCATTGACAACGCCATGCCAGACCGTAACCATGCTGCCCACCACGGTCGCTCCTACCAGCACCAGTACAAATGGGCCCTGCTCAGAGTCGAAAAAACAAACCACCCGTTCGTTACGAGCAAACAGTCCTGGCACACCACGCGCAGTCGTAGGATTGACCGAGAACAAATCGCCCGGCACATGAATCATGCGCTTGAGCACACCCTGACAAGGCATATGCACCCGATGATAGTCGCTGGGGCTTAGGTACAGCGTCGCAAACAGCCCATCCTGATAACGGGCAGCCTCTTGGGCATCGCCCCCAATCAAGGCTGTCGTCGAGTAGCTATGGCCCTTGGCCTGGAACACTTCCGCGCCCTGGATCACGCCCAGTTGGCTAATGGCTCCATCAACAGGGCTGACCAGTGCCGCATCGGCAATAGGTCGGGCCCCGGGGCGCAACGCTCGGCCAAAGAACTCGTTAAACGTCGCATAGCTGGCTGGATCGGAGTTTTCTGCCTCGCTCATATCGACCTGGTAACGATCAATAAAACGCTTGATGACCCAGGTCGTACGTCCGCCCATGGGCCTGGAGGCCAGGCCGCCCAAAAACTCGGTCAATGCCTGTTTAGGAAGTAGATACTGGGGGAAAACAGCCAAACGGGGATGCATAAAATCAGCTCGCAAACAAATCTTGCCTTGGCCATCAGCCAACGCGTTTATGCCATTCAATGTAGTGGGACCCGAGGCCGCTCTTAAGCCGGAGCGGCGTCCTCATGAAACAGCCTTAGGTCAACAGCAAGTCACAAAACGTAGGCAAAAACAAAACAATACGCACTTGTAGCACAGGTTGCCGCCATACGACATAAAAGAGCGGACAGGCTTGTCCTGTCAAACGTACACGACCCGGTCGCGCCCTTCCTCTTTAGCCTGATACAAGGCACGATCAACACGGCGCAGTGTACGTTCATAATCCGGATGACCATCGTACAAGGCCACGCCGATGCTGGCGGTAATAGCCATGCTCTCCCCATCCACGACCCGAAAGGTCTCAGCATGAATGCGAAGACGCAAATTACGGGCAGCACGCATTGCCCCGTCCGCATCCACGTCCACCAGCACCAGGAGAAACTCCTCGCCGCCGAGACGAAATACATAATCACCAGCTCGGGCACTATTGCTGAGTAATTCAGCAAACTGACGCAAGACACGATCGCCGGCATCATGCCCATGCGTGTCATTGACCCGTTTGAAGTAGTCAATATCAACTGCCAACAACGCGAATCGTGATCCACGTTGCTGGGCATAGCCCACCTCACGGCTCAGTACGACGGGCAGATACTTGCGGCTAAGCAGGCGGGTAAGCACATCCCGCCCCGACTCCAGTTCATTTTGCTGCTCAAACAGACGATCTAGGTGCAAACCAATTGCTCGGGTTCGATCACGCAGCTCATGCAAAAGCAGTACCTGACCCTTCGCATCACCTTTCTCAAAGGCCGGCATCAGCTGTGTATCAATCAAATTCATCAGATCCAGGATCTCTCGGCTCTCTACCGTACCCTGAAATGCATGGGCGCCTTTATGTTTGAACCAGATACCGAAATCCGAGTCCCCGATTCGCGGGGCAGGGGTGACGCCATTGTTGACCGCCATTGCGAACATGAACAGGTTCTCCCAATCCAGCAGGGCAGCCCGCTGTCGACCGCGCTCGGCGGCTACGTTCTGCACAATCGCAAACAAACGGTACGACTCCTCTGCGCGAGACTTGCGCTCACGTGAGTTGGCGTAGGCATGGCTCATCAGCTCCATCGCCAGATCAATAAAGTTCTGTACGTACCGAAAACACTCCCAGGCCTGCTCGGAGCTGATGTCCGAGGACTCAAACAAAAAGCGGGCGTAGCGCCCCTTGAGCAAACGGGCTCCCCGCAATACCAGGTGCACGGGCACCCCGACCCGGGCATGGACCTCCCCCACCTGGTTCTGCAGCTTGACCTGATCTTGCATGTCACTGTGCTCATCTACGGAGAACAGTTGCACCAACCAACTGCGCAAGGAGCGATGCAAACGCAGGTGTACCTGATCGTGCGACAGGTACACCTGCGCGGCAGGGTGCTTGAGCATATGGGTATAAAAGTGGGTCGCAAGCTCGTCCTGGTTATCTTGGGTGATAGTCAGCACGTGAGCGCGAACCGCCGGGGGCACTTTCTGGAGCAAGCCGTGCCAATCCTGAGCGGCTTCTTTGATATTCGGTTGAGACATGAAGTACGGGAAGAGTAGCGAGGCGATACTTAAGGATTAAACAGCCTTGGCGGCAATTGTTACATGAGGGCAGATTTCGCGCTATTTCTTATAGCGGTCTGGGCTCCTGGCCAGCAGGAAAATACCCTTGCCTGGTTCAAGGAAAAAACATACCCCTTAAAGATAAGTGGGTGATTCCGCCGTGCAAGAGGGACGCCACCTGTTCACGCACTCGAGCAATCGCCTGTTTCGCCTTACCTTGACGGCGATCTGCGATTCAAACTCAAGAGTTTGTTGGCCGAAACATCTTGAAAGTTCCCACATGGACAGATTGTCCTATCAAAGTAGAGCGTCGACCAAACGAATTTCCCACTTTCGCCAAAAAGCCACGGTTACTACCCTGGTCCGGATCATGCAATAAAAAACGCCAGGGTTAAGACTGCCAGCTAAGAACAAACACTGATTTTATAATCAGCACTGAATAAATAAACAGATTTATACGGCAAGATAGCCTGTTTCTCGACAACTCATCAGATCGGTCCTCTCGGGTCGGGTTGGGTCGGGTCGGGTCGGGTCGGGTCGGGTCGGGTCGGGTCGGGTCGGGTCGGGTCGGGTCGGGTCGGCAAGTAGTTTCCTGCGCAAAACCCAGCCTTCCAACATTTTTATTTGTACTTCAGAATTTTTGCTAATGAGAACAGGTGCTCTCATTAAAACTTTGAAATTTTGAAAATTAAAAAATAAAAATTCGTTTTCTATAAAAAAATAGAAAACATGAAGACATCTATAAAAATCCTTCTTATTGATTAACAAGAACATTCACTTTCATAACACGGAAAATAAGATTCTTTACCAAAAAGAAGTCGATTAATAAAAATAAAGCTGAAGAAAAATAAAAAAGAAGATACGGATTCAATAAAAAAAGACCGCACAAGAACTTCGGTTTGATTAACAAAACAACAATCTTGTTTTGAACAAAACCAATAACAATCGTGATATATAAACTTATCCACAGAATGGGATTAAAAAGTAATCCACAATCTTATTAACAAATTCGATTAAACCAAAAATGAAAATATCGTTTTCGACAAAATGGTCGGTTAATAAGAAAGTGAATAGTTTGTGGATATTATAAAGGCTTAATCAGTCCCAGAACATGATGCTGTTGATGGGGGTGGTCTCGTTCACCCCAGCACTTCTCGCCAGGGTGGATTCTGCTTAGAAAACCGGTCGAGGACTGAACAAAAAAGCTATATTTAAGGCTGGGACAGGCGTCCGGCCCCTGTGGATAAGCTCCAAGAGGGGCTGCTGTGGACGCGCTGTGGATGAAAGGGGGATAAGTCGCCTGTTTTTCCAGACCCCAAATGTTGTCCAGTTTCGCTCCACCGTCTTCCTCGGGATGGTGCACAGGTAAAAACAGTCGCTAAGTAGATGAAATTAAAGATAAATTTTAGGCTATGCCACTTATCCACAGACACCCATTATCCATTACCAGTTATATATATAGTTATTGTTAAATAAAGAAGCTTTCGCCCATGCCCAACTTTCTTGTACAAACTTTACCTACTGGTTCCTTAGACATCATTGGTGATGTACATGGAGAGTTCCAGGCCCTACTGCAACTGATCGAAAATTTAGGTTATGAGCCTGATGGCTCTCATCCTGAAAACCGTCATTTAATATTCGTTGGAGATTATTGTGACAGAGGGCCAGATAGCCAAGCCGTAATTGATTACCTTAAGTCATTGATTACAAATAAAAAAGCAAAAGGAATTTTAGGTAATCATGAGATCAACCTGCTGATTGATGATGCAAAAGATGGTTCTGGATGGTTTTTTGAAGAACGGTACCGATCAGACTTAAGAAATTACTCTCCATTCAAACGGGTAAAACCTGAAAATAGAGACGAAATTAAAGAATTTCTACGTACATTACCCATTGTTTTGGAGAGAGATGATCTTAGAATCGTGCATGCAGCGTGGAGTAATCCAGCAATTGATACGCTTAGAGCCGTAAAAAGTGACGATTTTCTTGATTATTTCTTTGAATGCGAACATAAAGCGGATAATTATGCAGAAAAAAAAGGAATTCTAGATAAATATCTGCGTGCAAAACAGGATTGGAAAGAAAAAATTGAAGATCCACACGTTTTGATGCCCTTATTGCAGTCCTATATTGACTACGATTTGCTCAAAAATGAGTTCAACCCCATCCGTTTGCTGACCTCCGGAATCGAAGGCCCTGCTAAACAAGCTTTTTTTGCAGGAAATCGATGGCGTTTTTCGGATCGTACCGCCTGGTGGGACAGCTACCTGGACGACGTTCCTGTGGTTTTTGGCCATTACTGGCGTCAGCTGTTTCCTCAGCCAGTTGCGAAAATGTCTAAATATTCCTTATTATTCAAAGACATAGATCCTTTTTCATGGCACGGAGCGAAGAAAAATACGTTTTGCATCGATTACTCCGTAGGGGCACGCTGGCGCGATCGGCATAAAGCCCAGGCGCCTGAAGACTCCGCTTTTCATCTGGCAGCGTTGCGCTGGCCTGAAAAAATCATCATGACCGACACCGGTTTTACTTACCCCACGCGATAAATAAAGCTTTCCGTGCGCTGTTACAATTTTCTTTTCTGTGGATAAGCTCTAGGAAGGTGATTGTGCACAGCGTGTGGATACATAAGGCATAAGTAGGTACTTCTTCGCGCTCTCTAAAAGTTGTTCCTAAACCATCCACTGATAAGCGTCAGATCTATCCCCGTTAAAAAACAGGCTAAGTACTTGTTTTACCACTCTTAAAAGCACTTGTTCGACTTATCAACAGGCTTCCATCCAATCATCTTAATAAAAAATTTAAGTGCTTGTTATATAAGATAAGTTCAGCGGTACCCTGACCAGGCTCTTACCCTTTGCAAGTCAAAAGTTCTCGACTAAGATGCAGTCCATGAACAAAAATCACGATCTCGCTCAAGACTGGCTTATGCATGTTTTGCATACAGAAAACTGAGCCAACAGAGCTGAAAAATATTTTTCAAGCCTGTTGAGGATCGGCTTTGTTGTTGCCTTCTGAGGCTTTACTGCAGTATGAGAAAAGCTCAAGGAAAGGGTGTTGGCAGCAAAAAGACCTGTTCTACCGATAAAAATTGTTTAGCCAAGTATTTGCTTTGGCTTAGGGAGTTGTTGTGCCTGGAGCTTGTACTAGGTCAATCGTGTTTAGACTTTTGACTTATCCACAATTTGTGGGTAAAGCGTCAGTGGCGGTTTGTAACTTGTCACCTGTGTTCGCTTGAGGTCAGTAGGCTGTTTTTTTACACAGTTACGTAGTTGTGAATGTGCTTTCAATATTGAAATAAGTCATTGTTTTATATCCATATTTTTCTTTTTTGTATTTATTGCTCCGGTTTCATTCGTAAAGCTTGGACTCAACACGAAAAAGCGACTGTATAGCTTAATTTGCTTTTTTCTCGGTGAAAGAAAGGCCATAACTGGAGAAAAAATCAGGTTTACCCCCAAAGTTATCAACAGGGGGCTCGTTTGAAGGCTGAGAAGGCTGTTTTACGTTTCTTTATGCATGTGCCACAAAGCGGTGATTTTGTGTTGCGCGCACGAGGTTTTGTGCTTCAAGTGGGGAGGCATGTTTCACAAGGCCTGAGCCGCTCTTCTGCATTTGAAGAGATGAGATTTACTGATGTGTACTTGTCCACAAAAATGGGATAAAAAAAACCGCCTGGCGGCGGTTGGTGGTACGGAATAGTTAACGGAGTGCTAGACCTTCTTTAATCGTTCGATTGCTTGGTCCAGGGTGCTGGGCTGTTTGGCAAAGCAAAAGCGCAGCAAACGATGATTAGCCTGTTCGGAGTGTGGATTCAGGTAAAAGGCAGAGACCGGTATTGCGCCTACACCATAGTGTTGGTTCAAGTATTTGGCAAAATCCAACTCAGGTAGATCTGAAATATTGTCATAGCTGGCCAACAGAAAAAACGTACCTTCGCTGGGCATGGGTTTGAAACGGGTGTGCTGTAAGCCTTGGTGTAAATGGTCGCGTTTTTCCTGGTAGAAAGAGGACAGGCTCTCCCAGGTAGCAGGTTCTTGCATATAAGTCGCTAGACCCGCCTGTAAAGGGCTGGGAACGGTAAAAACTGTGTATTGATGGATTTTTCTAATCTCTGCACTTAGTTTGGCTGGGGCGCAGCAATAGCCAACCTTCCAGCCTGTGGCATGGAAGGTCTTGCCAAAGGAAGAGACGATCACTGCTCGTTCGGCCAGAGAGGGACGGGTCGCCAAGCTTAAATGTTCTCTCTGATCAAAGGTCAGGTGCTCATAAACCTCATCAGACAAAATAATCAAAGGATGCTTTTCTACAATCTGCTCCAGAGCATCCAGATCCTCTGCTCGCAAAATAGTGCAAGTGGGATTGTGTGGAAAGTTGATCACCAACATGCGTGTCTTACTGCTGATTGCAGATTCGACGCGATCCCAATCTACCCGGTAGTAAGGTACAGCTTCACTTGGTGGTGTCATGGGGACGGCGACAGGAATCCCTCCCGCTAGTTCAATGGCAGGGATATAGAGATCGTAGAACGGCTCGATCACAATGACTTCGTCGCCAGGGTGTACGAAAGCCTGGAAACTGGCCATCAATGCTTCGGTGGCACCGCTGGTAACGGTAATCTCTGTCTCTACGTCATAGCGACGGCCATAGCGTGATTGCGTCTTGCTGGCGATAGCGTTGCGTAAAGGCAGGTAACCTGCCATTGCCGGGTATTGGTTAAGACCACCGAGCATGGCCTGGTGGACGGCCTCAATAAGCGCGGGATCAGGATTGAAATCTGGAAAACCTTGTCCCAGATTGATAGCCTTATGTTCCAGAGCCAGCTGACTCATGGTGGTGAAGATAGTGGTGCCCACAGAGGGGAGCTTGGAGGTAATCTGCATGGGTCTACTGATATAAATAATAAGAATGCACCCGCCCTTTAAATTTTCTGGAAAAAGTGGGGTGGCGACGTATCAGACGAATTCCTGAGGAAAATACCATAGATTTCGTATGGTTCCGTTGATCGTGGAGCGGCTTGGTTGAGCTGTTTTTACACATGAATATAGCGTGTGCCTATATAGGCCCTGCTTTTCGCTTATTCACGTTTTTACGGCCTCTTGCAAAGTCCTAGATAACGCTCCTTTTTTCTTGGGATTTTTTTCAGCATCGCCGTGCCCCACGGGTATGACAAGGAGAATAAACCTGTGTACCCGCTTTGTCTGTTTCCCTTTTTGCTTGCTCATAGGACGTTTCACAGTGAGCTGTTGGAGCGGGAGAAAGGGAGTAGCGGTAGTGCCGTTTCGTTCAACGATTGCCGAGATTTTATGGTTGTTTCACGTTGGAAGCACTTAGGAAGACATCAGGCGATATTTCATCTTAGGGTTCTGTTATCCACAATTTTGCCACCTGACAGTCAAGCTTCTATACCCATGAGCTGGAGTAGCTGCTCAGATAGCTACTTTTAAGAGATTTAAGAGTGACAAGCCCGCCTTTTATGGCTTCGCTCCATAGCGTCATCCCCTCGAGGATTGGCTTTGTAGCGTTGCTCCGCGTCTCTTGGTTAAGTCCGACTTGAAAAAACGGCCTCTTTCTCCACAAAGTTATCCACAGTGGTATTTACGCAAAAAAGTGTGTTCCACGTGGAACAGATCCAGATTCCATGTGTTTCACGTGGAACATACCTCGCTGGTAATCGTATAATTGATTTTTATTTTTTAGCTGTTCTGACATGATTTATCCCGAAGAGTTTGACGTTATTGTCATAGGCGGCGGACATGCTGGTACCGAAGCGGCTTTAGCGGCAGCTCGAACCGGCGTGTCTACCTTATTGCTAACCCATAATATGGATACCTTGGGACAGATGTCCTGCAATCCTTCCATCGGCGGGATTGGTAAGGGCCATTTGGTTAAGGAAGTAGATGCATTGGGCGGGGCAATGGCTTTGGCTACCGACCGCGCAGGTATTCAATTTCGCACCCTGAATAGCTCCAAAGGCCCAGCGGTGCGTGCTACTCGTGCACAGGCGGATCGTTCCCTGTACCGCAAGGCTATTCGAAAGGTTCTGCAGAATCAACCCAATTTGATGGTGTTCCAACAGTCGGTCGAGGACCTGATTGTGGAAGGTGATCGGGTGGTCGGTGCCGTGACCAAGATTGGCTTGGAGTTCAAGGCCAAGTCCGTGGTTCTGACGGCAGGTACTTTTTTGAATGGTTTGGTCCATGTGGGCCTGAATAACTATTCTGCCGGTCGGGCAGGGGACCCCCCTTCCATCAGCCTGGCGCATCGCTTGCGGGAACTGCAACTGCCCCAAGGGCGATTGAAGACAGGAACCCCTCCGCGTATTGATGCCAATACCATCGATTTTTCCCGTCTGGAAGTTCAGCCCGGCGATAGTGATCCCATTCCGGTGTTCTCTTATATGGGGGATGTTTCCATGCATCCCCAACAGATGCCGTGCTGGATTACGCATACCAACGAGCGTACTCACGACATTATTCGCTCGGGTCTGGATCGTTCGCCTATGTATAGCGACCAGGGAACGATTGAGGGAATTGGTCCACGCTACTGTCCATCGATCGAAGACAAAATTCATCGCTTTGCGGACAAAAGCAGTCATCAAGTATTTCTGGAGCCCGAAGGGCTGAGCACCACCGAGATTTATCCAAATGGTGTTTCAACTAGCTTGCCATTTGATATTCAGTTAGCTATGGTGCGCAGTCTGCCTGGCTTGGAGAATGCCCGCATCATGCGCCCAGGCTACGCGATTGAGTACGATTATTTCGACCCTCGATCCCTGTATCCCACGTTGGAGACCAAGCAGATTCGTGGCTTGTTCTTTGCCGGTCAGATCAATGGCACGACAGGTTACGAGGAAGCCGCCGCTCAGGGCTTGTTGGCGGGGGTGAACGCGGCCCGTTTAGCCCAGGATAAAGAGCAATGGTACCCTCGTCGTAATGAGGCTTATCTTGGCGTCTTGGTTGACGACCTGATCACTCGCGGTGTCACCGAGCCTTACCGCATGTTCACTTCACGTGCTGAATACCGGTTGAGCTTACGGGAGGATAATGCCGATCAGCGGCTGACCGAAATTGGTCGTGAACTGGGCCTGGTGGATGATGCTCGGTGGGACCATTTCAACCGCAAGCGTGACGCTGTCGCACGTGAAATTGAGCGTTTGAAGGGAACTTGGGTGAACCCTCGCAGTCTGCCTTCTGAGCAAGCCCAAGCACTGTTAGGTAAAAATATCGAACGGGAGTATTCCTTTTTTGATTTGCTCAAGCGGCCTGAAGTGGGCTATGGGAAGTTGATGGCCGTACTGAACGACCAAGGACTACCCGTAGCGGGACCAGGCTTAGAAGATCCAGTTCATATTGAACAGGTGGAGATTCAGGTTAAGTACGCCGGCTATGTAGCGCGCCAGCAGGATGAGGTGACGCGACAGGCAGCCCTGGAAGAGCAGGGTATTCCAGAGGATCTGGATTATGACGATATCAAAGGCTTGTCGATCGAAGTTCGCCAACGGTTGAAGGCGGCTAAGCCATTGACGATTGGACAGGCCGGACGGGTTCAAGGTGTGACTCCCGCCGCGGTTTCATTATTGTTGGTACACCTGAAACGCAAGCAGAAAAGCAAGCAATCGGCATGAGTGATATGTATTCAAAACGTCTGAATCAGGCCCTGGTAGATCTGGGGCTTGATCAGGACCCCGTACTGGTGCGCAAGCTGCTCGACTACATCAAGCAATTGCAGCGCTGGAACCGTACCTATAATCTGACCGCCTTGCGTGACCCAGATCAAATGCTGGTGCAACATATTTTTGATAGCCTGTCGATTGTTCGACCGTTTCAGAATTATCTGGCCAGTAAAAATCTTCCGACTCAGGAAGCGGTTCGGATTGTAGATGTGGGATCGGGGGCCGGCTTGCCGGGGGTGGTTTTGGCTGCCTCATGTTCCACGTGGAACATTACCTGCATTGATGCGGTCGAGAAAAAAATGGCATTTGTCCAGCAAATGGTTGGGGCATTGGGTTTGCCCAATTTATCAGCCATGCATGTACGGGTAGAGCAGCAGGAACCTTTGCAAGCAGATATCGTAGTTTCCCGAGCTTTTTCTTCGCTGCTTGATTTTGTGAATTTGGCAGGTAGGCATGTTCGTCCAGGTGGGCGCATTGCGGCTATGAAGGGTAAAGAACCCGATCTGGAGATAGCTGCCTTGCAATCCGAAAGCAACTGGCAGGTCGAACGAATTGAATCATTAACCGTACCGGAGCTAGAGGCACAGCGTTGTCTAGTGTGGTTGGTGCAGCAAGGATAATCATGAGTAAAAACGACGTAAAAACTCCCCGTGCCTATGTGTTTTGTATTGCAAACCAGAAAGGAGGGGTAGGCAAGACAACCACAGCCATTAACTTGGCCGCTGCACTTGCTGCCTTGAAGAAAAAAGTTTTATTGATCGACCTGGACCCCCAAGGCAATGCCACCATGGGCAGCGGCATTGATAAAAACAGCCTATCGGGTAATTTGTATCAAGTGCTGATTGGCGATGAAAGCATTGCTAATGTAAAGATACATTCAGAAACAGGTGGTTACGATGTCCTGCCTTCCAACAGGGAGCTCTCGGGGGCTGAAATTGACCTGATTCAGATGCAAGAGCGTGAGCAACAGCTCAAACAAGCGCTGGCACAGGTCCTGGACGATTATGATTTTGTGTTGATTGACTGCCCGCCTACCTTGTCGCTGCTGACACTGAATGGTCTGGCCAGCGCGCACGGCGTGATTATCCCCATGCAGTGCGAGTACTTTGCATTGGAAGGGCTGTCGGACCTGGTCAATACAGTCAAGCGGGTCTATCGCAATATCAACCCGGATTTGCAGTTGATTGGTTTGCTGCGAGTGATGTTTGATGGGCGCGTTACCTTGCAGCAGCAGGTGTCCAACCAGATCGAGACACACTTTGGCGATAAGGTGTTCAAGACAGTAGTGCCACGTAATGTGCGTTTGGCGGAAGCGCCAAGTCACGGCATGCCAGGTATTGTTTATGACAAGAATTCCCGGGGCGCCAAGGCCTATATGGATTTTGGCAAAGAGCTGATCAAACGCTTGAAAAAAGAATCCCGCAGCGACAAGGCATAAGGCACATAAGAATCAATAGGAATGTAAGCATGGCTACACGAAAACCCAAAGGTCTAGGTCGAGGCTTGGATGCCTTGCTCGGCGCAGACGCAGGCGCTATCGCAAGCATAGGAAAGAAAGGCGAAGCGGCAGTGAGCGATGGCCCGCCTTCCACGTTGCCGGTCAAGCTGCTCAAGGCCGGGGTGTATCAGCCACGTACCCGCATGGACGAAGGCGCTCTGAATGAGCTGGCCGAATCCATTCGCGCACAAGGCGTGATGCAACCTATTTTGGTGCGTCCTTTATCCGGTAAGGACAAAGGCAAGTACGAGATCATCGCCGGTGAACGCCGTTTTCGGGCCTCCCAGATTGCGGGCTTGGAAGAAGTGCCGGTCCTGGTTCGGGAAGTGGGCGATGAAAACGCCGCTATCATGGCCCTGATCGAGAACATTCAGCGTGAAGACCTTAATCCGCTTGAAGAAGCACAAGGTGTGAAGCGTCTGCTGGATGAGTTCGGGTTGACCCATGAGCAGGCCGCCCAGGCCATTGGTCGATCGCGTTCGACGACCAGCAATCTGTTGCGCCTGATCAACCTGGCCGAACCTGTTCAGATCATGTTGCTGGCAGGGGATATTGACATGGGGCATGCTCGTGCCTTGCTGGCGGTGGATGCGGCACGACAGATCATGCTGGCCAATGAAGTGATCGCTCGACGACTGTCGGTGCGTGAAACCGAGAAGCTGGTCGCGCGCGCCTTGCATGAGGATGATGAGCCGGCCAGCAAGCAGGCGCACAACAAAGCAAGTCGCAGTGGCGATGTTCAGCGGTTTGAAAAGGTGTTGTCGGACCACCTGGGCACAAAAGTGACCCTGAAGGTGGGGGCCAAGGATAAGGGTCAACTGCAAATCGCTTTTCATGGCTGGGAGCATTTGAATGCCTTGCTGGAAAAGCAGGGCTTGTCGTCCTTGTTGGATCAGACTGACGATTAAGTCAGGCCGGGGCAATGTCGCCATATTTAAAAGCCGACTGTAGGTCGGCTTTTTCTTTGCTTTGTATGTCGTTTGCCCCTGTCTTGCCGGATCAATGGCAGCACGCTTTTGTCGGAAAGGGCTATTCAAGGACGATGAGGCTGGAAGGGCCGTGGAACTGCTGACAGACCAGGTGACTTTATCCAATGCCAGGGGCAACTGCTTGCAGAGCGCAGACAGCGCTGAATCCAAAAGCTTGGGCGCAGCGGTAGTTGGAACTAAAAATCTAAAAACAGGCTACAGTATCTTTTGCTTACAAAAAAAAGAGTAAAAATACGAAGAAAATGCGGTGTTTACCCGGATTTCACACCAATTTCCCTTTTTCCAATACGCTCGAAATGAGCCGAAAAGTCACCCTGAAAACGGAGCAAAACCGGAGGAAAAGGGATTTGAATCGCCATTTTTTAAAAAAATTCCGTGAATTATTCAGTTTTCTTGTCAAAAGACTTGACGACATCCTAAAATGTGTCCATAATTCGATTTTCGCTTCGGGTGGGATGTCCGAGTGGTTAAAGGAGGCAGACTGTAAATCTGTTGGCCCTGCGCCTACGTTGGTTCGAATCCAACTCCCACCACCAGCACTTTTCTAAAGTTAGCCAGCAAGGCAACTTTAGGAGAGGGTGAAGAAAAGTCTGCGGGTGTAGCTCAATGGTAGAGCAGAAGCCTTCCAAGCTTAAGACGAGGGTTCGATCCCCTTCACCCGCTCCAGGTTTAAAATCTTTAGCCACGCTCGGCTGAAGTTGAATGCCCATGTGGCTCAGTGGTAGAGCACTCCCTTGGTAAGGGAGAGGTCACGCGTTCGATCCGCGTCATGGGCACCACATCTCTCTTCTCTCTATCGTTCTATCCCTTCAGGAGTCTGCCATGGCTAAAGGCAAGTTTGAACGGACTAAACCGCACGTCAACGTCGGTACTATCGGTCACGTTGACCACGGTAAAACCACTCTGACCGCTGCAATCTGCACGGTTCTGTCCAAGGCATACGGCGGCGAAGCACGCGATTACTCGCAGATCGACAACGCCCCTGAAGAAAAAGCACGTGGTATCACCATCAGCACGTCGCACGTTGAGTACGAAACGCCTAACCGTCACTACGCTCACGTTGACTGCCCCGGCCACGCTGACTACGTCAAGAACATGATTACCGGTGCTGCCCAGATGGACGGCGCTATCTTGGTTTGCTCGGCCGCTGACGGCCCAATGCCCCAGACTCGCGAGCACATCCTGCTGAGCCGTCAGGTTGGCGTTCCTTACATCATCGTGTTCCTGAACAAGGCCGACATGGTTGATGACGAAGAGCTGATCGAACTGGTTGAAATGGAAGTTCGTGAGCTGTTGTCCAAGTACGACTTCCCTGGCGACGACACCCCGATCATCAAGGGTTCGGCCAAACTGGCTCTGGAAGGCGACGAAGGCCCACTGGGCAGCCAAGCTGTTCTGGCTCTGGCCGAAGCGCTGGACACCTACATTCCTACGCCTGAGCGTGCCGTTGACGGTACCTTCTTGATGCCTGTTGAAGACGTGTTCTCGATCTCCGGCCGTGGTACGGTTGTGACCGGTCGTATTGAGCGCGGCATCATCAAAGTCGGCGAAGAAATCGAAATCGTGGGTATCAAAGACACGGTCAAGACCATTTGTACCGGCGTTGAAATGTTCCGCAAACTGCTGGACCAAGGCGAAGCTGGCGATAACGTCGGTCTGTTGCTGCGTGGTACCAAGCGTGAAGACGTGGAACGTGGTCAAGTTCTGGCCAAACCTGGTTCGATCAAGCCACACACGGACTTCGACGCCGAGGTGTACATTTTGTCCAAAGAAGAAGGTGGTCGTCACACGCCTTTCTTCAAGGGCTACCGTCCTCAGTTCTACTTCCGTACAACTGACGTGACCGGCACGATCGAGCTGCCAGAAGACAAGGAAATGGTTCTGCCAGGCGACAACATTTCGATGAAAGTGTCCCTGATCGCTCCTATCGCCATGGAAGAAGGTCTGCGCTTCGCTATTCGCGAAGGCGGCCGTACCGTTGGCGCTGGCGTGGTGGCAAAAATCATCAAGTAAAAAAAGAGTAGTAATTTTGGGCAAAAGAGGTTAATATCCTCTTTTGCCTAAAAGCCAAACATAGCAATTTAACGCGCTATGATTTGTCACGGTATAGGGGTATAGCTCAATTGGCAGAGCGTCGGTCTCCAAAACCGAAGGTTGAGGGTTCGATTCCTTCTGCCCCTGCCACCACAGTCACTCGCCACCATCTCGCGTGGCGTCACTCGTCGGAATATGTCGAATACCAACGTAGAAACCGTTAACCGAGGTTCCGAGCGCATCAAGCTGGGCCTAGCGGTCCTAGTCGTCGCCGCCGGTATTGTTGGCTATTCCGTTCTGGATGGCCAAAATTCACTGGTTCGCGCTGGGGTATTTGTAGCCAGCTTAATCGTTGCCGCATTGATCATCTGGTTTAGCGATACAGGCCGTCGTCTGGTCGCTTTTTCTCGTGATGCCTACACGGAAGTGCGACGCGTCCACTGGCCATCTCGTAAAGAAGCAACGCAAATGACGGGCATCGTCTTTGTGTTTGTTTCCGTTATGGCCATTTTGTTGTGGCTGATTGACAAAGGGCTCGGCTGGATCATTTATGGCCTGTTGCTGGGCTGGAAATAAAGGGCACACATGAGCAAACGCTGGTATGTGGTTCACGTTTATTCCGGCATGGAAAAAAGCGTGCACAAAGCTCTGGTGGAGCGCATTGAACGCGCTGAACTCCAAGAAGCGTTTGGTCGCATTCTGGTTCCATCGGAAGAAGTCGTTGAAGTAAAGAACGGCAAGAAATCAATTACAGAGCGACGTATTTACCCTGGTTACGTCCTGGTCGAGATGGCCTTGACCGACGAAACCTGGCATTTGGTAAAAAGTACGCCGCGAGTCACCGGCTTTTTGGGCGGTTCCGGTAACCGTCCCGCTCCTATCTCCGAGCGCGAAGTGGAAAAAATCCTGTCGCAAATGGAAGAGGGCGTTGAGAAGCCACGGCACAAAGTGCTGTTTGAGGTTGGCGAACTGGTACGCGTCAAGGACGGTCCGTTTGCAGATTTCAACGGTAACGTCGAAGAAGTTAACTACGAGAAAAACAAGGTTCGTGTCACCGTTACCATTTTCGGCCGCGCTACCCCTGTCGAACTCGATTTCGATCAAGTCGAAAAGACCTGATTAACTACAACCCCCGGGAAGCCTGTCGCAGCCTGCGTCAGGCGTCATCACCCGCAAGGAGCTAAGCATGGCGAAGAAAATCGTCGGCTTTATCAAGCTGCAAGTCCCAGCTGGTAAGGCAAACCCATCCCCTCCAATCGGTCCAGCGCTGGGTCAGCGCGGTCTGAACATCATGGAATTCTGCAAGGCGTTCAACGCCCAGACACAGGGTCTGGAACCCGGTCTGCCTATTCCTGTGGTGATCACCGCTTTTGCTGACAAGAGCTTCACGTTCATCATGAAGACTCCTCCAGCAACCATCCTGATCAAAAAGGCTGCTGGCATCAAATCCGGTTCTGCACGTCCTAACGCGGACAAAGTCGGTACGCTGACTCGCGCTCAGGCTGAAGAAATCGCCAAGACCAAACAACCCGACCTGACCGCCGCCGATCTGGACGCCGCTGTGCGTACCATCGCTGGCAGCGCTCGCAGCATGGGCATCAACGTTGAAGGGGTGGTGTAAATCATGGCTAAAGTAAGCAAACGCGCAGCCGCTATTGCTGCCAAGATCGACCGCAACAAGTTCTACCCTGTGGCCGAAGCTCTGGCCCTGGTAAAAGAAACGGCCACTGCCAAGTTTGACGAGTCCATCGATATCGCTGTTCAGCTGGGCATCGATCCCCGTAAGTCCGACCAACTGGTTCGTGGCTCGGTGGTTCTGCCTGCTGGTACCGGCAAGACCGTTCGTGTTGCCGTTTTCGCCCAAGGTGAAAAAGCTGACGCCGCTCGTGAAGCTGGCGCCGACATCGTCGGTCTGGACGACCTGGCCGAACAGATCAAAGCCGGTCAAATGGACTTTGATGTTGTGATCGCCTCGCCCGACACGATGCGTGTTGTGGGTACCCTGGGTCAGGTTCTGGGTCCTCGCGGCCTGATGCCAAACCCCAAAGTGGGTACGGTAACGCCTGACGTTGCTACCGCTGTCAAAAATGCCAAGGCTGGTCAGGTTCAGTACCGTACTGACAAGGCCGGTATCATTCACAGCACCATCGGTCGTGCCTCGTTCAATGTTGAACAGCTGCAGACCAACCTGGTTGCTCTGGTTGATGCCTTGAACAAGGCTCGTCCAGCCGCTGCCAAGGGTGTTTACCTGCGCAAGGTTGCCGTGTCCTCCACCATGGGTGGCGGTGCACGTGTTGAAATTGCATCTCTGACTGCTTAATCCACAGTTAGAAAAAAAGAACTTTGGGCTGTGACCCTGTTTACAGGGTCATTGCTGTCAAAGACCGTTGGAGCAGTCAGGCTGACATAGCTGGCTACTTAATCAGGGCAAATGTCCTATCCAGCGTAGACGGCGCCCGTGGAAGAATTCGTTATAGAACTCGTCCAGGTGCGCCGCATTCGGTTGATGTTGGGAAGCCTTCCCGACATCGTTTGAAGGAGTGTTCAACCGTGAGTCTCAATCGTGAAGAGAAAGCGGTAGTCATCGAAGAAGTCACTGCCGAACTGGCAAAGGCCCAATCGATCATTATCGCCGAGTACCGTGGTCTGGACGTCGCTTCTGCTACCGTATTGCGCAAAAAAGCGCGTGAGTCTGGCGTGTACCTGCGTGTGTTGAAAAACACGCTGGTTCGTCGTTCGCTGACAGGTACCTCGTTTGACGGTATCTCCAGCCAGCTCGTGGGTCCTCTGATGTACGCCATCAGTGAAGATCCTGTGGCTGCGGCGAAAGTCGTTGCAGATTTTGCCAAGACCAATGACAAATTGGTCATCATGGGCGGTGCGCTGCCCAATAGCGTTCTGAGTGCTGATGGTGTTAAGGCTCTGGCCACAATGCCCTCGCGTGACGAATTGCTGGCGAAACTGCTGGGCACCATGCAAGCACCTATCGCTACTTTTGTGCGTACGCTTAACGAAGTTCCCACCAAGTTTGTTCGCGGCCTGGCGGCTGTGCGCGATCAGAAAGAAGCTGCGTAAGCTGTTTTCTTTCAGGAAACTTCGTCGTTGCGAACGACAACCAAACCTGGCATTTACCTAATATCTGGAGTTCTTAAAAATGGCTACTAAAGCTGAAATCCTTGACGCCATCGGCGCAATGTCCGTGCTCGAACTGTCCGAGCTGATCAAAGAAATGGAAGAAAAATTCGGTGTGTCGGCTGCTGCCGCCGCTGTTGCTGTTGCAGCTCCTGCTGCTGGTGGCGCTGCTGCTGCCGCTGAAGAGCAAACCGAATTCACCGTGTTCCTGGCTGACGTTGGCGCAAACAAAGTTAGCGTCATTAAAGTCGTGCGCGAAATCACCGGTCTGGGCCTGAAAGAAGCCAAAGATCTGGTTGACGGTGCTCCTAAGGCTGTTAAAGAAGGCCTGTCCAAAGCTGATGCTGAAGACGCTCAGAAGAAGCTGGAAGAAGCTGGCGCCAAGATCGAGCTCAAGTAAGAGTATCGATAGATGCCCGGGAATGCGTTTCAAGCCTTCCCGGGCTTTTGCGTTTCCAGAAAACCCACGATTTTTAATTAGTATTGTAGAAAGTCGGGTTTTTTAGAGTCGTAAACCAGGGCCGTGGTTGACGGTCCGTGTAACCCTTGAGTCGGAGTGCTCATGCCTTATTCGTACACCGAAAAAAAGCGCATACGCAAGAGCTTCGCCAAACGTGAAGACGTACAGCAGGTTCCTTACCTGTTGGCTACCCAGCTGCATTCTTTCAGAACCTTCTTGCAGAAGGACACGCCGCCTTCGCAGCGTAAGGTTGAAGGCCTGCAGGAAGCTTTCAGTTCCATATTTCCAATAGTAAGCCATAACCAAATGGCGCGGCTAGAGTTCGTGAGCTATACGCTCGGCGAACCGGTGTTCGACGTCAAAGAGTGTCAACTTCGTGGTTTGACCTATGCCTCCCCCTTGCGGGCGAAGGTTCGTCTGGTCCTGATGGACCGCGAGGTGAGCAAGCCTACCGTCAAGGAAGTAAAAGAGCAAGAGGTCTACATGGGCGAAATGCCCCTGATGACCGATAACGGCTCTTTTGTGATCAACGGTACCGAACGAGTCATCGTTTCCCAGCTGCACCGTTCTCCCGGTGTGTTCTTTGAACACGACCGCGGTAAAACGCACAGCTCGGGCAAGTTGCTGTTCTCGGCTCGCGTGATTCCTTACCGTGGTTCCTGGCTGGACTTCGAGTTCGATCCTAAGGACATTCTGTTCTTCCGTATCGACCGTCGTCGCAAAATGCCTGTGACCATTTTGCTAAAGGCCATTGGCCTGACGCCAGAACAGATCCTGGCGCACTTCTTCGAGTTCGATCACATCGAACTGCATCAGGAAGGCGGCAAGCTGCAATTCGTTCCAGAACACTGGAAGGGCGAGGTTGCCCGTTTCGACATTACCGATCGTGATGGTCGCGTACTGGTTGAAAAGGACAAGCGCATCAATGCCAAGCATTTGCGCGACCTGCAAGCAGCCAAGATCGAATACATTTCCATCCCGGAAGATTTCCTTCTGGGTCGTGTGCTGGCCAAGAACATCATCAACGCCGAAACCGGCGAGGTGATTGCCAACGCCAACGACGAAATCACCGAATCCATTCTGGCCGAAATGCGCGCAGCCAATGTGCGTGACTTCGAGACCCTGTACATCAATGAACTGGATCAGGGCGGCTTTATCTCCCTGACCCTGCGCACTGACGAGACGGCGGATTCCAATGCAGCCCGTATCGCGATCTATCGCATGATGCGTCCCGGCGAGCCACCAACCGAAGAAGCGGTTGAGGCCCTGTTCAACCGTCTGTTCTACAGCGAAGAGTCCTACGACTTGTCGCGTGTGGGTCGCATGAAGGTCAACAGCCGTCTGGGTCGTGGTGACAGCATTGAAGGGCCCATGACCCTGACCGACGAAGATATTCTGGACACCATTCAGGTGCTGGTGAATCTGCGTAACGGCCGCGGTCAGATCGACGATATCGATCACCTGGGTAACCGTCGTGTTCGTTGCGTGGGCGAATTGGCCGAGAACCAGTTCCGCGCCGGACTGGTGCGTGTGGAGCGTGCTGTTAAGGAACGTCTGGGCCAGGCCGAGACCGAAAACCTGATGCCGCACGATCTGATCAACTCCAAGCCTATCTCTGCGGCCGTCAAGGAGTTCTTCGGTTCCAGCCAGCTGTCGCAATTTATGGACCAAACCAACCCGCTGTCCGAAATCACGCACAAGCGTCGTGTTTCGGCTCTGGGCCCTGGTGGTCTGACGCGTGAACGTGCGGGCTTTGAGGTGCGCGACGTGCACCCCACCCACTACGGTCGCGTGTGCCCGATTGAAACGCCTGAAGGTCCAAACATTGGTCTGATCAACTCCATGGCGCTGTACGCTCGTCTGAACGAGTACGGCTTTCTGGAAACACCGTACCGCAAGATTGTTGACGGTAAGGTCAGCGAGCAGATCGATTACCTGTCGGCCATTGAAGAAAGCAATTACGTCATCGCTCAGGCTAACGCCGAGTTGACCGAAGACGGTGCTTTTGCAGATGATCTGGTTGCCTGCCGTGAGGCGGGTGAAACCATGATGACGGCGCCAGAGAACATCCATTACATGGACGTGGCTCCGTCGCAGATCGTGTCTGTGGCTGCGTCGCTGATTCCGTTCCTGGAGCACGATGACGCCAACCGAGCACTGATGGGCGCCAACATGCAGCGTCAGGCAGTTCCTTGCCTGCGCCCTGAGAAGCCTCTGGTCGGTACCGGTATCGAACGTACGGTAGCGGTTGACTCGGGTACGACCGTACAAGCCCGTCGTGGCGGTGTGGTGGTGGACGTTGATGCACAACGCGTGGTTATTCGTGTGCACGATGACGAGAACGTGGCAGGTGAGGTCGGTGTAGATATCTACAACATGACCAAATACACCCGTTCCAACCAGAACACCAACATCAACCAGCGTCCTATCGTCAAACGTGGCGATATCGTGGCGCGTGGTGACGTGCTGGCTGACGGCGCATCGACTGACCTGGGCGAATTGGCGCTGGGTCAGAACATGCTGATCGCCTTTATGCCCTGGAACGGCTACAACTTCGAGGACTCGATTCTGATCTCCGAGAAGGTCGTGGCTGACGATCGCTACACGTCGGTTCACATTGAAGAACTGACGGTGGTTGCCCGTGACACGAAGCTGGGACCTGAGGATATCACTCGCGATATCAGCAACCTGTCCGAAATTCAGCTGAACCGTCTGGACGATTCCGGCATTGTGTACATCGGCGCCGAAGTGCGTGCCGACGACGTGCTGGTCGGTAAAGTGACACCCAAGGGTGAAACTCAGCTGACCCCAGAAGAAAAGCTGCTGCGCGCCATTTTTGGTGAAAAAGCCTCCGACGTTAAAGACACCTCCCTGCGCGTGCCTTCGGGTATGGTCGGTACGGTGATCGACGTCCAAGTCTTTACCCGTGAAGGTATCGAGCGTGACAAGCGCGCCCAGTCCATCATTGATGATGAACTGCGTCGCTACCGTCAGGACCTGAACGACCAGCTGCAAATCGTTGAAGACGACGCCTTTGACCGTGCCTTGAAGTTCCTGGTCGGTAAAACCGTCAACGGTGGTCCCCGCAAGCTGCCCAAGGGCACTGAGCTGACCGCTGAATACCTGAACGATCTGGATCGCTGGCAGTGGTTCGACATCCGTCTGGCTGACGAGCAGCATGCACTGGTGCTGGAGCACACCAAGGAATCCTTGGAGCAGAAGCGTCACCAGTTCGACTTGGCTTTTGAAGAAAAGCGCAAGAAGCTGACCCAAGGCGACGAACTGCCTCCTGGCGTGCTGAAAATGGTCAAGGTTTACTTGGCTGTGAAGCGTCGTCTGCAGCCTGGTGACAAGATGGCCGGTCGTCACGGTAACAAGGGTGTGGTTTCCCGCATCGTTCCCGTGGAAGACATGCCGCACATGGCTGACGGTACCCCCGTGGACATCGTGCTGAACCCGCTGGGCGTGCCTTCGCGTATGAACGTGGGTCAGGTTCTGGAAGTGCACCTGGGTTGGGCTGCCAAGGGTATTGGCCACCGCATCAACGACATGATGCAAGAGGAAAAGAACGTGCAGGTTTCCGAACTGCGTGCGTTCCTGGACAAGGTCTACAACACGACCGGCAAGAAAACTCGTATTAACGAGTTGACTGACGAGGAAGTGATGAACCTGGCCACCAACTTGCAAAAAGGTCTGCCTCTGGCAACCCCTGTGTTCGACGGTGCCACCGAACAGGAAATCGACCAGATGTTGCGTCTGGCCTATCCTGACGATATCGCCGAGAAGCTGCAGCTGGCACCCCACCGCACCCAGGTCCGCCTGTTTGACGGTCGTACCGGCGAAGCCTTTGAACGCATGGTCACCGTAGGCTACATGCACTACCTGAAGTTGCATCACCTGGTCGATGACAAGATGCACGCCCGTTCCACCGGTCCATACTCGCTGGTTACTCAGCAGCCGCTGGGTGGTAAGGCGCAGTTCGGTGGTCAGCGCTTCGGGGAGATGGAAGTCTGGGCGCTGGAAGCCTATGGCGCCGCCTACACCCTGCAGGAAATGCTCACGGTTAAATCCGACGACATCGCCGGCCGTACCAAGGTCTACGAGAATATTGTCAAGGGTGACCACGTGATCGACGCCGGTATGCCGGAGTCCTTTAACGTTCTGGTCAAGGAAATCCGTTCCTTGTCCCTGGACATGGATTTGGAGCGTAAATAATGAAAGCGCTACTCGATCTCTTTAAACAAGTCACTCAGGACGAGCAGTTCGATGCCATCAAGATCGGCATCGCCTCGCCCGAGAAAATCCGGTCCTGGTCTTTCGGCGAAGTCCGCAAGCCAGAGACCATCAACTATCGCACTTTCAAACCTGAGCGTGATGGTCTGTTTTGCGCCAAGATTTTTGGTCCCATCAAGGACTACGAATGTTTGTGCGGCAAGTACAAGCGTCTGAAGCATCGTGGCGTCATTTGCGAGAAGTGTGGCGTTGAAGTCACCGTCTCCAAAGTACGTCGCGAGCGTATGGGTCACATTGAACTGGCCTGCCCGGTTGCTCACATCTGGTTCCTGAAGAGCCTGCCATCCCGTCTGGGCATGGTGCTGGACATGACCCTGCGTGACATCGAGCGCGTGCTGTACTTTGAAGCCTGGTGCGTGATCGAACCTGGTATGACCCCGCTCAAGCGCGGTCAGATCATGTCCGACGACGATTTCCTGGCCAAGACCGAAGAATACGGTGACGACTTCCACGCCCTGATGGGTGCGGAAGCCGTGCGCGAACTGCTGCGTACTATCGACATCGATCGCGAAGTCGAGCGCCTGCGTGCCGAACTGAAAGCCACTGGCTCGGATGCCAAGATCAAGAAGATCTCCAAGCGTCTGAAAGTGCTGGAAGGCTTCCAGAAATCCGGCATCAAGCCAGACTGGATGATCATGGAAGTGCTGCCCGTGCTGCCACCGGACCTGCGTCCGCTGGTACCACTGGACGGCGGCCGTTTTGCGACTTCCGACCTGAACGATCTGTACCGCCGCGTCATCAACCGTAATAACCGTTTGAAGCGTCTGCTGGAACTGAAGGCTCCGGACATCATCTTGCGCAACGAAAAACGTATGCTGCAAGAGTCCGTGGACTCCTTGCTGGATAACGGTCGTCGCGGCAAAGCCATGACCGGCGCCAACAAGCGTCAACTCAAGTCCCTGGCCGACATGATCAAGGGCAAGAGCGGTCGTTTCCGTCAGAACCTGCTGGGCAAGCGCGTGGACTACTCCGGTCGTTCCGTGATTGTGGTGGGTCCTCAGTTGAAGCTGCACCAGTGCGGTCTGCCCAAGCTGATGGCGCTGGAACTGTTCAAGCCTTTCATTTTCAATCGTCTGGAATTGATGGGTCTGGCTACGACCATCAAGGCAGCCAAGAAGCTGGTGGAAAGCCAGGAACCGGTCGTGTGGGACATCCTCGAAGAGGTGATCCGCGAGCATCCCGTGATGCTGAACCGTGCGCCTACGCTGCACCGTTTGGGTATTCAGGCTTTTGAACCGGTCCTGATTGAAGGTAAAGCGATTCAGCTGCACCCCCTGGTGTGTGCCGCCTTTAACGCTGACTTTGACGGTGACCAGATGGCCGTTCACGTGCCGCTGTCGCTGGAAGCCCAGCTGGAAGCGCGCACCCTGATGCTGGCCTCCAACAACGTGCTGTTCCCCGCCAACGGCGAACCTTCCATTGTTCCTTCCCAGGATATCGTGTTGGGTCTGTACTATGCGACCCGCGAACTGGTGAACGGCAAGGGCGAAGGCTTGTTCATGGCCGACGTGGCTGAAGTTCAGCGCGCCTATGACAACAAGGAAGTCGAGCTGCAAACTCGTCTGACCGTCCGTATCGAAGAGTTCGAGAAGGGCGAAGACGGTGAGTGGGTCAAGACCATCAAGCGTTACGAGACGACGGCTGGCCGTGCCTTGCTGTCCGAAATTCTGCCCAAGGGCATGCCTTTCAGCGCCTTGAATCGTGCGTTGAAAAAGAAAGAAATTTCGCGCCTGATCAACCAGTCTTTCCGTCGCTGCGGCCTGCGTGCCACTGTGATTTTTGCCGACAAGTTGATGCAGTCCGGTTTCCGTCTGGCAACCCGTGGCGGCATTTCCATCGCCATGAACGACATGGTGGTGCCTGCTGTCAAGGAAAGCATCCTGGCCCAGGCGAGCAACGAGGTCAAAGAAATTGACAAGCAGTACTCCTCGGGTCTGGTGACCGCTCAGGAACGCTACAACAACGTGGTGGACATCTGGGGTAAAGCCGGTGACCGCGTGGGCAAGGCCATGATGGAGCAGCTGGCTTCCGAGCCAGTGATCAACCGTTTTGGTGAAGAAGTACGTCAAGAGTCCTTCAACTCCATCTACATGATGGCGGACTCCGGTGCTCGTGGTTCGGCTGCACAGATTCGTCAGCTGGCCGGTATGCGTGGTCTGATGGCCAAGCCTGATGGCTCCATTATTGAAACGCCTATTACCGCGAACTTCCGTGAAGGTCTGAACGTACTGCAGTACTTTATTTCGACTCACGGTGCGCGTAAGGGTCTGGCCGACACGGCCTTGAAGACGGCTAACTCCGGTTACCTGACGCGTCGTCTGGTCGACGTGACGCAAGATCTGGTCATTACCGAAGACGATTGCGGCACCAAGGGCGGCTACACCATGAAAGCCATCCTGGATGGTGGTGAGGTTATCGAGCCCCTGCGCGATCTGATTCTGGGCCGTGTCGCTTCGACCGATATCGTCAATCCTGACAATCAGGAACTGGTCATCCCCGCCGGCACCTTGCTGAACGAGGACCTGGTCGACCTGATCGACAATCTGGGTATTGATGAAGTCAAGATCCGTACTCCGCTGACTTGCGAAACCCGTCACGGTTTGTGCGCAAGCTGCTACGGTCGTGATCTGGGCCGCGGTATGCTGGTTAACCGTGGTGAAGCTATCGGTGTTATTGCTGCTCAGTCCATCGGTGAACCGGGTACCCAGCTGACCATGCGTACGTTCCACATTGGTGGTGCGGCTTCGCGTGCAGCGCTGGCAAGCTCGGTGGAAACCAAGACGGCTGGTACGGTCGGCTTTGAAATCGGTCTGCGCTACGTGACCAACGCCAAGGGCGAACGTGTTGCGATCTCCCGTTCCGGTGAAATCGTCATTTTTGACGACAACCGCCGCGAGCGCGAACGCCACAAAGTGCCTTACGGTGCCACCATTACGGTGGGCGATGGCGAAGCGATCAAGGCTGGTCAGCGCCTGGCTAGCTGGGACCCGCTGACCCGTCCTATCGTGTCCGAGTACACCGGTACCGTTCGCTTCGAGAACATCGAAGAAGGCGTGACCGTGGCTCGTCAGGTGGACGAAGTAACCGGTCTGTCGACTCTGGTTGTGATCACTCCCAAGACACGTGGTGGCAAGATCACCATGCGTCCACAGATCAAGCTGCTGAACGAGCAAGGTCAGGAGATCAAGATCGCGGGTACCGATCACATGGTCAATATCTCCTTCCCGGTGGGCGCGCTGATTACCGTTCGCGACGGTCAGCAAGTGTCCGTGGGTGAGATTCTGGCGCGTATTCCTCAGGAATCGCAAAAGACTCGGGATATTACCGGTGGTCTGCCACGTGTGGCCGAACTGTTCGAAGCTCGTTCGCCCAAGGACGCCGGTCTGCTGGCCGAAGTTACGGGTACGGTTTCCTTCGGTAAAGACACCAAGGGCAAACAGCGTCTGGTCATTACCGACCTGGACGGCGTCAGCCACGAGTTCCTGATTCCGAAGGAAAAACAGGTTCTGGCTCACGACGGTCAAGTGGTGAACAAGGGCGAGATGATTGTGGACGGCCCAGCCGATCCGCACGACATCCTGCGCTTGAAGGGTATCGAGAAGCTGGCTAACTACATTGTTAACGAAGTGCAGGACGTCTACCGTCTGCAAGGTGTGAAGATCAACGACAAGCACATTGAAGTGATTGTTCGTCAGATGCTGCGCCGCGTGAACATTGTGGATGCCGGTGATACCAACTTCATCACGGGTGAACAGGTTGAACGCTCCGAACTGCTGAACGAGAACGATCGCGTCCTGGCTGAAAACGGTATCCCTGCTACGTACGAAAACGTACTGCTGGGTATTACCAAGGCTTCGCTGTCGACCGACTCCTTCATCTCGGCGGCTTCCTTCCAGGAAACCACTCGCGTGTTGACCGAAGCGGCCATTATGGGCAAAACCGACGATCTGCGTGGTCTGAAAGAAAACGTGATCGTGGGCCGTCTGATTCCTGCTGGTACCGGTATGGCTTTCCATTCCGCCCGCAAGGAAAAAGAAGCCTTTGAAATGGCAGAGCGCAAAGCAGCCCGTGAACTGGAGAACCCATTCGCGTCGGCTCCTGAGCCTTCGGACGATCCCGTCTTTGTGTCGGGTGCGACCGAGCCTGAGCAGCAGCCTCAAGCCCCTGAAGGCGAACAGGAATAAACGACCATGCAGGATTCCCACCCGGCTTACACAGGGGGTGGGGAACCAGCAGGATAGTCGGCATATAACTGGATCGCCCAGTAAAAAACCCCACATGGCTTTGCCACGTGGGGTTTTTTTATGGCCGTCTAGCGGCTGCAAGCAACGTATTAGCTGCCCAGCTTGATTTCGCCAGTCATGATGCTCCAGTGGCCGGGGAAAGAGCAGAAGAACGCGTAGTCTTCGCCTTCTTTCAGCTTGGAGACGTCAAAAGTGACGGAGGTGCTTTCGCCACCACCGATCACGTCGGTGTGAGCGATAACGCGCTCGTCACCCGCTTTGACGTAGTTGTTGTCCAGGCCGGCTTTCATCCCGTCAGTGGCAACTGCGCTTTCGTCGGATTTTTTCGAGACAACCACGTTGTGGCCCATGGCTGCTTTGGGCAGCTTGCCGGTGTGTTTCAGGTTGATCGTGAATTCCTTGCATGTCTTGTCAACAACGATGCTCTTGGTGTTGAACTGCATGGAGTCATTGCCTTCAATGCTGACGTCGCACGCAGCAAAAGCAGGCACGCTAGCCAATCCAAGAACGGCTGTAAAAGCGATTTTGGCAAACATTCTAGTAACTCCTCGAAAACAGACTTAAAAATGGAACGGGACACCCAAGTGTTGTTCCGGTCTTACAGCATAGACTGTCGCGCACTCAAGGTGCTTAACAAAACGTAGACCCGGACTATTTTACCGGCTTATGTTGCCCCGTCAGAGCTCGCAAATGATTTGTTTTCTCATCGTTTGATGTGGCTCTAACAGCTTTGCTCTATCGCCTCCTGGGTGCTTGACGGCTGGCGTGGACTGGCTTGTGCTTTTTGCAAGCTCAGGCTCCACCCAAGTGCGTAATGACATTTAGCAATGCGGCTGCTGCAATCAGGCACAGCAGCAGGCCGCAGAGCCGTTGCACATAGGGAAGATATTTTTCAATGTGGTGTTGCCAATGGGGATGTCCGATTAGTAGGGTCAGGAACAAGTCCCAGATCAGCACGGTCAGAAACATCCACAAACCCAGTAGCATCTGCACATGGGTGTCGGTATGGCGACTGGCCAGCACGGAGGCCAGGCTGGCATAGAACAGGGCGTTCTTTGGGTTCAGTAGCCCTGATAGCAGACCTAGCAGAGCATGGCGCCACCACCCGCCTGGGCAAGAAGCCGTGGCGGGGAGCCGATGCCGCGACGAGGGGCGACGGGCTGCCTGCAGAAATTTCACGCCTAAATACAGCAGATACAGTCCACCGGTGGTTTGCATCAGCAAAAAGAGCGGACTGTTGAGGCTGAGTCGGGCAAAGCCGGTCAGGGCCAGAGCGATATAAATCCCATTAGCCAGGGCGACGCCGGCGCAGACACCGCTTGCGACTCGTCGTCCATGGGTCAAGGTACTGTGGGTAATCAGGAAAAAATCTGGGCCTGGCGAAAGAAGTGCCAGAAAATGGGTGCTGGCGATCAGCAAGAACAGGGACACGGCGGTATATCCAGACAAAAAATGCAGTGTGCCCGGACAGGAAAGGCGCCGTATTGAATAAAAGTGCGTCTGTCTCCTCGTTGCGGTGGCGGGGAGAGCGGAATTAGCCGCGATATTGCCCGGGGGTGACGCCGGTATAGAGTTTGAAAACGCGCTGAAAATGGCTTTGATCGGCAAAACCCAGACGATAGGCAATGTCTGCCAGCCCGTCCCCTTCCCGTAAGGCATGGCGAGCCAGATTGACACGTTGATTCAGTTGCCAGCGCTGCGGCGTCAGACCCGTGTGGCGACGAAAGGCTCGAATGAGCTGATAGCGGCTCAGCCCTGTTTCCTGAGCCAGCTCGTGCAGGGGCACAGTGGCTAGCTGGCCTTCAATCCAGCGTTTCAGGGTTTTTTGCAACAGGGGGCTGGGCGGAGGCGAAGGCACCAGGAGTTGAGCCTGATCTGGCCAGTGATGGAGCAAAAAGTCGATCAGTGCCGCCTCTTTGTTCAGTACGGAGGCCTCAGAGAACAAGACTGTGTTCAGCTCACAGTAGGCGGCATAAAGCGAGGGCTGGTGACTGACACGAACAGGCTCTGCGGTCTTGGGCCTGAACCCTGTGCTTTCTTGCCATAACTGTTCCAGCCATGTCGCGTCCAGGTGCAGCATCTGGTAGCTCCAGGTCTGGTCAGGTCTAGGGTTGCAGGCGTGGCTGCGATGGGCCGGGATCAAGACGACTGAACCCGGAGCAAGCGGCACGGGGCCGCCAGGTGCTCCGCTAAAAATACTGCCACCTGCGTCGACTGCGCCAATCGAATAGGTGGGGTGGCTGTGTTGCTGGTAACAGACCCGGCTGTCGCAGGCACGGCGACTTTCCACATAAGGCAAGGCCGGGTCACGCCAGAACTCAGTCTTCATCGCTACTATCCAGGCGGGGCAGGGAGACAATAAAGGTACAGCCCTGTTCACGCGTGCTATCGAGCACGATATCGCCATCATGTTTGTTGATTACGGTTTTTACAAACGCCAGGCCCAGTCCGCTACCCGAAGGGGCGCCTGCTGTATTTTCATGGGCCCGGTGATAAGGCTCAAAAATACTTGCCCGTTTATCTGCCGGTACACCCCAGCCTTGGTCCATGACCCGGACCTGCACGGTTTGCGGTTCGGCAATCAGGTCTATGTCGATCCGATTGCCGTCTGGCCCGTATTTGATGGCGTTTTGAATCAGATTGGTAAAAGCGCGGCGCAGCATGGGAGCATTGCCCTTTATCCATATCAGATCCGAATCATTCAGATTCAGACTGATGGAGCGTTTGTTGGCGCTGGCCCAGGCATCATCCAGACAGTCTGCCAGCAAATCAGGCAGACTCAAGGGGCTCAGCACCATTTCCATGGCTTCGGCTCGCGCCAGGCTGATGAAGTTGTCGACCAGTTCCAGGGTCTGCTCGGCATAACCCTCCATCTTGTGCAGGAATTGATCGGGTGGCAGTTTACTTTGATCCTGACGCTGTAAGCTGGTCAAGGCCAGAATAGAGTTTTGAGGCGCCCGCATATCATGTGAAATGAAGCGCAATGTCTCTTCCCGCTTGGTTTGTGCCTGACGCAACAAATTAATGGACTTGTGCAGCTGGGTCAGTCGATGGGGAAGGTTGCGCGTACTTAGACCGGACAGGCGCTCGTTCAGCGCTGTCCTGACATCGGGGTACTCCAGTTGCAGCTTGTTCAGTTCCTCGGTCACCTGATTGAGCGCCGCTTCCTGACTGCGCCAGTGCCAAAGGGGATAGGCCAGCAGGACAGTCATCAGACTGGCCAAGGGTGGAATCCACAGATCAAAGGCGTGCATGGCCACCCAGTTCACCAGCAAAATGGCAATGACCAAGCCGATCAGGCCCAGCAAGGTTGCGCGCGGTGACAGATAAAACAGCACCTGACAA
The DNA here is from genome assembly GCF_019343455.1 of Alcaligenes ammonioxydans. Taxonomy (NCBI): domain Bacteria; kingdom Pseudomonadati; phylum Pseudomonadota; class Betaproteobacteria; order Burkholderiales; family Alcaligenaceae; genus Alcaligenes; species Alcaligenes ammonioxydans. The sequence goes on along the minus strand of NZ_CP049362.1, from coordinate 3,721,685 downwards.
GCCAGCAGAACGGGCAGGCAACTGGCCAGGGCGATGAACCAGGCCGGGGGAGTGCGTATCCAGTTGTCGCTGCGGACGGCCTGTAAGGTATTGGCTAGAATTTCCACCCCGGACATGCTGCTCAGGCCGGCTTTGGATAAGGGAGTGGGGAAGGTGTCGCCCAGCCCACTCCCCCATGCTCCAACCAATACATATTTGTCCTTGAAAAAGGAGGGCGGGATATCGCCATTGAGGACATTAAAGTAAGGGACGGTTTGAAAGTGCCCGCTGCGGCCCAGGAAAGGAATGTGGGGCGTGTCGGATTGGCTGGCGTTCAGGGCGTGCAGGGCCAGATCCACATCGTCGCCCGTCATCAACATGGCGATCGTGAAGTGCGGCAGAATCTGGTCAGAAGGGGTGAGTCGCTGCAGGGCGACGCGTCGTACCACCCCATCCGAATCGGGTTCGATGTTGATGTAGCCTGCCGCTTTTGCGGCCAGGCTCAGCATAGGAATCGCGGTATTGACTTCCTGGCGCTGGGTGTCATAAATCAAGGGCAGTACAACGCGCCCGTGTTGCTCAATCGCTTGGGCCAAGGCACGGTCATCACTGGGGTAGACAGGGTTGGGTTCCTGAAACACCAGATCGATGCCAACCGCGCGTGCCTGTGCAAGACGGCCGAGCAGTTGCGCATGATGGATACGTCGCCAAGGCCAGAATCCCAGTTGGGAAATGCTGTAGTCGTCGATGGCGACGATAACAATATCTGACGGGGCGGGCTGCGTGAATGCAGCCGCCATGGTGAAGTCGTAGATCAGGTTATTAAGTTTGCCCAGCGCACCATCATCACGCACGACGCTGAACAGCAGGGTCAGTAACATGAGCAAACCCGACACCAGATGCCACTCTTTCCGAATCCGGTCCGAGAGGAGCTTGTTGTTTTCAGGGGCCGGGCTGCTCATGCCGTCTGCCGTTCAGGTTCTAGAACTGCGTCAAGAGAATGGGGTCGCCAAAACGGTTGACCACGGCTTGGCCATCCGAGCTGGTCAGGCTGGCGGCGCCTTCAAAGCTTTCGATCGTGTCCGGGCCCATCAGCCCGTGGCGGTCAATGGCACGTACGGTGACGTAGTAGGTGCCGGGGCGTGAGGCACCGAACTGTATCTCCGTATCTGTTGTAATGTCGCGCCACAGCAGCTTGGCGCCTTGCGGGTCGGTGGAGGTCTGGACCAGATAGGCCTGAGCACCGGGCACAGCTTGAATCGTACTGTTCCATTGACCACCGCGACGCTCAGGCTTGGAAATCTGCGGGGCAGGCAACAACGGCTGCAATGCCAGAATACTGCCGTCCGTGCCCACTGCAGCACCCTGATTCTGTTTCAAACTTGTGGGAGTGTCGCGCTGCTGCGTGCCCAGCTCGGCACGGCCCGTCAGCACTTCGCTGTGTGCCATGCCACGCTGGGTGCGAACGCGCATCTCGGTCCCACGTACCCCCGTAATGCTGACTGGGGTGCGCACTTCAAAGCGGCCCACTCCATTTTTTTCAGGTGAAACCCGCGATTCCACATCGCCGTCGTCCAGGGCAATGATCGAATCGGTCAGGCCCGTCCCCTCAAAGGCCCGCAGACGCGTCACATTTAGTGAAGCCTGAGCAGGCACACTGAGTTGACTGCCATCTTGCAGTTCCAGTGTCAGGTAGCCATTGCTGCCCGTCTGGATCAGATCTCCTTCCTGTAAATGCGTGGTCCCCGCGGCCAGAGTCTGACCATTGACCAGGATATGGCCGGTCTGATGGGTGATGCGGGCTGGGGCGTCCACTTCCGGGATCATGCGAAACGGAATATGCAGCTCCTTGCCAATGGGTAGGCGATACGGATCGGCCACCGCATTCAAGCGCTGGATCTCGGACCAGTTGCGCCCTTGGCGTGTGTATGTCTGGGAAATGTCCAGCAGGGTGTCTCCGGCCAGAACTTTGTAGACAAAATTTTCGCCACGAGCGCCCGAAGGCTGGGCGGACACAAGACCGCCCCAGATCAAGCCGCAGACAAGGGGGGCGGCGATACGCAGATTAATCATAAAAAGTGGACTAGCTAGGGTCGGTCAAAAGTTCAAGGCGATAGCCCAGAGCGTAGGACGCGGTCAGGCGTACCCCGTTTTCAGGGCGCAGCTGGAGCTTGCGGCGTATATTGGACAAATGCGTGTCCAGCGTACGGGAGGTGGCCGGAATCTCCCGATTCCAGACGGCGGAGCTTAAAACATCACGCGAGAACAAACGGCCAGGATTGCGAAACAGCAAAAGAGCCAACTCGAACTCTTTGGGGGCCAGGGTAACAGTCTCACCGGCCAGCATGATCTGACCTTGCTCGGGGAAAATATCGTAACCGGCAAACGAGAAGCGGCTGTCCTGTGTGACGGTGGTGTTCAAATCCAGACGTCGTACAGCGGCGTTGACGCGCGCCACCAGCTCTCCCTTGCGCACGGGCTTATTAATATAGTCGTCGGCACCGGCTTGCAAGCCGGTGACCAGATCCTCTTCCTGGGTACGGCTGGTCAGAAACAGAACGGGCATAGCATGACCCAGTGTGGTGCGAACCCAACGCAACACATCTAGGCCGCTGACATCCGGCAGTTCCCAGTCCAGCAGCAGTAAACCGAAATCGTGTGGCTTGGCCAGGGCGGCCAGCAGGTCTTTTCCTTGATGAAAGGAGCGACACTCATAGCCAGCCTCGGTCAAGATCCGGGCAATCAGTTCAGCCTGGACGAGGTCGTCTTCCAGGGAAGCGATGATCATGGGTATTGTCCTTGTCGCAGAAGTGCAATAGCCCTGCAGTATAACGATATGTAGATAGCGAGTGACCAAGTGCTTCCATGCGTGTGCCCTGACAACGGGAAAGAGCCGGATTGGCGCCCAAATCGTTGACCTATAAGGGTTTACTGTGGTAAATTTTAGAGCTTACTTTAAGGATCCTTTGCCGGTACACCTTGCAGTAATTTGATGGCAGCCCTGAATTTAGGGGCTGCGGGCACTTTTTTGGTGTCTGAAATCAAGCCCAAGCCATGTGCAAGACCGCTCTTTTTCGTGTTTTATGGGGAGTGGTATTGCGCAATGCCGCTTCCGGTCCGGGGTTTCAATACCCGCCAACTGGACGGCGTTTTTCAAAACATATACGTCAACCAGTACGTAAAGTACGTTATAGGATACGTAAAGGTCATGCCAACCATTAGCCAGCTCGTGCGTAAACCGCGCGAAGTCAGCCGCGTTAGCAGCAAGAGCCCAGCGCTCGAGAACTGCCCACAGCGCCGCGGTGTTTGCACACGTGTATACACCACGACCCCCAAGAAGCCTAACTCCGCTCTGCGTAAAGTCGCCAAAGTGCGCCTGACCAACGGCTTCGAAGTCATTTCTTACATCGGTGGTGAAGGCCACAACCTGCAAGAGCACTCGGTCGTTCTCGTCCGCGGTGGTCGTGTTAAAGACTTGCCAGGTGTGCGTTACCACATTGTTCGCGGTGCTCTTGACCTGCAAGGCGTCAAGGACCGTAAGCAAGCCCGCTCCAAGTACGGCGCCAAGCGTCCCAAGTAATCCATGTATCCATTGATCAGTTCTCTGATCTGGATCCGTGCAACCGTGGCCTGAGCGCCATGGTAGGTAAGTGGTCATTTGTCATGAATGGCCGAGACCGCATAACGCGGTTCAACTGAATAGTCACAAGGAAATAAAAATGCCTCGCCGTCGCGAAGTACCCAAACGTGAAATCCTACCTGACCCAAAATTTGGCAGCGTTGAGCTGGCCAAGTTCATGAACGTGGTCATGCTGTCCGGCAAGAAAGCTGTTGCCGAACGTATTGTTTATGGCGCGCTGGAACAAATTGCGCAGAAAACCGGCAAAGATCCGCTCGAAGTGTTTAATGCTGCCATCAATAATGTAAAACCTGTTGTTGAAGTGAAGAGCCGCCGTGTTGGTGGCGCTAACTACCAGGTACCTGTCGAAGTGCGTCCCGTGCGTCGTTTGGCTCTGGCCATGCGCTGGGTGCGTGAAGCCGCCAAGAAACGCGGTGAAAAATCGATGGACTTGCGCCTGGCCGGCGAATTGTCCGATGCGGCTGAAGGCCGTGGCGGTGCAATGAAAAAGCGTGAAGACACGCACAAGATGGCCGATGCTAACAAAGCATTCAGCCATTTCCGTTGGTAATCTGAGGACATATAATCATGGCCCGCAAAACCCCTATTCAGCGCTATCGCAACATCGGTATCTCGGCTCACATCGACGCCGGGAAAACGACCACTACCGAGCGCATCCTGTTCTACACCGGTGTGAACCACAAGCTGGGCGAAACCCACGAAGGTTCGGCCACCATGGACTGGATGGAGCAAGAGCAAGAGCGCGGGATCACCATTACCTCGGCTGCTACCACTGCTTTCTGGCGTGGTATGGCGGGCAATTATCCAGAGCACCGTATCAACATCATTGATACCCCCGGCCACGTTGACTTCACCATTGAAGTTGAGCGTTCCATGCGTGTGCTGGACGGCGCTTGCATGGTTTACTGCGCGGTGGGTGGTGTTCAGCCTCAGTCGGAAACCGTATGGCGTCAAGCCAACAAGTACGGTGTGCCTCGTCTGGCCTTCATCAACAAGATGGACCGCACGGGCGCAAACTTCTTCAAGGTTTACGACCAGCTCAAGCTGCGTCTGAAAGCCCATCCTGTGCCTGTCGTTATCCCGATTGGTGCTGAAGAAGATTTCCAAGGCGTGGTTGACCTGATCAAGATGAAAGCCATCATCTGGGATCAAGCCAGCAACGGCGTGAAATTTGAATACACCGACATTCCTGCTGAGCTGCAAGCTTCGGCTGAAGAATGGCGTGAAAAAATGGTCGAGTCGGCTGCCGAAGCCAGCGAAGACCTGATGAACAAGTACCTGGAAAACGGTGACCTCTCCGAAGAGGACATCAACCTGGGTCTGCGTACACGTACCATTGCCTGCGAAATTCAGCCAATGCTGTGCGGTACCGCGTTCAAGAACAAAGGTGTGCAGCGTATGCTGGACGCCGTGATCGACTACCTGCCATCGCCAGTGGATATTCCTCCTGTCGAAGGTTCGGATGACGAAGGTAATGTCATTCATCGTAAAGCCAACGACGAAGAGCCGATGTCCGCTCTGGCGTTCAAGCTGATGACTGACCCCTTTGTTGGTCAATTGACCTTCGTGCGCGTTTACTCGGGCGTTCTGCGTTCGGGCGATACGGTCTACAACCCTATCAAGGGCAAGAAAGAGCGTATTGGCCGTATTTTGCAGATGCACGCAAACAACCGTGCCGAACTGAAAGAGCTGGTGGCCGGTGACATCGCCTCCGTGGTGGGCTTGAAAGACGTGACCACGGGTGAAACCCTGTGTGACGCCAGCCAGCACATCATTCTGGAACGCATGGAGTTCCCCGAGCCCGTGATTTCGCAGGCTGTGGAACCAAAGACCAAGTCCGACCAGGAAAAAATGGGCGTGGCCTTGTCCCGTCTGGCTCAGGAAGATCCATCTTTCCGCGTCAGCAGCGACGAAGAGTCCGGCCAGACCATTATTTCCGGTATGGGCGAGCTGCACCTGGAAGTTCTGGTCGACCGCATGCGCCGTGAATTCGGCGTGGAAGCCAACGTGGGCAAACCCCAAGTGGCTTACCGCGAAACCATCCGCAAGACTTGCGACGAAATCGAAGGTAAGTTCGTCAAACAGTCCGGTGGTCGTGGTCAGTACGGTCACGTGGTCCTCAAGCTGGAGCCCCTGGAAGCAGGCGGTGGCTTTGAGTTCGTTGACGCCATCAAGGGCGGTGTGGTTCCTCGCGAATACATTCCTGCTGTTGAAAAAGGTATTCGCGAAACCCTGTCCGCAGGTGTGGTCGCTGGTTACCCAGTGGTGGACGTCAAAGCTACGCTGTTCTTCGGTTCGTACCACGATGTGGACTCGAACGAAAACGCTTTCCGCATGGCCGCTTCGATGGCCTTCAAGGATGGTATGCGTAAGGCTGCCCCTGTTCTGCTGGAACCAACCATGGCTGTTGAGGTTGAAACTCCTGAGGAGTACGCCGGTACTGTGATGGGTGACTTGTCCTCCCGTCGCGGTATGGTTCAGGGCATGGACGATATCGTTGGTGGTGGCAAGATCATCAAGGCCGAGGTTCCTCTGGCCGAGATGTTCGGTTACTCGACCAGCCTGCGTTCGCAAACACAAGGTCGCGCTACGTACACGATGGAATTCAAGCAATATGCTGAAGCTCCAAAGAACGTAGCGGAAGAAGTGATCAGCGCTCGCGGTAAGTAATAGCAATATCAGCCCGCCTCATGGCGGGCTGCTCAACAATTTTTTTGTTTTCCTGTAAAACATAATTGGGATAAATCATGGCAAAAGGTAAGTTTGAACGGACTAAACCGCACGTCAACGTCGGTACTATCGGTCACGTTGACCACGGTAAAACCACTCTGACCGCTGCAATCTGCACGGTTCTGTCCAAGGCATACGGCGGCGAAGCACGCGATTACTCGCAGATCGACAACGCCCCTGAAGAAAAAGCACGTGGTATCACCATCAGCACGTCGCACGTTGAGTACGAAACGCCTAACCGTCACTACGCTCACGTTGACTGCCCCGGCCACGCTGACTACGTCAAGAACATGATTACCGGTGCTGCCCAGATGGACGGCGCTATCTTGGTTTGCTCGGCCGCTGACGGCCCAATGCCCCAGACTCGCGAGCACATCCTGCTGAGCCGTCAGGTTGGCGTTCCTTACATCATCGTGTTCCTGAACAAGGCCGACATGGTTGATGACGAAGAGCTGATCGAACTGGTTGAAATGGAAGTTCGTGAGCTGTTGTCCAAGTACGACTTCCCTGGCGACGACACCCCGATCATCAAGGGTTCGGCCAAACTGGCTCTGGAAGGCGACGAAGGCCCACTGGGCAGCCAAGCTGTTCTGGCTCTGGCCGAAGCGCTGGACACCTACATTCCTACGCCTGAGCGTGCCGTTGACGGTACCTTCTTGATGCCTGTTGAAGACGTGTTCTCGATCTCCGGCCGTGGTACGGTTGTGACCGGTCGTATTGAGCGCGGCATCATCAAAGTCGGCGAAGAAATCGAAATCGTGGGTATCAAAGACACGGTCAAGACCATTTGTACCGGCGTTGAAATGTTCCGCAAACTGCTGGACCAAGGCGAAGCTGGCGATAACGTCGGTCTGTTGCTGCGTGGTACCAAGCGTGAAGACGTGGAACGTGGTCAAGTTCTGGCCAAACCTGGTTCGATCAAGCCACACACGGACTTCGACGCCGAGGTGTACATTTTGTCCAAAGAAGAAGGTGGTCGTCACACGCCTTTCTTCAAGGGCTACCGTCCTCAGTTCTACTTCCGTACAACTGACGTGACCGGCACGATCGAGCTGCCAGAAGACAAGGAAATGGTTCTGCCAGGCGACAACATTTCGATGAAAGTGTCCCTGATCGCTCCTATCGCCATGGAAGAAGGTCTGCGCTTCGCTATTCGCGAAGGCGGCCGTACCGTTGGCGCTGGCGTGGTGGCAAAAATCATCAAGTAATAAGCCTTGATCGCGGTGTGAAGGTGCAAACCTTCCCGCCGCGTCTTTGCTACCCCCAAAAGGGGTGCTTTTTAGTCAGAGTTTCTTCGAGCAATCGGTAAGCCCAGTCAAAAAGCCCCCACTTATATCGTTCTTTAGGATTACCCATGAAAAACCAGAAAATCCGCATCCGTCTGAAGGCTTACGATTACAAGTTGATCGATCAGTCTGCTGCTGAGATCGTAGAAACCGCCAAGCGCACCGGCGCTGTTGTTCGTGGTCCAGTACCACTGCCAACACGTATCCGTCGCTACGACATTCTGCGTTCGCCGCACGTCAACAAGACATCGCGCGATCAGTTTGAAATGCGTACCCACCAGCGCTTGATGGACATTGTCGATCCTACCGACAAGACCGTCGACGCTCTGATGCGTCTGGATTTGCCAGCCGGTGTTGACGTCGAAATCGCTCTGCAGTAATTCTGCCTAGCAGTTCGAGCTTCATCGAAAGAAACGCCATGCAACTGCATGGCGTTTTTTTTCGTCCGTAAGCAGCGGTCTGACTCAGACGATAGGGTGACTAGCCGCCATTTTTTCTGAGCAGGGGTTTTGTCTCTCGTCCTTGACCCTGTTGTGAGCGATGCACGCTGATGCCGCCGTGGAGTAAAACCTGTTTTTAGTTTGTTTTTACGACCGGACACACTTTCACCCGGAAACAAATGCGACGATGAGCGGGGTGAAGGAGGACGAGAATGAAAAATCAGATACGAAAGCCATTTCTGGCCCTGTGGTACTGCCTGGGCCTATGGCTTTGCCTGTGGGGAGGTCATGCATACGCGCAAGCTTGTCAGCCGGACAAACCAATACGTCTGGCTGACTTGAGCTGGGAGAGTGCCGCGTTCAGCACGGAGCTGTATCAACAGATTCTGGAAAGGGCGTATGGCTGCAAGACTGAACGGGTGCCGGGCTCCTCGGCTGCCTTGGAAAGTGCGTTGGCACAGAATGATATCCAGGTAATCGGCGAGATCTGGTCCGGGCGTACCGAGATCATCGAGAAAGCCATTGAAGCCGGACAGGTTCAGGTTCTGGGCAGTACGCTGAAGGGTGGGGCCGAGCAGGGGTGGTACGTTCCGGACTATGTGGTCGAGGGTGATCCTGACAAGGGAATCAAGCCAATTGCCCCCGATCTCCAGAAAGTTGAAGATTTGGGGCGCTACGCCACTATTTTCAGCGACCCGGAACAGCCCCATAAAGGTCGCTTCTATAACTGTCCCTCCGGTTGGGTCTGTGAAACCTTCAATAGCCGTCTGTTCGATCTCTATGGTCTGGGCGAACACTATCAGAATTTCCGACCCGGTACGGGTGCGGCTCTGGATGCGGCCATCAGTGCTGCTTATGACAGGCGTGAGCCTATCCTGTTCTATTACTGGCAGCCAGCAGGCCTCATGGCCAAGTATTCCTTCAAAAAGCTGGCCAGCGCGCCTTTCAATGAACGCTGCTGGGAAGCGGCGGTGTCTGGCAAAGGCCAGGTTTGCCCCACAGACTTCATCCTGGCCCATATTGGTGTGGCGGCCTCCACGCCTTTCGTACAGTCGCATCCTGATCTGGTGTATCTGTTCGAAAAAATCCAGCTTGAGCCTGAGCAGATGAACAAGATCATTCTGGGTATGACGGAAGGCGGACAGAATGCCCGTACACAGGTGCAGAAATTCTTGAAAGAGAACCCTGAGCAATGGCGCCAGTGGATGCCTGCGGCACAGGCAGAGCGGCTGCTGGCCTCCCTGGAGCCGCAGTCAACAGGGAAGGTCGCTGTCTCGCAGCCGTCATTTTTTGCACAGTGGTCGGCGGCGGATTGGGTGAATCGCCAATTGCTGGTAGCCGTGCGGGATTGGGGCACAGGTTTTCGTCAGATCAGCGCCTGGATTCTGACGAACGCCATCTTGCCGGTGGAGCGGGTCTTGCAGCAGGTGCCCGCCTGGGTCATCCTGGCCTTGACCGGTTTGCTGGCCTGGTGGGGACAGCGACGTTTCCTGCCGGTCCTGCTCTATGTGGCCGGTCTGTACCTGATAGGCGCCATGGGTTTGTGGGACAAGCTGATGCAAACCTTCACTCTGGTGCTGGTGGCCACCGTTTTTTCGATTCTGATCGGTGTCCCACTTGGCATTCTTAGCGCCCGAAGTCGTCTGCTTAGAAAAGTGCTGACGCCCGTGCTGGATGTGATGCAAACCATGCCCAGTTTTGTCTATTTGATCCCAGTGCTGATGCTGTTTGGCCTGGGTAAAGTCCCCGCCGTCCTGGCCACCGTTGTCTATGCTGTCCCTCCCTTGATTCGCCTGACCAGTCTGGGACTGCGACAGGTGGACAAGCATGTGATGGAAGCGGCACAGGCGTATGGGGTCACGCGCTGGCAAATGTTGACCAAGGTCACCTTGCCTCTGGCCCGTCCCAGTATCATGGCGGGCATCAATCAGACCACCATGATGGCACTTTCCATGGTGGTGGTGGCCTCCATGATTGGGGCTCAGGGTTTGGGTGAAGACGTGCTGGCGGGGATTCAGACCCTGGATATCGGTCGTGGCTTGCAGGCAGGGGTAGCGATTGTGATCCTGGCGATTGTCATTGATCGGATCACCCAATCCTTTGGTCGTTCTCAGCGTCACCGTCGTAAGGTCAGGAGGCAAGCATGACGACGATACCTACTTCTCACCATGACTCCGACTGCAAGATTGAGCTGCGGGATGTGTATAAGGTTTTTGGTAATCGGGCGACCGAAGCCGTCGATTTGTTAAAGCAGGGGGTCGACAAGCAGGCCGTGCAAAAGCAGACGGACTGCATTGTGGGGCTGGCGGGGGTAGATGCCTGCTTTCCCGCGCAGCAGATATCCTGCGTGATGGGCTTGTCCGGTTCGGGCAAATCCACGCTGGTGCGCCACATCAACCGTTTGATCGACCCCAGCGCCGGACAGGTGCTAGTGGATGGGCAGGACATCTTGCAGCTGGACATGGCCAGCCTGCGACAATTCCGCCGCTATGGAATCAGCATGGTCTTCCAGGCCTTTGGCTTGCTGCCCCATTTGACCGTGTTGGAGAATGTCGCCTTCGGTCTTGAGGTGCGTGGAGACAAGCGTTCGCAAGCCCGAGAGCAAGCTCGGCAATGGCTGGAGCGCGTGGGTCTGCATGATTATGCCGATAACTACCCTGACGAATTGTCAGGCGGGATGCAGCAACGCGTAGGCCTGGCGCGAGCGTTGGCTGTCGATGCCGATATTTTGCTGATGGACGAGGCCTTCTCGGCCCTGGACCCCTTGATTCGCTACGAGATGCAGGATGAGCTTTTGCGTTTGCAGAGCAGCCTGAACAAAACCATTATCTTCATTACGCACGATATCGATGAGGCATTGCGGCTGGGGCAGCATATTGTGGTGTTGCGTGAGGGGAGGGTGGAGCAAAGCGGGACGCCGACGCAAATTCGGGATGAACCGGTCAATGAGTACGTCGCTCGATTCGTGAATAAGGCACATCAATAAATGGCGGGGGTGGAATCCGTTTTCTTGATGGCGCCCTGATGGCGTGCAGGGGCAAATGGGAAAAAACTGTTGTCAATCAAGCAGTTTCGGGCCATTTTTTGCAGTAAATCTTGCTTGGCTTTACAGCACCGTGCTATATTTACTAGCTTAGCCAAAAAGTTTTGGCTATGGTCGTCGCGCAAATTATTGCGTGTACTCTCAGTTAGCCCTGACCAATCGTAGTCAGGAATGGAGAAAACGATGTCGAACTCGACACCTACGCCTGCCGCGTGGCGGCTGGGCCTTGTTGGGCGTAAAGTTGGCATGACCCGTGTGTTTACAGAGGAAGGCGAGTCCATCCCTGTGACCGTGCTGGACGTGTCCAACAACCGCATCACCCAGGTCAAGACGCCCGCAGTTGACGGTTACGCTGCTGTACAGGTTGCCTTTGGCACCCGTCGTGCAACACGCGTTACCAAGCCCCAGGCAGGGCATTATGCAAAAGCTGGCGTTGAAGCTGGCAGCATCCTGAAAGAATTCCGCCTCGACCCCGCTGCTATCGCCGAGCTTTCCGCCGGTTCCGTAGTTGCTGTGGAAAGCATTTTCGAAGCGGGTCAGAAGGTTGACGTTACGGGCACCACGATCGGTAAAGGCTTTGCCGGTACCATCAAACGCCACAATTTTGGCGGCCAGCGTAACAGCCACGGTAACTCGCGCTCGCACCGCGTACCCGGTTCCATTGGTCAAGCCCAGGATCCAGGCCGTGTGTTCAAAGGTAAAAAAATGTCGGGCCATATGGGTGACGTTACCCGTACGGTTCAGAATCTTGACGTGATCCGCGTCGACGCCGAGCGTGGCTTGTTGTTGGTCCGGGGCGCTGTCCCAGGTCACAAGAACGCCAATATCGTTGTGCGCCCTGCTGTGAAAGGAGCCTAAACCATGGAACTGAAGCTCCTGAACGAACAAGGCCAAGCTGCATCCACATTGCAGGCCAACGAAAACGTTTTCGGTCGTGAATTCAACGAAGCTCTGGTTCACCAGATCGTTGTTGCTTACCAAGCCAATGCTCGCAGCGGCAACAGCAAGCAATTGACACGCGCTGAAGTCAACCACAGCACCAAAAAGCCATGGCGCCAAAAAGGCACCGGTCGCGCTCGTGCTGGTATGACATCCTCGCCCGTGTGGCGTGGAGGCGGTCGTGCATTCCCCAACACCGGTGAAGAAAACTACGCACACAAGGTCAACAAGAAGATGTACCGCGCCGGTATCAGCGCGATTCTGTCTCAGTTGGTCCGCGACGAGCGTCTGTTGGTTGTTGATTCCTTCACTCTGGAAGCACCCAAGACCCGTCTGGCAGCCAACAAGCTGAAAGACCTGGGCCTGGAATCCGTGTTGATCATCACCGACGCGCTGGACGAGAACGTGTACCTGGCTACGCGTAACCTGCCTCACGTTGCTGTGGTTGAGCCACGCTACGCCGACCCGCTGTCCCTGATCCACTACAAAAAAGTGTTGGTCACCAAAGCGGCTGTCGCTCAGTTTGAGGAGATGTTGGGATGAACGCCGAACGTCTATTGCAAGTCATTCTGGCACCTGTCGTGACTGAAAAAGCCACGTACGTTGCCGAAAAAAATCAGCAAATCGCTTTCCGCGTCGCTCCTGATGCCACCAAGCCCGAAATCAAAGCTGCTATTGAACTGCTGTTCAAGGTAGAAGTTGAGTCGGTTCAGGTGCTCAATCAGAAGGGCAAAGAAAAGCGCTTTGGCCGTTTCATGGGTCGCCGCCGCAGTGTGCGCAAGGCATATGTCTCGCTCAAGCCCGGTCAGGAACTCGACTTTTCTGAGGTGAACTAATATGGCATTGGTAAAAGTAAAACCAACGTCGCCAGGTCGCCGTGGCATGATCAAAGTGGTTCACCCTGAACTGCACAAAGGCGCTCCTTACGCGGCTTTGCTGGAAAAGAAATCCAGCAGTGCTGGCCGTAACAACAACGGCCACATCACGGTTCGTCACCGTGGCGGCGGTCACAAGCAGCATTACCGTATTGTCGACTTCCGTCGCAACAAGGACGGTATTCCTGCGAAAGTAGAACGTCTGGAATACGACCCTAACCGCAGCGCTCACATCGCATTGGTGTGCTACGCGGACGGCGAGCGTCGTTACATCATCGCCCCTCGTGGTCTGGAAGTGGGTGCAACGGTTGTGTCTGGCGCGGAAGCTCCTATCCGTTCCGGCAACACTTTGCCTATCCGCAACATTCCTGTGGGTCAAACCATTCACTGCATCGAGATGCTGCCTGGTAAGGGTGCTCAAATCGCTCGTTCCGCTGGTGGTTCCGCTGTGTTGCTGGCTCGTGAAGGCACGTACGCTCAAGTGCGTCTGCGTTCCGGTGAAGTTCGCCGCATTCACATCGACTGCCGCGCCACGATTGGCGAAGTCAGCAACCACGATCACAGCCTGCGTCAGATCGGTAAAGCCGGTGCTGTTCGCTGGCGTGGTATTCGTCCTACCGTTCGCGGTGTGGCGATGAACCCAGTCGATCACCCGCACGGTGGTGGTGAAGGTCGTACGGGTGAAGGCCGTGAGCCAGTCAGCCCATGGGGTACGCCTGCCAAGGGCTACCGCACCCGTCGTAACAAGCGCACAGACAACATGATTGTTTCGCGCCGTAAGCGCAAGTAAGGGGCGAACACTATGTCACGTTCGATCAAAAAAGGCCCATTCGTTGATGCTCACCTGATCAAAAAGGTTGATGCAGCCGTTGTGGGTAACGACAAGCGACCAATCAAGACCTGGTCGCGCCGCTCGACCATCCTGCCCGAGTTCATTGGGCTGACGATTGCCGTTCACAATGGTCGTCAACATATTCCCGTTTACATTAACGAGAACATGGTTGGCCACAAGCTCGGCGAGTTCGCCTTGACCCGTACTTTCAAGGGTCACGCTGCGGACAAAAAGGCCCGGAGATAAGTGATGGAAACTACAGCAATTATTCGTGGAGTCCATATTTCGGCGCAAAAAGCACGTCTGGTTGCGGATATGATCCGCGGCAAGTCCGTTGCTCACGCTCTGAATACGCTGACTTTCACTCCCAAGAAAGCCGCTGGCATCATCAAGAAAGCTCTGGAATCGGCTATTGCCAACGCTGAGCACAATGACGGCGCCGATATCGACGAACTGAAAGTTACGTCCATTTACGTGGACAAGGCTCAGTCGTTGAAGCGTTTTTCTGCACGAGCCAAAGGCCGCGGTAACCGTATTGAGAAGCAGACTTGCCACATTGTGGTCAAAGTCGGCGCTTAAGGAGTCACAATGGGACAGAAAATCCACCCAATTGGGTTCCGCCTGGCTGTTAACCGTAACTGGAGCTCGCGTTGGTACGCTGACGGTGCTGAGTTCGGTACGATGTTGGCTGACGACATCCGTGTGCGCGAATACCTGAAACGCAAGCTGAAAAGCGCGTCCGTTGGCCGTGTGGTCATCGAGCGTCCTGCCAAAAATGCTCGCATCACCATTTACTCGGCTCGTCCAGGTGTGGTGATCGGCAAGCGCGGCGAGGATATCGAAAGCCTGAAGGCTGACCTGCAGCGCCTGTTGGGCGTGCCCGTGCACGTTAACATCGAAGAAATTCGCAAACCTGAAACCGACGCTCAACTGATCGCCGATTCCATTGCCCAGCAATTGGAAAAGCGCATCATGTTCCGTCGTGCGATGAAGCGTTCCATGCAAAACGCCATGCGTCTGGGTGCCCAAGGCATCAAGATCATGAGCTCGGGTCGCTTGAACGGCATCGAAATCGCTCGTACCGAATGGTACCGCGAAGGCCGTGTGCCTCTGCACACCCTGCGCGCTAACATCGATTACGGTACTTCCGAAGCGCACACGACGTACGGGATCATCGGTATCAAGGTCTGGGTCTACAAGGGCGACATGCTGCCTAACGGCGAAATGCCTGTTGACACCGTAGCCCCTGAAGAGCGCCGCCCACGTCGTCCACGTGGTGACCGCCCTGAAAACCGCCGTCCAGGTGGTCGTGGTCGCGGTCCTCGTAAAGACGCTGCTCCTGCTGCGTCCGAAGGAGAATAAACATGCTGCAACCTTCTCGCAGAAAGTATCGCAAAGAGCACAAAGGCCGTAATACCGGTCTGGCGACTCGCGGTGCGCAAGTTTCGTTTGGCGAATTTGGTCTGAAAGCCACTGACCGTGGCCGTCTGACTGCTCGCCAGATCGAAGCAGCACGTCGTGCAATTAACCGTCACATCAAACGTGGTGGCCGCATCTGGATCCGTATCTTCCCCGATAAGCCAATTTCGCAGAAACCTGCCGAAGTTCGTATGGGTAACGGTAAGGGTAATCCAGAGTTCTGGGTCGCTGAGATTCAACCAGGCAAGGTCCTGTACGAAATGGAAGGTGTTAGCGAAGAGCTGGCACGCGAGGCATTCCGTCTGGCCGCTGCCAAGCTGCCTATCTCGACGACGTTCGTAACGCGTCAGATCGGTGCTTAAGGAGACGTCATGAAAGCCAGCGAACTCCGTACTAAAGATGCCGCCGAGCTCCAGAAAGAGCTCGAGAGCCTGTTGAAAGCACAATTTAACCTGCGCATGCAGCGTGCTACTCAACAGCTTTCCAACACCAGCCAATTGGGCAAAGTACGCCGCGACATCGCTCGCGTGCGCACTGTCATGGCTGAGACCGCAGGAAAGTAAGATGAGCGAAACTCAAACTACCGAAAAACGTCAACGTACCCTGATTGGTCAAGTTGTCAGCAACAAGATGGACAAAACTGTCGTCGTTCTGGTTGAACGCCGCGTTAAACATCCTCTGTATGGCAAGATCATCGTGCGCTCCAATAAATACAAAGCACACGACGAGACCAACCAGTACAACGAAGGCGATACCGTTGAGATTTCCGAAGGCCGTCCTATCAGCCGCAGCAAGTCCTGGACTGTTGTGCGTCTGATCGAAGCAGCCCGCGTGATCTAAACGCTTGCTCAGATGTCAGGCCTTGGCCTGGCTCTGGTAGGTCAAAAAAACCCCAATCTGTTTACAGATTGGGGTTTTTTTTATGCCCCGCTGTCTGCCCCTCTGTGGCGGGAGAAGGCTGGGAAATCAGGGAGGTAAGGGGCGAACAGGGCTCAGGATGATTACCAGAGTCCGTATTTGAGTCTGAACGGGTGGGACAAGCCTTTTGTCTGACCGGCGTGGTAGGCCGCTCGCGGCATCACAATGATCACCTTGGGGCTGATTGTCTGCACGGATGAGCCGCGTGATGACAGGGTTGGACTGTCGTTCGTGGCTGGCGGTGTGGCCGCTCAGGTGCGTGGCTCTTGCTTACGCCATTGAGCCGGGCTGACACCGACACTGCGCCTGAATGCCGCACTGAATGCCGCCGCGGAACTGTAGCCGATGCGCTCGGCGATCTGTTCCATGGTGAGCCCCTGTTCCAGCTGCCGTTTGGCCAGTTGCATGCGTAGTTGCAACAGTATCTGGGCCGGTGCCATCCCGCATAGCAGGGTAAAGCGTCGGTGAAAGGCGGCGCGTGACATGTTCAGATAGGCCGCCATGTCATCGACTGACCAGGCCTTGGCCGGTTCCCGCAGCAGTTGTTCGATCAGACCACCAAAAGCAGGGTCGCTGGCAAGATGGATCAGGCCCGCTGGCAAGGCTCCTTCGGAGGGCGTTTGACCAATTTGCCGCCGCAAAGTGTAGAACAGCAAAAGCTCCACCAGTTTCTCCAACAGGCTGGGGTTGGCCTGTGGGTGGCGCTGCATTTCCGCCTGGATCAAGTCCAGCAAAGGACGGCCCGTATCGGCATCAGCCTGCGAACCGTCAATCAGCAAAACATCAGGCACCGTTGCCAGAAGCAATTCACTCAAACCCCGACCCAAATTCAGAAAGCCGCAGAGCAGGCCGGTGCTCTGGGGCACTTGAGGCTCCAGACCTTGCATGTTTTGCCGCTGCAACGCCGCATTCCAGTTTGGGGGCTTTGGCGATGAGCTCAGCCGGTGAGGAATGTCACGCAGAAAAAACACGGCGTCGCCTGCTTGCAGGGCCAGGGTGTCCTGATGCGGGATGTGTAGCCAGCACGGTCCATGCAAGACCACATGAAAGCCGGCCCGTTGATGCCCGTGCAGGCTGCTTTCCCATTGATTGCAATACTGGCCCAAATGAAACAGGCTGGCCGAGATCTCCAGCCCCGACAAGAGCAGCTCTTCCACAGGGCGCCCTGTGTCGTGGGAGTTGAGGGCGCAATGGCCGTCAGGAAAGGCAGAATCACTCATGTGGAAAATATGCTTATTTCTTTTCGTGGATATTTTTAATATGAATACCGCTATGTTCGCACATGGAGATCAGGCGCCAGTCAATCGACAATAAAACCTTCTCGGATTAACTAAGGAATTGTCGCGATCATGACCCGCTTAACGTTGCATACTGTGGACTCCGCCCCTGAGGCCGTCAAACCAGCCCTGGAAAAAGCTGTGCGTGGTAGTGGCTTTCTCTCTAACCTGCTGGCTATTTTGGCGAACGCCCCCGTTGCCTTGCAAGCCTACCAGGACATGTCTGCCTTGAATGCCACCGCCAGCCTGTCGCTGGTCGAGCGCGAGGTGGTGCAGCTGGTTGCCGGTACCACACACGGCTGCCGCTTCTGCGTGGCCGGTCATACCGCCATCGCGACGAACAAAGCCAAGCTGGACCCAGAGATTCTGGCCGCCTTGCGTGCTCGTGGTTTTGATCAGATCAATGATGAACGTCTCCAGGCCCTGGCCCTGTTCAGCCGCGCGGTGATTGACACCCGTGGTCAGGTATCGGATCAGGATCTGGCCGCCTTCCGTGCTGCGGGCTATGGCGATCAGCAGGCTCTGGAGGTCATTACCGGCATTGGTTTGGCGACCATCTGCAACTTTGCCAATAATCTGGCTCGTACGCCGCTCAATAGCCAGTTGGAGGCCTACGCATGGGAAACGCCTTAACACGCGCCGAACAGGCTGTGCTGGCCTCAGAGCGTTCGGTTTTATCGCCTGCTCTGGCCCAGTGGCTCGAAGAGCACGCCCTGTCGCTGGATAGTGAGGCCTCCCAGTCGCAGGCCTTGTTGCCCCGCCTGGCGCAAGACGGTTTGTTGAGCCTGGGTCTGCAAGCGGACTTTTCCGATTTTGGTGATGCCGTTCAGTCTATTGTGGAAGTGGCTGAGCATTCGCTGACGGCGGGTTTTGTCCTGTGGAGTCAGCGCACCTTTATTGAATATCTGCGTGAGGTTCAGGACCCTGCCATGCGAGAGCGTTACCTGCCCGGTTTGCTGGACGGCAGTATTGCAGGTGCGACCGGACTGTCCAATGCCATCAAGTTCCTGGGTGGCATTGAAGAGCTGCAAGTGCGCGCCCGGCCCGAGCAAGGTCAGTGGCAGTTTGATGGCCGTTTACCGTGGATTACCAATCTGCGTCCCGGTAATTGTCTGGTTGCTATTGTGGCCGCCATGCCCGGCGATCAGGCGGGTATATGGGTGGCCCAGTTGGGTGATTCAGGGCTGGAGCGTTCGGAGGACCTGGATTTGGTCGGCTTGCGCGGCAGCAATACCGCCGCCTTGACCTTTAATGCCGTGCGCCTGGAACAAGAGCGTTTGTTGCATCCTGATGCCGGCCTGTTTGTGCGTTCGGTGCGACCTCGATTCATGGCGTTGCAGTGCGGCATGGCGATGGGGCTGGCGCGTCGCTCCTTAAAGCAGGTACTCAAGGCGCCACGCTGCCAATGGGTGCAGGAACAGCCCGCCCGCCGCTTGTTGGATCGCGTGCAGGAATTGTCGGATGTGCTGCTGGATGCCGTGCGCAAGCCAGACTCGGCCACGCCGCCTGATCTGTTCAGAGTTCGTATCGAGCTCAGCAGTCTGGCGTTGCAGGCCGTGGCCTTGGAAAGCTCCGCGATTGGCGGGGCGACCTATATGCAAGGCAAGCACCCCCAACTGCTGCGCCGTTACCGCGAAGCCATGTTGGTGCCTTTGATATCGCCTACTGTAGCGCAACTGAAAGCTGAACTTGGACAGGATGCCCTATGAGTTCCGCCACCCCCTTGCCGTCTGATTCTGAAGGGGTCGCGCTCTTGTCCGCGCGGGGTATCAGTCTGGCCTACGGTGGCCAGACTATCTTGCAGAACCTGGACCTGAACGTAGGCGCGGGCGAGATCGTCGCGCTGCTCGGTCCCAGCGGAGTCGGTAAATCCTCGTTGCTGCGGGTGCTGGCGGGTTTGCAAAGGCCTACGCAGGGTGAGGTGTCATTTCTAGGGCAGGCTGTGCGAGGGGTTCACCCTGCCTTGGCCATGGCCTTCCAGGAGGCCATCCTCTTGCCATGGCTCAACGTGCAGGCCAATACGGGTTTTGGTTTGGGCTTTGCTCGTCAGCCCTGCGTCTCTGCAGCAGAGCGCCGCCTGCGAGTGGAACAAGCACTGCGTCAGGTCGGTTTATATGACAGCCGCCACCAGCGTCCCGGTGCCTTGTCGGGCGGTATGGCACAGCGTGTGGCGATTGCCCGCTGTCTGGCACGACGTCCACAGGTCTTGTTGATGGATGAACCCTTTGGGGCGCTGGATGAGGTAACTCGTCGTCAGATGCAGGAGTTGATTCTGTCGATTCGCGGTCAGACCGGCTGCGCCATTGTTCTGGTCACTCACGATATCGATGAGGCGCTGTTGCTGGCTGACCGTGTGCTGCTCTTAGGCGGCCGTCCGGCCGGACTGCAGCGTGAGTGGAGCTGCCCGGCACATCCCCGATCTCATTTGGATAACTGGCTTCAGGCCATACGCCTGGAAATTGTGGCCAGCCTGGAGCAAAGCCTCTCCCAGGCGGTTCACGCTTCTGTTTTGTAAGGTGCACTTCATGATTGAATCTCCTACCTCCCGTACCCGTCGTGACTTGCTGAAACTGGCATCCCTGCTGACAGTCGCGGGCGCTGCACCTTTGCTGGCCCAAGGGGCTGCCCGTGCGCAAAGTGAGTCAAATGCGCCTTTGCGTATCGGCTACTTGCCAATCACGGATGCTACCGCCATGTTGGTGGCGCATCACAATGGGTACTTTGAAGAAGCGGGCATTGCTGTTGAAAAGCCTGTCATGGTGCGTAGCTGGGCCCAGTTGATCGAAGCCTTTATCTCCGGGCAGGTCAATCTGGTGCATTTGCTCTCGCCCATGACGGTGTGGGCACGTTATGGCAGCAAGGTGCCTGCCAAAGTGGTCGCCTGGAATCATATGAGTGGCTCGGCCATTACCGTGGCGCAAAATATCAGTTCTGCTGAGCAACTGGGTGGGCAGACGGTAGCGATTCCCTTCTGGTATTCCATCCATAATGTGGTTTTGCAGCATGTGCTCAAGGCCCATGGCCTGACGCCGGTGGTGAAGAACTCGGGCGCGCTGGCTCCCAACGAGGTCAATCTGGTGGTGATGGCGCCGGCCGACATGCCGCCGGCGCTGGCATCAGGACGGATTGCGGGTTTCACTGTCGCTGAACCGTTCAATGCGTTGGCGGAGACCCAGGGCATGGGCCGCATCTTGCGCTTTACCGGCGATGTCTGGCGCGATCATGCCTGTTGCGTGGCCTTTATGCATGAGCAGGATTTGCAGGCGCGACCGCAGTGGTCGCAGGCGGTCGTCGATGGCTTGGTCAAGGCGCAGATCTGGATTCGGGATAACCGTGCCGACGCGGCTCGTATCCTGTCGCGTGAGGGTGGGAATCGCTATACCCCGCACACCCAGGAAAATCTGTTGAAAGTTTTGGCTCCGGACTCGAGCGACCGTGCCCAGTATGTGAAGTCCGGCGTCATTCGTCATCCGGACTGGGATGACCAGCGCATTGACTTCCAGCCTTACCCATTCCCCAGCTATACCGAATCCCTGGTGCACCTGTTGCAGGGCACGCTGATTCAGGGCGAGCGTGGTTTTCTGGAGGGTTTGTCGCCACAACAGGTGGCTAAAGATCTTGTGGACGACCGCTTTGTGCGTGCGGCCTTGGAAAAGCAGGGCGGGCTGACCCAGTTTGGCTTGTCCGAGCAATACACCCGCAATGAGAGCATCGTGGTATGAGTTTGACTGCGTCTGCCCCCCCATCCAGCGTGCCGTCTTTGACGCAGCCCCCTCAGCGAGCGACTGTCAGGCCCAAAATGAACACCTGGGTAGCCAACACCTTGTGGGGCCTGGGCGGTCTGGCCGCCGGGGTCCTGCTGTGGTGGTTGGCCACCGCATGGTCCAGCAGCCCCCTTATGCAGCAGTTCGGGCCTGCGGCTGCGTTTCATAGCCTGCTGGAGATACTGGGCTGGTCAGAGACCTGGATGCATGTGGGTGCCAGCTTGCAGCGTATCTTTGTTGGTCTGGCTATCTCCCTGGGCGTGGGTGTGCCCGCGGGTCTGCTGCTGGGTTTGTCTGCCCGTGCCCATGCCGCCTTGACGCCCTTATTTCAGTTCCTGCGCATGATCTCGCCCCTGTCCTGGATGCCGATTGCCGTGATGGCTTTCGGGATTGGGGACGCACCGATTTATTTTCTGCTGGGGGTGGCCGGTGTTTGGCCGGTCCTGCTCAATACCGCTTCGGGTGTACGGCATTTGAATCCGCGCTGGTTGATGTTGGGCCGTAGTTTGGCCGCGACCAGGCTGGAGACGCTGTTGTATCTGATTTTGCCGGGTATTGTCGGGTCTGTGCTGACAGGCAGCCGACTGGCTATTGGTGTGTTATGGATTGTGCTGGTGCCGTGCGAAATGCTGGGTGTGTCCGCTGGTTTGGGTTACCTGATTCTGGATACGCGTGATCGTATGGCTTATTCCGAACTGATGGCGGTGATCGTTCTGATTGGCCTGATTGGCTATTTGCTCGATAGCGCCTTGCGTGCCCTGTTTTCGGCTGTTGCGCAGCGCTGAATGATCAGGCCCTTCAAGGCTGGCCAAGGGCTTGAGTCTATCCGCGTGCTCCCGCCTTTGGTGTGTGCAGAAGCATGAGGAATTGCTCAGTGATGAGTGTTTCCAGACTGTCAGCATCTCTCAAGCCAAGAGCCTTAAGAAAAAAGCCCTCAACGTTTTTGAATGTTGAGGGCTTTGGCGATTTTTTTCTCAAACCATGCCGGTCAGTGACCTCGTCAGCCGCGAGCGCCGCCGGTTGAGTTTGTCGTCCTTCTGCCTGTCTTGCTGGTGATTCCCTGTTCAGAGACGTAACCTTGTGTCTGAATTGCTCGCCATAACGGCCCGGCGCGGCGAGAAAACCTGCTTTGAGATCGAGGCCCGTGTCTGGGCTGGCAATCAGGCTGCGGCAAGCGCCTTGTCCAACGTTGGTTCAATGACGGCACGGGGACTTAATTGATCAATCAACTCGCCATACCAGGACAAGGTACTGCCCAGGGTCACGACCTGACCAATTACCAAAATGCACGGACTGGCAAACTGATGTTGCTGGGCATCTTGGGCAATGGTGTCCAGGGTGGACAACAAGGTGCGCTGCTCCGGGCGTGAGCCGTTTTCAATCAGGGCGCAGGGTGTGGAGGCACTGCGGCCACGCTGTACCAGCTCGTGGCTAAAGCCCAGGATTTGCTGCAAGCCCATGTAGACAGCGACTGTTTGGCTAGTATCGAGCAAGGGATTCCAATCCTCGATTCCGTGCCCGCTTTTGCGATGTGCCGTTACGAACTGCACGGACTGTGCGTGCTCACGGTGCGTCAGCGGGATGCCGCTGTAGGCGGCACATGCGATGGCAGCCGTGATGCCGGGCACCACCTCAAACGCGATGCCATGCTCGGCCAGATGCTCCAGTTCTTCGCCGCCCCGGCCAAAAATAAAGCCATCGCCGCCTTTCAGGCGCACGACGGTCTGGCCAGCGCGGGCGTAGTCAATCATCAGCTGATGAATGCGGTGCTGGGTTTGATGATGGTCCTCGCCCAACTGTTTGCCCACAAAAATACGATGGGCGTCACGGCGGGCCAGTTCCATCACCTGATCGGATACCAGGCGATCGTACAGAATCACGTCGGCACGGTTCAGCGCGCGCAAGGCGTGCAGGGTCAACAGTCCGGGGTCGCCTGGGCCGGCGCCCACCAGAATGACACGACCTTGAGAGACACGGGGGGCTTCAGGCTCTTGCAGCGCGTTTTCCAGGCTAAGACGTGCCTGTTCATCCTGGTGGCTGCGAAGGGCGGCGCCCACCGGGCCATCCAGCAACCAGTCGTAAAACCGGCGGCGCGCACCCAGCTCGGGGCGGGCGCGTCGAATGGCGCTGCGGTACTCTTGCGCCAGACGGCTGATCGCCCCCAGACTGTGGTCCAACATGGTTTCCAATTGCTCCCTGACTCGTCGTGCCAGCATGGGGGCCGAACCGGCCGAGGAAATGGCAATAATCAGGGGGGAACGATCCACGATAGCAGGCACTTGAAAGCTGGACAGCTCGGGGTCGTCCACCACATTGACCAGAATGCGCGCTTCCTGGGCGTCCTGGGCGATCACCTGGTTTACTTCCCGCTTGTCGGTTGCGGCAATGATCAACCAAGCCCCCTGCAGGTGCAGGGCCTGGTAGCGTTCCCGGATCAGGGTAATGCGTCCCTGACGAGCCAGAGCTTCCAGGCTGTCCACCACATAAGGGGCGACTAGCGTGACCTGAGCTCCGGCAGCCAGGACCAGACGTACTTTGCGCTCGGCAATTTCGCCACCGCCGATCACCAGTACTGCACGTTGTTTCAAGTTGGCGAATAAAGGAAAGAGGTTCATGTCAGGCCGGCTGTAAAACCAGGGGAATCAGACGGCTCGTGGGTTCGGCAATGACGCCGACGCGCACTAGGAAATCTCCGAAGTGCTCATCTGGCAGACGCTCGGCTGCGAAACGGCCAAACAGCTCGTCCAGAATGCTCAGGATTTCCGGTTCGGCAATATTCTGACGATAGATCACGTTCAGACGTTCGCCGCTGAAGTTGGCTCCCAGGCGCAAGTCATAGCGGCCCAGTGCGCGTCCAACCAGTGCAATTTCACCCAGGTAAGGGCGGGCGCAGCCGTTGGGGCAACCGGAAATGCGCAGCACAATGCGCTCATTACGCAGCTGGTATTTGTCCAGCAGGGTTTCCAGCTTGGGCAACAGGATGGGGGCGTAGCGTTCGCTTTCGGCCATGGCCAGACCGCAGGTGGGCAAAGAGACGCAGGCAATTGTGCTGCTGCGTATGCCACTTTGCGTTTGATATACGTCCAGCTTGTGGTCGGCCACCAGTTTGTCGATAGCGGTTTTATCCGCCTCGGGAACGTCGGCAATAATCAGGTTCTGGTTGCAGGTCAGCCGGAAATGGCCTTGATGAATCTTGGCGATTTCACGCATGCCGCTTAGCCAGGGACCTGTTTCGGTATCCATGAGGCGTCCCGAATCCACCCGCAGGGTCAGGTGCCAGCGGCCATTGTTGCCTTGAATCCAGCCAAAACGGTCGCCATTGTGGTCAAAGTGATAGGGCCTTGAAGGCTCCAGAGTATGACCACTGCGGTTTTGTACCTCTTCCAGAAACCAGTCTGCCCCCAGCTTGTCCACGGTGTACTTGAGACGGGCATGACGACGTTCATCTCGATTACCGTGGTCCCGTTGGGTGGTGATGATGGCCTCGCATACCGCCAATATCTGTTCGGGGCGCGCAAAGCCGATCACGCTGCCCAGGCGCGGATACGTGGTTTCATCTCCGTGGGTGGCGCCCATACCGCCGCCGATCGCCACGTTAAAGCCCTGCAATTGATTGTTGTCGATAATGGCGATCAGGCCGATGTCCTGCGCAAATACGTCCACATCATTCAAAGGCGGCACGGCAATACCAATCTTGAACTTGCGAGGCAGGTAGGTTTTGCCGTAAAGCGGCTCGAAATCCTCGCCGTCAATGGCGTCTTCGACTTTTTTGCCATCCAGCCAGATTTCGGCGTACGCGCGGGTTTTGGGCAGGAAGGTTTCAGAAATCTTGTCAGCCCACTCTTGTACCAGGCCGTGCTGCTCGGACAGCAGGGGGTTGGTTGCGCTGACAACCTGGCGGTTCACATCGCCGCAGGTTGCCAGGGTGGTGGACAAGGCGTCGTTAATGGCGCGCAGGGTGGGTTTTAAAAATGGCTTGCGTACGCCGTGCCATTGAAAGGTCTGACGGGTGGTAATGCGCAGGCCGAACTGGGCCCAGTCACAGGCGATCTTGTCAAATGCCAGCCACTGGGCAGGCGTCACCACGCCACCGGGCAAGCGGGCGCGAATCATGAAGCTAAAGGCCGGCTCCAGCTTTTGCTTGCGGCGTTCTTCGCGCTGGTCGCGATCGTCTTGCTGATAGCTGCCGTGAAATTTCAGCAGTTTGTTGTCGTCTTCGCTGATGGCGCCGGTAATGGGATCGGCCAAACCCTCGGTAATGCTACCGCGCAGATAGTGGCTATCAATCTTGACCTGTTCGATAGCGGCGATTTTCTTTGTTGTCATGTCCTTGCTTCTCAGTAAACGTCGCGGGCGTAGCGGCCCTGCGCCGAGAGTTCTTCCAACCAGCTGCGAGCCTGGTCTGCATCCAGTCCGCCTTCCTGCTGCGCTATTTTTTGCAGGGTCTGGTGAACGTCTTTAGCCATTTGTGTGGCATCGCCGCATACATAAATATGGGCACCGCCCTGAATCCAGGCATAGACTTCGGCCGCTTTTTCCAGCAGGCGATGTTGAACGTATATCTTGTTTTCCTGATCCCGCGAGAAAGCCAGATCCAGGTGCTGCAACTGCCCATCCTGCAAGGCGCGCTGCCATTCGGTCTGATAGAGGAAATCAGAGTGAAAGTGCGGATTGCCAAAAAAGAGCCAGTTGCGGCCTTTACCGCCCTGGATACCGCGTTCCTGTACAAAAGCCCGGAAGGGAGCAACCCCAGTGCCGGGGCCAATCATGATGACGTCCCGGTCGTTGTCCTCAGGCAGGCGAAAACGCGTATTGGGATCGATAAAGACCGGCACGGTATCGCCTTCGCTGCGGCTGGCCAGATAGTCCGAGGCGACGCCCCACCGATCCTGTCCGTTGAACTGGTAGTGCACATTGGCGACGGTCAGATGTACTTCCTCGTCCACTTCGGACTGGCTTGATGCGATGGAGTACATGCGCGGTGCCAGAGGGCGCAAGGCTTGTACCAGCTCGGCGGCGCTCCAGGTGGCCGGGAAGCGTTCCAGTACGTCCAGTACTTGATGGGTCTTTAGCAACGCTTGCAAGGTGTTCAAACCGTCTGGCCCTACGGCTGTTTGCAGCACGGTATCGCTGTTGCGTTTGGCCAGTTCCACCAGGAAAGGTTTGGTCAGTTGGGTGAGTTCGCGGTAGTGGCTGAGCCATGCTTGCAGCGTGTGCGAGGTGCCCTGAATGGTGACGGTTTCGGTCGGGTCCAGTTTCAAGGTTTGAATGACGGCTTCAACCAGCTTGGCATTTTGTGTAGGCCAGACACCCAGTGCATCACCGGGTTGGTACTGCAGGCCACTGCCTTCCAATGACAGCTCATAGTGATAGATAGTGCGGGTGCTGTCACGGCCCGTGATGCTTTGACTTTGCAGGATGGTGGCCTGGAAGGGATTATCACGGGTATAGCTGCTACGCGCTGGGGTTTCCAGTACGGTGACGTTACTCGATTGCGCAGCAGGCGAGTCTGCTGCAGCGTGGGCCTGGTGATCCGTTTCCAGAAAAGCAAAAGCCTTGTCCTGCCAGGGGGCGGCTACCGTATCAATATCCAGATCGGCCAGGCCAGTATCCAGGATGCGCTCTGCCCCCAGAGCGACCAGACGTTGATCGATTTTTTCCGCGATCCCACAGAACAAGGGGTAGCTCGAGTCGCCCAGACCCAGCACGCCAAACTTCAATCCGGGCAGTTTGGGAGCGCGGGCACCGGAGAGGAATTCGAAAAATCCGATGGAGTCGTCGGGTGGGTCGCCTTCGCCCTGCGTGCTGATAATGACATACAGCAAACGCTCTTCTTTCAGCTCGCGCGTGGGGTAGCGGTCGGCGCGCAGCAGGCGCACGGCAATACCGGCCGCCTCACACCGTTGAGCAAAAGCTTCGGCGACGCGTTGAGCATTGCCCGTTTGACTGCCAAACACAATGGTGGCAGGACGTTGGGCGGGGGCAGCGGCGGCCGGTACCAAAGACAGTTCAGGAGCGGCCGGCACCTGAACGGGAAGCCCGTTATGGCGTATTTGTGCGACCCCTGCGAGATAACCGGACAGCCAGTTCAGGGACAGCGGATCGAGCTCTTCGGTGATTTGGGCAATCGCGGTGCGATTCGTTTCCGAGAGGCGGGACAGGGCGTGCATTCTGACACTCGCTTATATGAATAGTTTGTCCCATTCTAAAGAGCGGTATCAGGGTGACGAACGATCTGATTCTTATTTGTTTATGAATACGCCGGTTAATGAAAAAGGGGCATAAGCCCCTTTCATCTTCGTCTAAGCCTGCGCCAAATACGTGCTAGGGACGCAGTTCCCGTCGCAGGATTTTGCCAACGTTGGTGCGTGGCAAGTCGTCGCGGAATTCAACATAGCGTGGCGCCTTGTACCCGGTCAGGTTCTTGCGGCAAAAGGCAATGACCTCTTTTTCAGTCAGCGCGGGATTACGGCTGATGACATAGAGCTTGACCACTTCACCGGCTTTCTCGTCGGGAACCCCAACGGCGGCAGCCTCGACAATATCCGGGTGCTGCGCGGCAACCGCTTCGACTTCATTGGGATAGACATTAAAGCCCGAAACCAAAATCATGTCTTTTTTACGGTCAAGCAAAAACACGTATCCGTGCTCATCCATATAGCCGATGTCACCCGTGCGCAAAAAGCCGTCCCGGTCAAAGACCTTGGCGGTCTCATCGGGGCGCTGCCAATAGCCAGGGGTCACTTGCGGGCCGCGAATGCACAGTTCGCCTGTTTCTCCCAAAGGCAGGTCGTTCTGGTTTTCATCACGGATGCGGATGTCGGTCGAGGGTACGGGCAGACCAATTGATCCGGTAAATTCCAGCTTATCCAGGGGGTTGATGGTGGCGGCTGGCGAAGTTTCTGTCAGGCCATACGCCTGTGCCAGGGGTTTACCGGTTGCTTCCAGCCAACGCTTGGCGACGACTTCCTGTACTGCCATACCGCCGCCCAGCGTAAAGCGAAGCGAGGAAAAATCCAGTTTGCGGAACTCGGCATTGTTCAGCATGGCGTTGAACAAGGTATTTACGCCGGTAATGGCGGTAAAGCGCAGCTTGGCCATGTCCTTGATCATGGACGGAATATCGCGTGCATTGATGATCAGCAGGTTCTCCGCCCCCAGGCGAAGAAACACTAGCAGGTTCGCGGTGAAGGCGAAGATATGGTAGAGCGGCAGGGCGGTCACCACGCAGTCGATCTGGCCTTCTTTGAGGTAGGGGCGAATCCAGGCCAGGGCCTGGCTCAGGTTCGAGACCAGATTACCGTGCGTCAGAATGGCGCCTTTGGCTACGCCCGTGGTGCCACCGGTGTACTGCAGACATGCAATGTCGTCGTGGGTCAGGGTGACCGGGGCAGGGGGGCGGGTACGGCCCTTTGCCAGCACCGATTTAAAGGACAGGGAACCGGGCAAGGACCAGGCAGGCACTCCCTTCTTGATATGGCGCACCACTTGGTTGACCAGCCACCCTTTAACGCTGCCCAGGCAGTCTCCCACACTGGTCACAATAATTCGCTTGATGGGAGTCTCGTGCAGGATTTCTTGCAGTACGTGCGCAAAGTTTTCAGCAATGATGATGGTCTCTGCGCCGCTGTCCTGCAGTTGGTGACGCAGCTCCCGGGCGGTATACAGTGGATTGGTATTGATAATGGTGGCCCCGCTGCGCAATACGCCATACAGGCTGATGGGGTACTGCAGCATATTGGGCATCATCAGGGCGACTCGGTCGCCTTTTTTCACACCCTGGCTTTGCAGCCAACTGGCCAGCGCCAGGGCATTTTCAGACAGTTCACGAAAGCTCATGCGCTTGCCCATGCTGATATAGGCCGTGCGCTGCGCGAACTCGGTGCAGCTTTGTTCAAATACATCCAGCAGGGATGAGTACTGCTGGGCCTGATCTTCGATCGTGGCAGGAATACCGGCGGGGTAGCTCTGCAGCCAGACTTTATCCATGAAGCGCTCCGAGGCGTGTAGGTTCAAGACAATCCCAGCAGGGCCTTTTTGAGCGATTCTTGGGCAGGTTTCTTGCCTAACCAGATTTTCAACAAGGCAGGGGTCAGCCCCGGGTGAGAGAGCTCGCCCAGCATTTTGTCGTTAAACAGGATTCTGACCTGGGGGGAGTTCATGTCCAGAATCACGATATCGCCCTCTTTGGCTTGCCCCACCTGGCGCATCAGATCCTCAAACTGTTTAAGGACCGGGTCCAGGTCCTGTTTTTCAGGATCGGTTAGGTTGTTGTGAATGCCTTCTTTCAGTGCATCGATCAGGGTTTGGGCATCCAGATCGCGTTTGAGAACCAAGCGAACCTGATGCGGCCCGGGGGACTGGATGATGGCTTGGGCATCCTGCGACGGGGAGGCGGTATACAAGGCGGCGACGTACACATCAAAAACAACTTTCTTGCGCAGGCCTGCCCCATTGAGTGTCAGGCTTTGTTGGTCCACCATGACGGCATCAGGCACGGAGACCTGCGCGACGGTGGCCGCCTGAACGGCGGGTAGCCCAAGGGACAGACTTAAAATCAGGGCGGCACAGCGGGGGGTAAACATGAAGCGGTCCTCCTGCAAATTAGCGTGATTGTGATTTCTGCTTGTAAAAGTGGGCGTCGGCAATGTAGATGGTGCGTTCCACCGTGGTGTAGACCTGTCCTTGCGGGTCCTGGATGTGTACGGTGAAGGTGGCTTCAGCCTCGTGATACTGGTCTAGCTGTCCTCGTATTGCGTCCAGTTCTTCCGGACGGATTTGAAAATCGGCATACAGAGTCTGATAACCGGGACGGCGATACTGGATCTCTGCATTTTTGTCCCACACGATCACAGGGCGTTGCAGGCCGGCCAGCAGCATGGTGGCGTGTACGCCGTCCGTGATGGCAAACAGGGAACCGCCAAATAAGGAGCCATTGATATTGCGGGTGCGTCGACGCAATGGCAGGCGTACGACGATGTGCTGCAGGTTTGGGGAAACTTTATGGACCCGCCCCCCGGTTGCCCGGAAGGCGGGGTGCCAGTTAAAGCCCAGCTGCAAAAAGCGGGCACGCCAGGTGGGAGGCAGGCGTGCGAGCAGCTCCATGCGGCGACTGCGGGCCATGGTGCATCCTTAGAAGCGGTAGGTGAACTGCACGCCCAGAATGTCGCCACTGTTTTTATAGGTACCGCGAGTCAGGCCGCGATTGACGACATCGGTGTTGTTGTTCATATCTGTATTTTTCAGGAACAAGTGGGTGTAGCCGATATCCCAGGTGGCGTTTTTGCTGGGGCGGTATTGCGCACCCAGAGACACCCAGTAACGATCGCTGTCAGGCAACGCAGTGGGGCGGTAGTTTTCATCACGTACTGGCGATTGGTCCCAGGCCACCCCCCCTTTGAGGGTCCATTGCTCGTTGTAATGGTAATTGGCGCCCAGGGCGACGCGCCAGGCGTCCTTGAATTTCAGTTCCAGACCGGAATCCCGGGCGCCGGGGCCGCTGTTTTCGATAGTCAGGCGCGGAATGCTGCTCCAGCCGGTCCAGGATACGTCGGCCAACAATTGCCAGCGCGAGTTCAGGTCGTGTACCAGACTGACAATGGCAGTGTCAGGCAGCTTGATGGTGGCTTCGGCATCCCAGTTGATATTGGGTGCAGGAATGCCGGCGGGGACATTGCGATTGCGCAGCTTGGTGTCACCATCAGCCGTGATCTTAATCTGGGAGCGGTAGGACACGCCCAAACGTGTGCTGGGGGTCAGTTGATAGAGTAAGCCGGCGTTCCAACCCCATGCGTCGCCCTTCATCTTGACGCGGGTGTCCATATCCAGGGGGCCCAGTGCAGGATGGTAGCCGACCGGCGTGGCCAGGCGGTAGTCCGCGTCAATGTGCAGCCAGTTCACCCCCACACCGAACGACAATTGGTCGTTGACCTTGTAGGCCACCGAAGGGTTGACGTTGACGGTTTCAATGGCGAATTTTTCGGAGTGATAACGACCAATCCAGCCTTCATCGTATTCGGTAGTCAGACCAAACGGTACACCAATCCCCAGACCCACCCACCATTTGGGCGAGAGCTGGTGAGACAGATAAATATTGGGAACTGCCGCTACTTTACCTGCATCGCCGCCCGAGCCGCCGGTTGCCGGACGGCTGGCGCCACCAGTCAGGGCCAGGGGATCGGTACTGCCTTTATCGGAGAATTTGAACGTGGGTTTGATGACATTCAAGCCGGCCGAGAAGTTGTTGTCGGGCAGCAGGGTCATGCCAGCCGGGTTGAAGTAGATCGTGCTGGCATTTTCACCAATGGCAGCCGAGCCTGCGTAGGCATTGCCCAGGCCGCTCGCATTTTGTTCGAGCAAGTTGAAACCAGCCGCATGGGCCTGGCCCATGCCCACGCTCATTCCCAGAGGAATGAGCAAGGCAGGAATGGTACGCAAAGCTACAACCGTCTTTTTCATGTCTCTTCTCCAAGGTATAGGTGCGACGTCTGACAGAGGCTTATGACAAGTTTTAAAACACCTGTTTGTTTTCTATGGTGCATGACCTAGGCCAATCGGCGTATAGGTATTTGTGCCAATTCGAGCTAATTGCGTTGTTTTTGTGTTGCTTTGTAATGCAGCGGCCCTCCCCGGAAGGGGGCAAAGCCTGTACCGAAAATGACGCCTGCATCGGCCAGATCTTCGTTTTGCACCACCCCGATGCGCACCTGGTGCTCCGTCTGTTCGATCAGGGGCTTGATCAGGCGATCTGCCAGACCGCTGGGTATCGTTCCTGCGGGTGGCTTCTGGGCTTTGCCATCTTTCCAGGTATAGAAACCCTGGCCCGTTTTACGACCCAGCTCCTGGCGATCCAAATGGCTTTTCAGGCAGGCGGGCATGACGGCCTGCTGGCTAAGTTGCGCACCGGCATCCCGGGCAATGTCCAGACCTACCGTGTCGGCCAGTTCAAGTGGTCCCATCGGCATGCCGAACTGGACCATGGCTTTGTCCACGGTGGCCGGCTCCAGTCCTTCGTCCACACAGCGCATGGCCTCGAGCATGTAGGGCGCCAAGACGGCATTGACTAAAAACCCCGGGCTGTCTTTGACGGGCAAAGGCAACTTGCCGATCTGGTTCACAAAGGCGTAGGCGGTGCTGCGTACGTCAGGTGCGAGCAATTCGCTTTCCACGACCTCAACCAACGGCATGCGAGAGACCGGGTTAAAGAAGTGAATGCCCACCAGTCGCTGCGGATTGATCAGATTCAGGCTGAGCTCGGACAAAGGCAAACTGGAGGTATTGGTCGCCAGAATGGCCCCCGGCTTCAACAACGGCTCTATCGTGGTGTACAGGCTGCGCTTGGCGTCGGCGTTCTCGAAGATTGCCTCGAGCACCAGATCCGCTGAAGCGATGCCATGACCGTTCGGGTCCGGGATCAAACGATCCAGCGCCGCCTGCACCAGCCTGCGGTCTTTCAGACGGCGCTGGAACAACTTGGCGGCCCGCCCCTGAGCCTGTGCGATCCGCTCTCGGTCCTGATCCTGCAAGGTCACTCGCAGGCCTTTGAGAGCACATACTGCAGCAATATCGCCGCCCATGACGCCCGCACCTACGACATGAATATGACTGAGCACTTGTGATGAGGCGTGTTTTCCGATGCTCTTTAGCCGCTCCTGCAGGTGAAAGACACGCAGCAGGTTGGCTGCGGTGTCAGAGCGGGTGATCTGTTCAATCAGCTCGGGTGCTTTCAGCGCGTTGCCATTGTGTTTCTCCCAAATTTCCAAAATGGCGCGAGGGGCTTGATAGTGTTGATACGGATCACGTTTTTCCAGTTGCTGGCGTACCTGGCGAGCCACCAGGGGACGTAGCAGCTTGCTGTTCATCAGACGGGGCAAGCCCTGGGCACGACGAGGTTTTTTACCGCTGAGAACCTGCTTGACGGCCGCTTGCCGGGCCAGACGCACCGGGACGCAGGCATCGACGATGCCCATACGGGCTGCCTTGCGCGCATCGACGCTTTTGCCACTGAGCATCAGGTCCATGGCGGCAGCCGGGCCGATGTATTCAGGCAGGCGCAACATTCCTCCCCAGCCTGGGAAGATACCCAGCATGACTTCGGGCAGAGCCAGGCGCGTGTCGTCCTGATCCACGGCCAGGCAATAGCGACACGCCAGGGCCAGCTCCAGTCCCCCGCCCAGGCAGTGGCCTTGTACCAGTGCCAGGGTCGGATAGGTTTGCTTGGCCAGTTTGTTGAACACCGTCCAGCCGCGCGTGACCAATGCCAGACCCTTTTCAGGATTGTTGCCGTGTTCGGAAAACTCGTCGATATCAGCCCCCGCGATAAATCCGGCGGCTTTGCCTGAGTAAATGATCAACGCTTTTGGGGGATGGCCGCTCAGGTAATCCAGGGCCTGATTCAGTTCTTGCAACACGAGTGCAGAGAGTCGATTGACCGAACTGCCCACACAGTCGATTTTCAGCCAGGCAATGTGCTGATCGTCCGTATGCAGGGTGAAGTTTTGCAAATCCAAGGTAGCGACAGGCATCATGATTCAGTTCCTTGCAGCGATTCGATCAACATGGCGCCGCCCTGGCCACCGCCAATACAAATGGCGGCCATGCCCAGACGCAAGTTGCGACGACGCAGGGCATGCAGGCAATGCAGTACGATTCGGGCGCCAGAGGCGCCCACCGGGTGGCCGATCGCAATTGCGCCACCGTCCACGTTGAGCTTGTCCATGTCCAGCAAGCCCAGGGCATCACGTCCCAGATGCGTCTGGCACCATTGCTGATCGTCCCATGCAGCGCGACATGCCAGCACTTGCGCCGCAAAGGCTTCGTTGATTTCCCACAAGTCCGGGCCATTCAAGGCCAAACGATTGCGTTCCAGAATCGGTGTGGCCGCAAATACCGGCCCCAAACCCATGGTGGCCGGGTCCAGTCCCGCCCACTGGGCATCCACAATTCGGCCTATCGGTTTGAGCTGGTGCTCTTTGACGGCTGTCTCGCTGGCCAGAATCAACAACGCAGCGCCATCGGTGACCTGTGAGCTGTTGCCCGCTGTGATGTTGCCCCAGGGCGGGTCAAAGACCGGACGCAGCTTGGCCAGCTTGTCAGGTGTGGAGTCCGCACGTACGCCATCATCGTTCGGGTAGCTGTTGCCGCGCGTATCGCTGAGCGGCACGATTTCTTCAAACGCGTGTTCGTGTTGCGCACGCAGAGCCAGACGATGGCTGCGAGCGGCAAATTCGTCCATGTCCTGACGGCTGATGCCAAATTGATGGGCCAGAATTTCTGCGGTCTGCCCCATGGATAAGCCGACTACGGGGTCTGTCAGCCCCTTGAGCAATCCGATGACGGGTTTCAGGTAAGACAGCCGCAGGCTGCCCAGTGCTTTCAGACGTGCGCCCATGCTGCGAGCTTTGCCCCAGCCTGCCAGCCAGCGAACCATATCGTCGCTGAACAGGATGGGGGCGTGAGACAGGGCATCTACGCCGCCGGCCAGTACCAGTTGCGAGCGACCGGTTTGGATGGCCTGCACACCTGAATCGAGCGCTTGCATGCCCGAAGCGCAGTTGCGCATCACGGTCCAGCCCGGCACTTTGTGGCCGGTGCCCAGACGCAGACCCAGCACCCGGCCAATATTGGTTTCATCGGGCGACGGAGCCGCGCAACCCAGAATGACTTCGCTGAGCTGCGACGCCTCAAAGGGTTGGCGTAGCAAAAGCTCGCGGCCGGTTTGTACCGCCAGGTCTCCCGCTGAGAACGGGCCGGGCGCGTTACGCGCTTTCAGAAACGGGCTGCGTGCGCCGTCAATAATATAGACCGGTTGAAAACTCATGCTTGGCTCCCACTGGTGGTTTCAGTGGCGGCGCGTTCCCGGCGCAGATCGAAAGGGAAATCGTCCACGGCGATCACTCGGTCGCGCAGGACATCGCGCGCCTGAATTTGCTCGAACTCTTGAGCGCTGATTCCGCCTGCCTGGAAGACCGCTTCGGCTATATCACGTACGTTGGCCTTGGGGTTGTCCTGCAACTGACCGCTCTTTTCGAACTGACGGATTTTCGCGTCAATATCGCGAGTATTCAGAGCCGCCAGCAATGCCGCTTCGATAGCGCCCACGGGCTCCTTGTCATCGTTGGGCAGATAGGTGTCGTAGGTCAGGCGGTCACGAGTGGGGCCGGGTCGGGTCAACAGTTTGGCGACGGCATGATCCAGCTTGTCATTGGGCCCCAGGCGGCGCAGGCCTAGCGGAAAGACCAGCAGGCGCAGCAGGCCAGCCAAAGGTCGGTTCGGAAAGTTTTCCAGCACCTTGTCCAGGGCATGCTGTGTGCGCATCAAGGCATCCTGGGCCGCCCAGTGAGCTAAAGGCGCATCTTCTTGTTGACGGCCTTCGTCCTGGTAACGCTTGAGGACCGCGCTGAGCATATAGAGTTCGGACAGTGCATCTCCCAGACGAGAGGAGAGGCGCTCGCGCATTTTCAGAGAGCCGCCCAGCACCAGCATGGAAGCATCGGCCAACAAGGAAAAGGCTGCGCTGTAACGGCTGGCCTGACCGTAGTAGGGATGCATGGACTTGGCTGTGCCCGTGGGGCCACTTAGCAAACGCCAGCCACCCAGGCCTAGCCAGAAAGAACGGCCCGTGTTGGCCAGAGTGTAACGAACGTGAGCCCAGAAGGCTTGGTCAAACTTGCGCAGTCCAGCTTCACGATCCGGGTCCAGCGCAGCAGTCATTTCTTCCAGAATGAAAGGATGGCAACGGATCGCGCCCTGACCAAAAATAATCAGGCTGCGCGTCAGAATATTGGCGCCTTCTACCGTGATGCCGACTGGTATTTGTTGGTAGGCGCGACCCAGGAAATTGGAGGGGCCCAGGCAAATGCCTTTGCCGCCGATCACATCCATCCCGTCGTTAACCACCATGCGGCCCCGCTCGGTCACATGGTATTTGACGATGGCTGAGACGACGGATGGCTTTTCGCCCAGGTCCACCGCCGCGGCTGTCATGGTGCGGGCGGCATCCATGGCATAGGTGTGGCCAGCAATGCGAGCCAGCGCTTCTTCCACACCTTCAAACTTGCTGATGGCGCTGCGAAACTGGGTGCGTACGGCGGAATACCCGCCTACCGCGCGGCTGGTTAACTTGGCCATGCCGGTAAACGAGGAGGGCAAGGAGATGGAGCGCCCTGCCGCCAGACACTCCATCAGCATGCGCCAGCCTTGCCCGGCCATGGCAGGGCCACCAATAATGAATTCCAGTGGCATGAAGACATCGTTACCGCGGGTCGGGCCATTCATGAACATGGCGTTCAAAGGGAAGTGACGACGACCGGTCTCTACCCCTGGGTGATCGCTGGGGACCAGGGCGCAGGTGATGCCAATGTCTTTCTCTCCCCCGAGCAAGCCGTCCGGGTCATAGAGGCGAAAGGCCAGTCCCAGCAAGGTGCATACCGGGGCCAGAGTGATGTAGCGCTTGTCCCAGGTGACGCGCATGCCCAGTACTTCCTGACCTTCCCATTCGCCTTTGCAGACAATCCCTACATCGGGAATGGCCGCCGCATCGGAACCGGCCCATGGGCTGGTCAGGGCGAAAGCGGGGATGTCACGGCCATCAGCCAGACGGGGCAGATAGTGTTGCTTTTGCTCATCGGTGCCGTAATGCAGTAGCAGCTCGGCCGGGCCTAGTGAGTTGGGCACCATGACCGACACGGACAGGGCCGAGTTGCGTGTCGAGAGCTTGGCCACCACGGCCGAGTGCGCCTGTGCCGAGAAACCGCGACCACCGTATTCCTTGGGAATAATCAGACTGAAAAAGCGGTTTTCTTTCAGGTAGTTCCAGACTTCGACGGGCATGTCGAAGTCTTCCTGGCTGACTTGCCAGTCATCAATCATGGCGCAGGCCACATTGACTTCATTGTCCAGAAACTGACGCTCTTCCTCGGTGAGCCGATAGGCGGGGTAAGCGCTCAAGGTATTCCAGTTGGGTTTTCCACGAAACAGCTCACTTTCCCACCAGACTGTCCCTGCCTCCAGCGCATCGCGCTCAGTTTGGGACATGGCGGGCAAAACACTGGAAAAGGCACGGTAAATTGGGCGACTGAGCCACTTAGTGCGTAGATTCCGGTTTTTGAGAACGTAGATGCAGCCAAGCACCAGCAGTATCAATAGCAAGGTCAGAAACATAGCAACTCCGGACTAGCTCAAAAAGAAAAAGAATGCCCCCATGCAGCCCCTTCAGCGTGCTGCCCCCTGAGGGGGCGCTTTGTACCGTGGGACGGCTTGGCGGTAGGAAAATTACCCCCATGCTGCGCCGCTGGCTTGTTGCCCCCTTGGGGGGCGTTTTGTCCCTCGGGACGGCTCAGCGGTAAAAACACCTTCATGCTTACCTGAGGCTTGTCGTTCCCTAACAGTACGGTTCGCCTCGGTGCAGCCCGACTGCCAGGACCTCGCAGATCAGCTGCTGGCCGGCAAAGGGGCCCGTAATCCACCCAGCAGAAAACTCATCAGACGCTGTTGCAATTGCTGCTCACTTTCAGGAGAGTCGTTAAGGGGCAATTGCAAGGCCCGACGCAATGATTGGGTGCCCATCAGGGCATACGAAGTAGCGCCCAGCATGAAATGGAATCGCCAGATGATTTCTTCTTCCGGTACGGTGGGCAGCGCCTCGTGCAAAGCCTGCTTGAAAGGAAGAAAGATGGCGACTTGTTCGTCCCAGCAGATGGACTGAATAAAGTCTTGTGGCGCTGGACGATCCTGTCCGGGCAAAGGAATGAACGAGCGTGGAGCGCCCTTGCCTGAACCGGCTAGACGTATCAGCGGGCCAAAAAAGGCATCGACCACCTGAGATGCTTTCAACGGTCCATCACCGGCTTGCTGGCGATAAAAAGCCAGCTTTTCCAGCCGCTCTTGATTGATGCTGTTCAGGCGGCGTTGAAATACAGCCTGTGTCAGTCCGTCTTTACTGCCGAAGTGATAATTGACAGCCGACAGGTTCACCTTGGCCTGCGCTGTAATCTGGCGCATGGAGGTGTTTTCGTGGCCATACAGCGCGAAAAGATGCTCGGCTGCGTCGAGAATGGCGGACTGTGTCCGATCAGAGCGTTTCACCGTTATTTCCTAATTTCAAACGAGTGTTTGAATAATTTAACGGGAATACACAATTAGTACAGTAGGGGTTCACCCTAGCCCCGTAAAGCGGGGCCAGGAGCCATTCTTAGATCTGAGTCACAAATTTGGTGACTAAGTATCCGTCAAAGGTTTCAGTCCCGCCTTCACTGCCAATGCCACTGTCTTTGACTCCTCCGAAGGGGGTTTCTGGCAAAGAGCTGCCAAAGTGATTGATGTTGACCATACCCGATTCCAGTTCTGTGCCCAAGCGATGCGCAGCCTGTAAGGATTGCGTAAAGGCGTAGGCCGATAAACCGTAAGGCAGGCTGTTGGCGCGGGCGATGGCATCGTCCAGATCATGATAGCGGGTCAGGGGGGCGATGGGGCCGAAGGGCTCTTCGGTCATGACCAGTGCATCGTCAGGTAAGTCGGTCAGTACCGTAGGCGAGAAAAAGAAACCGTCGCGTTTGATCTGCTCGCCTCCCAGCACGACTTTGCCGCCCAGCGAACGGGCGTTGTCGACAAACTTTTGCATCATGGGAATACGGCGTTCGTGGGCCAAGGGGCCCATCTGTGTATCCGGGTCCAGGCCGTCTCCCACCTTCACATTCGCCAATTCTTCGGTAAAGCGGTCCACGAACTGGGTATAGATGTCGTCGTGAATATAAAAGCGTGTGGGTGAAATGCACACCTGCCCGGCATTGCGTATTTTGAACCGGGCGAGCTGACGAGCAGCGCGGGCGACATCGGCATCGGGCAGGACCAGAACGGGCGAGTGCCCTCCCAGTTCCATGGTGATGCGTTTCATATGAGCGCCGGCCAGCGCTGCCAACTGCTTGCCAACGGGGACTGAGCCGGTAAACGAGACTTTACGCACGATGGGGGAGCGGATCAGATAATCCGAGACCTCTTGTG
The DNA here is from genome assembly GCF_019343455.1 of Alcaligenes ammonioxydans. Classification (NCBI taxonomy): domain Bacteria; kingdom Pseudomonadati; phylum Pseudomonadota; class Betaproteobacteria; order Burkholderiales; family Alcaligenaceae; genus Alcaligenes; species Alcaligenes ammonioxydans. Next base: position 3,682,543 of record NZ_CP049362.1, on the reverse strand, counting down.
GAATGCCCCAGACAATATTCAATACGCCCGGTGGCAAGCCCGCATCGTGAAAGGCCTGGGCAATGGCCATGACTGCGCTGGGGGAGTCCTCCGGGCCTTTCAGAATAATGGTGCAGCCCGCTCCGATGGCGGCGCAGATTTTCCGAATGGCCTGGTTATAGGGGAAGTTCCAGGGTGTGAACGCAGCGCAGACACCGATAGGCTCGCGCAGCACCAGTTGCTGCACTTTTGGATTGCGGGCAGGGATGACGCGACCATAAATCCGGCGGCACTCTTCGGCGTGCCAATCCGCATGGTCGGCGCAGGACATGATCTCGCCGACGGCCTCGGCCAAAGGCTTGCCTTGATCCAGCGTCAAATTGCGGCCAATCTCCTGCGCGCGTTCACGGGACAGTTCCGCCACCTTGCGCAAGATGGCACTGCGGTCCATCGGGGAACTGTGACGCCAGCTTTTGAATGCGGCTTGGGCGGCGCTCAGTGCGGCATCCAGATCGGCCTGTGACGCCAGCGGCAGTTGGCCTAGCGTGCTGCCGTTGGCCGGGTTGATGACGGCCTGGGTCTGGCGACCTTGTCCATCCAGAAATTGACCATTGATATACAGGGCCAGGTGTTGATACATGTGCGGCCTCCAAGTTGAGTGTTGCTCACTGAATACGTATCTTCCGATGGTATCGGGCAGGCAGAGGTGGGACAAGCGCCAGGGAGTGGACAACTGGTAAGCGATGGTTCTAAGAAGCGACCAAAGGGGCCTGGCACAGGGGGGAACGCGCGATTGCTATAAGTTTTTGATTACAAGTATTTTTTTCAATTCCTTGTACAAGGAAGTAAAAAGAAACCAAACTGCAATGGGAAACGGTTACAAGTGAGTTATTGTCGACAATAAAGAAAGTTATATGTTGGCCCCGTAAATTCCTTTTACCGACAGATGAGATTTAGATCGGCAGACGATGTAACCCAAATGCTTATTAAGGTGAAAGTTTTTTGTAGATTATTACCAACGGTGCTGAGCGTGACTTATGACACAATGGTTTGTCGTTAAGCGCCTAATATCTTGGAGTCGTTTAATTTCATGGCGTTATTGCTGATTTTGTCACAGGCTATTTATCATTTTTAACATTGTGATCGACGAAGAGCTTTGTAATTTAAGATACAATTTGTCCTGTGATCGACGTAGAGAGTTTCACCTTTCTCTACACGAAAAGTCACAAATAGACACAAGGTTATGCTCCAAGAATACAGGTCAGAAGCCTGTAGCTCCGCCTTGTCTTGCCCCGGTCCATTATGAACATACTGCTGCGGCTGGCGTCAGGTTTGCCAGCCTTAGATGTAAATCCTATGTGCAATACATAGGTGTTGGGCCCTCGGGTGGTGTTCCTTTCGCTTATCTTAAGTGGCACACCGATCCCACTCTTCTTTCATTTTTGTACTTAAATATGATCCGGCCATGCGTTGCAACGCTGACGCGAGGACGTCTGTTGCGGACGCGGCTCAGGATCTTACGGAGGCCGACGTGCGTGGTAAGAAAACTCTAACGGTAAGTTCGCTGCTGACAGCGTTACTACTGGCGCAGCCAGCGCTTGCCCAGCAGGAAAACAGCTTGAGCTTCAAGGACAGTATTGAGCGGGCAATTATGTCCAACCCTGAACTTGGCGCTCGCTTTCAGGATTTCCAGTCGGCGCTGGAAGGCCAGAATGTGGGCCGGGGTGCCTTGATGCCCGAAATCAATGCTCAGGGCTGGGTCGGTAAAGAATGGCGGGGTGGTACATCGAGTGCGCCATCGGTCAACTGGACCCGTAATGGCTACAGCCTGCAATTGCGTCAATTGATCTTTGATGGTTTCTCCTCGATCAATCAAGTGCGTCAATTGGGCTACGAAAAACTGGCTACTTACTATGAGTTGCTGGCGTCGGTAGATTCGCTGGCCCTGGAAGCGGCCAATGCGCACATTGATGTGTTGCGTTACCGCGAAATGGAAAAGCTTGCCCGTGAAAACTATGGCATGCACCTGAACATTCTGAGCCAGATTCAGGAGCGTTCCGAATCGGGCGTAGGCCGTGGTGTGGATCTGGAACAGGCCTATGGTCGCCAAGCCCTGGCCCAAAGCAATATGATGACCGAAGCGGGCAATCTGAATGACGTGTTGCAGCGTTACCGCCGTATTGTGGGCGTGCCTGCGCCGGAAGTATTGCAGGCCGCACCCAGCCTGAGCGAGTCCATCCCTGCCAAGACCGTGGACTTCCTGCCTTCTTTGCGTACCAGCCCGGTAATTCTGGCTAAACAAGCTTTGTACCAGGCCGCCGAGTCGGGCAAGCATGTAGCCCAAGGTCGTCTGTCGCCAACGCTGGAGTTGCGCGCTGCCACTGGTAAAGACAAGACTGACCCCCCAGGTGCATCTGCCTACCGTGATTCACAAAGCAGCAATGTGCAGTTGATGCTGTCGTACAACCTGTTCCGAGGTGGTGCTGATGCCGCCCGCATCCGTCAAACCACGGCTCAACAGTATGCTGCCCGCGATGTGCGCGACTACACCTGCCGCAACGTACAGCAGGATCTGGCAGTGGCTTGGAACAATATCGAGCGTCTGCGTGCCCAGTTGCCTTTCCTGAAGCAGCACGAACTGGCGACCTCCAAGGTGCGAGTTGCCTATATGCAGCAGTTCCAGATTGGTCAACGCTCTTTGCTGGACTTGCTGGATACGGAAAACGAGCTGTTTGATGCCCGTCGCGCGCTGGCCAATGCCACTTACGATCTCCAGCAAGCTGAATACCGTTGGTTGACTTTGTCGCACCGCCTGGTGTCGTCCGTAGGCCTGTCCCAGCCCTACTCGGAACAACCTGAAGAAGCGGCCAAGCTCGATTTTCCTGAAGAAGCGTTCAAGGCATGTATGACACCGGTTCCAGATACGTCTAACCTGACGCCAGTCTCTGTTGATTATCGCGACGGCATGGCCCCGCCTGTCCTGCGCGAGAAGGCAGCCGGACTTTAATATCTGCCTGATGGCGTACTAGATAGAAAAAGGAGGCATGGATGAGTCAGAACGAAGACGATTACAAACAAGAGCTTTCGGCCTCGGATGCGAGTTTTATCCGGGTACTGGAAGATTTGATTGACGCACTGGTTGCAAACGGTGTGCTTCGCATGACTGATCTGCCTCCCCAGGCTTTGGCCAAGTTGAATGAGCGCAAACTGACCCGCCAGCGCCTGCGGGATTCGTTGGATTTGATTAATGACGATGAACCACTCATCTGATAGCACGGCACCAACAAGCGGGGAATTCAGTGTCCCGCCTCATCTGACTCATGATGATCCTCTTCTAACCTGCCTGGCGGAGATTACCCGTATACACGGTAATCCCTGCACGCCCCAGCACTTGTCTGCGGGCTTGCCTTTGCAGCGGGGGCGCTTGACGCCTGCACTGTTGAATCGGGCGGCGGCACGCGGTCATTGCACGGCGCGGATCTGGCGCCGGGTATTTACCGAGCTGGACGCCAGCTTGTTCCCGGTCATTTTGTTGTTGAAGAACAACCGGGCATGTGTCTTGCTGGGGCTGGAAGAAGGCCGTGCGCACGTTCATTTCCCCGAAAGCGGGAGCCCCAGCGAAATCAGCCTGGATGATCTGCAAGCGCAGTATTCCGGGCTGTTGGTCGTTGTCAAACCCGATTTCCGGGTTGAGGCGCGTGCCAAGGATGGTGTAGCTCCTATGAAGGGCAAGCACTGGTTCTGGACCGCCGTGGTGCAGAACTGGCGACTGTATCGCGATGCGCTTGGCGCTGCCTTGTTGATCAATCTGTTTGCCTTGGCCCTTCCGCTCTACACCATGAACGTGTACGACCGGGTGGTTCCCAACAAGGCGCTTGAAACCTTGTGGGTGCTGTCGATCGGGATCGGACTGGTGCTGATCATGAACATGGTGCTCAGTACAGTGCGTGCCTACGTGGTCGATGTCGCGAGTAAACGGGTGGACATCCAGCTGTCCGCGCGGATTATGGAGCGGGTGCTGGACTTGCGGATGGAAAACCGGCCGCCGTCGGTAGGCTCTTTCGCGGCCAATCTGCGCTCTTTTGAATCAGTGCGCGACTTTATCGCTTCGGCCAGTCTGACCACGCTGGTCGACTTGCCGTTTGTGCTGCTGTTTTTGGCGGTGCTGGCCTGGATTTCGCCTTGGATGCTGATCCCGCCCGTGGTGGCCATTGTGGTCATCTTGGGCATCTCCTGGTTTGCTCAGGCGCGTATGGAACGTCTGACCAAGCAAACCTTTCAGGCAGCTGCCCAGCGTAACGCCGGCCTCATCGAATCCCTGGCCGGTATGGAAACTCTGAAGGTTCTGAACGCGCAAAGCAATGCCCAGCGCGATTGGGAACAGTCCACCGAGTATCTGGCGCGACAGGGTGCACGCATCAAGATGACCTCGACCTTGACCGTCAACACGGTACAGATGCTGCAGCAAATGGTCACTATCAGCGTGGTCATTATTGGTGTGTATCTGGTTCAGGAGACGAAATTGTCCATGGGGGGCATCATTGCTGCGTCCATGATTGCGGGACGCTGCCTTGCGCCCTTGGGGCAGGTCGCCGGCCTGATGATGCAATACCAGAATGCCCGAACGTCATTGGGGTCGGTGGATACCTACATGACGATGCCCATCGAGCATCCGGAAGATAGACATTTTGTGCCGCGGCCTTACCTGGAAGGTTCCATCGAGTTTCGTAGCGTCAGTTTTGCGTATCCGGGTGCAAGCCAGAACGTGCTTGATAAAGTCAGCTTCTCTTTGAAGGCGGGCGAGAAGGTCGGCATTATTGGTCGCATCGGCTCCGGTAAAACCACCTTGTCCAAGCTGATTCTGGGCTTGTACAAGCCTACGGGCGGGACTGTGGTGCTGGATGGTATCGATAGCCAGCAGATCGACCCGGCAGACGTACGTCGCTCCATGGGTTATGTCTCGCAGGACCCCATGCTGTTTTACGGCAGCCTCAAACACAATCTGATGATGGGTACTCCTTACGCGACCGATGATCAGATGCTGGCGGCCGCCCGCCAGGCAGGGGTAGATGATTTCGCCCGACTCCATCCCGATGGATACGACATGATGATTGGCGAGCGGGGTGATTCCCTGTCTGGGGGCCAGCGTCAGGCCATTGCCGTGGCCCGTGCCTTGATCGGCAACCCGTCCATATTGCTGCTCGATGAGCCCAGCAGCAATATGGATAACCAGAGCGAATCTGCCCTGCGTCGCAGCTTGCAGAAAGAATGTGAAGGCAAGACCGTAGTGCTGGTGACACACCGCACAGCGTTGCTGGAATTGGTCGATCGACTGATCGTGATGGATATGGGGCGCATTGTGGCGGATGGCCCTAAAGATCAGGTTATTGCCGCTTTGCGTAGCGGGCAGATTGGCAAGGCCCGGAGTGCAGCATGAAGATACAGAACCTGATCAATTGGGTGCGTGCGCAGCTTCAAGATACCACTTCGCCGCCGCCGGGCAGCAATATGCTCAAAAATGCATCATGGACCGCCCGATACCAGGACGTCAGAGGTTCCACGCTGCTGATCTGGCTGACTTTGCTGGCCATCTGCTTGCTGATCGTCTGGGCAAGTCTGGCCAGTATTGATGAAGTGGTACGTGGTGAGGGTAAAGTGGTCCCGTCTCGCCAGGTTCAGGTCGTGCAGAGTCTGGATGGCGGGGTAGTAGAAGAAATTCTGGTGCGCCCCGGCCAGTCTGTGGAAGCCGGTGAGGTGCTGTTGCGTATTGACCCCACGCGCGCCTCCTCCTCGTTGGGGGAGAACGAAGCAGAATCCTTGTCCTTGAAGGCCAAGGCGGCTCGTTTGGAAGCCATTGCCGCCGACCAGCCCCTGGACATGCCTGCCGAAGTTCTGGAAAAGGCCCCGGATCTGGCCGAAGGGGAGCGCCGCGTCTGGCTGGCTCGCACTGAGGAGCTGCGTTCCAATATTTCCGTGGCTCAGGAACAGTTGAATCAGCGCCAGCAGGAATTGCGCGAAACACAAGCTAATCGTGATCAGGCGGCGTCCAGTTGCGGTTTGACCTCGCAAGAGTTGCAAATGACCCGTCCTTTGCTCAAAAGCGGAGCGGTGTCCGAGGTGGATTTGCTGCGCCTGCAGCGCGATGTGGCTCGTTACTGTGGTGAGCAAAAAGCGGCCACGGCTCAGATCAGTCGTATTCAGGCTTCGATTCAGGAAGCTCAAAACCGGATCGGTGAGGTGGAAATTACGTTCCGCAATCAGGCTCGTACCGAGCTGGCGGAAACACGCGCCAAGCTGGCTTCTTTGGAACAGGGCCAACGTGCCTTGGCCGATCGGGTACGACTGGCTGAAGTGCGTTCGCCCGTGCGTGGCACCATCAAAACCTTGTCGGCCAATACCGTAGGTGGAGTGGTTCAACCTGGCAAGGACATCCTGGAGATCGTGCCTACCGATGACACCTTGTTGCTGGAAGTGCGCATCAACCCACGCGATATCGGGTTTTTGCACGCTGGTCAAAGTGCCGAAGTGAAGTTCACTGCCTATGACTTTGCCATTTACGGCGGGCTGCCCGGCGTGCTGGAGCAGACCAGTGCTGACACCATTACCGATGAAAAAGGCAATTCATTTTATATAGCTAAAGTACGTACTGACACGGTGTATGTCGGTGACGATAACCGTCCGATCCTGCCTGGCATGGTGGCCGAAGTGCACATTCTGACGGGTAAGCGGACCGTTATGCAGTACTTACTCAAACCTATTCTCAGGGCCAGATCCAACGCATTCAGGGAGCGTTAAGGCCGATTGGTCCGTTGGGGGAGTAGCGCTGACGATAGAGGTGTAACACCCGAGTCAGACCAAGAGCTGATGGCTTATAGCTCGTGTTACCAGTAAGGGAAAAGCGGTATGCGACAAGTAAATTCGGTTTTATTTCTGACGGCCGATGAGGCGTTGTGGCAGCATTGGCGTCATCTGGATTCCGTCACCTGGCTGCCTGCCAGAGGACACGGGATGGACGATTTGTTGCGTTGGAAACAACAGCATCGAGATCTGGTGGTGGTCGATAGCGCCTTGGCATTGTGGAACCATCCACAATGGGCTCAGGCGGTGCAGGGCATGAAAATTATTGTCGCCAGCCCCCGTCCTTCGGATACCGAAGGTCAGGCCGTTCTGGCTCAGGGCGCTCGTGGCTATATTCACGCTTACAGCTCGTCGCCTTTACTGATTCAGGCTTTGGATCATGTTGCAAGCGGTCAGGTCTGGGTGGGCGAGTCGCTGTTGAGCCGTTTGCTCAGTGACGTGACCCGCCGTCTGGAACCCAAGTCGGGCTGGGAAAGCTCGCTGACCAGTCGGGAAATCGAGGTTGCGCAACGTGCCTCTCTGGGCCATTCCAATCAATTGATTGCAGATGATCTGGGTATCACTGAAAGGACGGTTCGTGCCCACCTTCAGGCTGTTTTCGAAAAACTAAATGTAACAGATCGTTTGATGTTGGCGCTAAAAGTACACGGCATAGCCTAACAAGCTGCTTGCCGTCTTGTTCGCATTGTTAAGTTCAGTCAATAACTATAAATAAAACAGCGAACTGGCGGCGACGCCAATACCGAGTAGCGACCCAACTCGCTATTCTCTAAACAAAGAAAGTCCATTTCTGACTGCTGCGTTGCGGCAGTCTTTTTTTAGGAATCAGACAGTCATGGCACTGGATACAGTTTTAGTGACACGAGTTGAAGGTACGGCATGGATTCGTACCAGCGATGGCTCCAAAGTAGCTGTTAAAGAAGGGATGCGCGTCCCTGTCAATGCTGAAATCATTACCGAGACCGGCGCGACCGTTGAACTAGAAATTCCGGGCAGCCCGCCCATGACTATTTCTGACAACCGCTCCTTCCTGGTGAGCGGCGATATTGCAGAAACGGATGTAGACCCTGTTGCAGCCGCCTTGGCCAATCCCGACGATCCAGCCATTACGGCTGTGTTGGCCGCTTTGGAAGCCGGCGATGACCCATTTTCCCAACTTGATCCTACCGCTGCGGTCTTGACCGGTGGTGGCGAAGGCGGTGGCAGCAGCTTTACCCGTCTGGTCAGCATTGTGGAAACTACCCGTCCCTTGGCGTTGGAATATCCACGTCCTGGCGTGCCCACTGTTGAAAACGTGCGCTTGGGCGGTTACAGCGGTACAGGCGAAGAGGAAGCCGGCCCCCTGGTTCCTCCCTCTGTTACGGTCAAGATCAATGATGACGGCACGGTTACCTTCACCTTCACTGAAGTGCCATTTGGCTTCGATGTTGGAGACATTGTGGTCACTGGCGGCGGTCGCATTGAAGGCCTGACGCCCGATAACAATGATCCAAAAAACTGGACGGGTACGCTGGTTCCTCCACCGAACTACGAAGGCGACATTACCATCACAGTGCCTGATGGCAGCTACACCAACGAAGCTGGGACCCCTGGTAACGGCGGTCAGGACACGACGACGGTTGACACTCTGCCTCCCGAGGCTGAAATCACGCTCGACCCCATCACGGGCGACGGCGTGGTTAATAAAGAGGAGTCTGACGGCGACGTAACCATCACTGGCACCGTTGGTAAAGACGTTAAACCGGGTGACAAAGTCACCGTTACGGTTGGCGGCAAAGAATACGAAACCACGGTTAATCCGGACGGTAAGACCTGGAGCGTGGACGTTCCTGGCTCCGAGCTGGTCAACAACGACAAGGTTGAGGCCAAGGTCACCACCACGGACGACGCAGGGAACACGACAACTGCGACTGACGAGAAGCCTTACGGCGTAGACGTCACATCTCCTGAAGCCGAGATCACGATTGATCCGATTACGGATGACGATGTGATCAACAAGGATGAATCGGGCGGTGACGTCACGATCACCGGTACGGTTGGTAAAGACGTTAAACCCGGTGACAAAGTCACCGTTACGGTTGGCGGCAAAGAATACGAAACCACGGTTAATCCGGACGGTAAGACCTGGAACGTGGACGTTCCAGGCTCCGAGCTGGTCAACAACGACAAGGTTGAGGCCAAGGTCACCACCACGGACGACGCAGGGAACACTGTTACCGTGGGTACTGAGCGTGACTATGATGTTCAGACCGAGACGCCCGTGGCCACGATCGAGATTGATCAGCCGTTTGTTGACGGTGTTCTGAATCAGGACGAGTCCAAGGTTGAGCAGACGATCACCGGTAGCGTGGGCGGTGCCGCACAAGTAGGCGATGCGGTCGTCGTGACGATTGGTGGTAAAGAGTACCCCGCGACTGTGCAGCCAGGTAACACCTGGAGTGTGACGGTGCCTGCCGATGCGGTGAAAGATCTGCAGCCGGGCGATATCACGGCCGAGGTGACGGGTAAGGATCAGTACGGTAATGCGTATGACGCCGATACGAGCCGTGACTATGATGTTCAGACCGAGACGCCAGTGGCCACGATCGAGATTGATCAGCCGTTTGTTGACGGTGTTCTGAATCAGGACGAGTCCAAGCTTGAGCAGACGATCACCGGTAGCGTGGGCGGTGCCGCGAAAGCAGGCGATGCTGTTGTCGTGACGATTGGCGGTAAAGAGTACCCCGCGACCGTGCAGCCAGGTAACACCTGGAGTGTGACGGTGCCTGCCGATGCGGTGAAAGATCTGCAGCCGGGCGATATCACGGCCGAGGTGACGGGTAAGGATCAGTACGGTAATGCGTACGACGCCGATACGAGCCGTGACTATGATGTTCAGACCGAGACGCCCGTGGCCACGATCGAGATTGATCAGCCGTTTGTTGACGGTGTTCTGAATCAGGACGAGTCCAAGGTTGAGCAGACGATCACCGGTAGCGTGGGCGGTGCCGCGAAAGCAGGCGATGCTGTTGTCGTGACGATTGGCGGTAAAGAATACCCCGCGACCGTGCAGCCAGGTAACACCTGGAGTGTGACGGTGCCTGCCGATGCGGTGAAAGATCTGCAGCCGGGCGATATCACGGCCGAGGTGACGGGTAAGGATCAGTACGGTAATGCGTACGACGCCGATACGAGCCGTGACTATGATGTTCAGACCGAGACGCCCGTGGCCACGATCGAGATTGATCAGCCGTTTGTTGACGGTGTTCTGAATCAGGACGAGTCCAAGGTTGAGCAGACGATCACCGGTAGCGTGGGCGGTGCCGCGAAAGCAGGCGATGCTGTTGTCGTGACGATTGGCGGTAAAGAGTACCCCGCGACCGTGCAGCCAGGTAACACCTGGAGTGTGACGGTGCCTGCCGATGCGGTGAAAGATCTGCAGCCGGGCGATATCACGGCCGAGGTGACGGGTAAGGATCAGTACGGTAATGCGTATGACGCCGATACGAGCCGTGACTATGATGTTCAGACCGAGACGCCCGTGGCCACGATCGAGATTGATCAGCCGTTTGTTGACGGTGTTCTGAATCAGGACGAGTCCAAGGTTGAGCAGACGATCACCGGTAGCGTGGGCGGTGCCGCGAAAGCAGGCGATGCGGTTGTCGTGACGATTGGCGGTAAAGAGTACCCCGCGACCGTGCAGCCAGGTAACACCTGGAGTGTGACGGTGCCTGCCGATGCGGTGAAAGATCTGCAGCCGGGCGATATCACGGCCGAGGTGACGGGTAAGGATCAGTACGGTAATGCGTACGACGCCGATACGAGCCGTGACTATGATGTTCAGACCGAGACGCCAGTGGCCACGATCGAGATTGATCAGCCGTTTGTTGACGGTGTTCTGAATCAGGACGAGTCCAAGGTTGAGCAGACGATCACCGGTAGCGTGGGCGGTGCCGCGAAAGCAGGCGATGCTGTTGTCGTGACGATTGGCGGTAAAGAGTACCCCGCGACCGTGCAGCCAGGTAACACCTGGAGTGTGACGGTGCCTGCCGATGCGGTGAAAGATCTGCAGCCGGGCGATATCACGGCCGAGGTGACGGGTAAGGATCAGTACGGTAATGCGTACGACGCCGATACGAGCCGTGACTATGATGTTCAGACCGAGACGCCCGTGGCCACGATCGAGATTGATCAGCCGTTTGTTGACGGTGTTCTGAATCAGGACGAGTCCAAGGTTGAGCAGACGATCACCGGTAGCGTGGGCGGTGCCGCGAAAGCAGGCGATGCGGTTGTCGTGACGATTGGCGGTAAAGAGTACCCCGCGACCGTGCAGCCAGGTAACACCTGGAGTGTGACGGTGCCTGCCGATGCGGTGAAAGATCTGCAGCCGGGCGATATCACGGCCGAGGTGACGGGTAAGGATCAGTACGGTAATGCGTACGACGCCGATACGAGCCGTGACTATGATGTTCAGACCGAGACGCCCGTGGCTACGATCGAGATTGATCAGCCGTTTGTTGACGGTGTTCTGAATCAGGACGAGTCCAAGGTTGAGCAGACGATCACCGGTAGCGTGGGCGGTGCCGCGAAAGCAGGCGATGCTGTTGTCGTGACGATTGGTGGTAAAGAGTACCCCGCGACCGTGCAGCCAGGTAACACCTGGAGTGTGACGGTGCCTGCCGATGCGGTGAAAGATCTGCAGCCGGGCGATATCACGGCGGAGGTGACGGGTAAGGATCAGTACGGTAATGCGTACGACGCCGATACGAGCCGTGACTATGATGTTCAGACCGAGACGCCCGTGGCCACGATCGAGATTGATCAGCCGTTTGTTGACGGTGTTCTGAATCAGGACGAGTCCAAGGTTGAGCAGACGATCACCGGTAGCGTGGGCGGTGCCGCGAAAGCAGGCGATGCGGTTGTCGTGACGATTGGCGGTAAAGAATACCCCGCGACCGTGCAGCCAGGTAACACCTGGAGTGTGACGGTGCCTGCCGATGCGGTGAAAGATCTGCAGCCGGGCGATATCACGGCCGAGGTGACGGGTAAGGATCAGTACGGTAATGCGTACGACGCCGATACGAGCCGTGACTATGATGTTCAGACCGAGACGCCAGTGGCCACGATCGAGATTGATCAGCCGTTTGTTGACGGTGTTCTGAATCAGGACGAGTCCAAGGTTGAGCAGACGATCACCGGTAGCGTGGGCGGTGCCGCACAAGTAGGCGATGCTGTTGTCGTGACGATTGGTGGTAAAGAGTACCCCGCGACCGTGCAGCCAGGTAACACCTGGAGTGTGACGGTGCCTGCCGATGCGGTGAAAGATCTGCAGCCGGGCGATATCACGGCCGAGGTGACGGGTAAGGATCAGTACGGTAATGCGTACGACGCCGATACGAGCCGTGACTATGATGTTCAGACCGAGACGCCCGTGGCCACGATCGAGATTGATCAGCCGTTTGTTGACGGTGTTCTGAATCAGGACGAGTCCAAGGTTGAGCAGACGATCACCGGTAGCGTGGGCGGTGCCGCACAAGTAGGCGATGCGGTTGTCGTGACGATTGGCGGTAAAGAGTACCCCGCGACCGTGCAGCCAGGTAACACCTGGAGTGTGACGGTGCCTGCCGATGCGGTGAAAGATCTGCAGCCGGGCGATATCACGGCCGAGGTGACGGGTAAGGATCAGTACGGTAATGCGTACGACGCCGATACGAGCCGTGACTATGATGTTCAGACCGAGACGCCCGTGGCCACGATCGAGATTGATCAGCCGTTTGTTGACGGTGTTCTGAATCAGGACGAGTCCAAGGTTGAGCAGACGATCACCGGTAGCGTGGGCGGTGCCGCGAAAGCAGGCGATGCGGTTGTCGTGACGATTGGCGGTAAAGAGTACCCCGCGACCGTGCAGCCAGGTAACACCTGGAGTGTGACGGTGCCTGCCGATGCGGTGAAAGATCTGCAGCCGGGCGATATCACGGCCGAGGTGACGGGTAAGGATCAGTACGGTAATGCGTACGACGCCGATACGAGCCGTGACTATGATGTTCAGACCGAGACGCCCGTGGCCACGATCGAGATTGATCAGCCGTTTGTTGACGGTGTTCTGAATCAGGACGAGTCCAAGGTTGAGCAGACGATCACCGGTAGCGTGGGCGGTGCCGCGAAAGCAGGCGATGCTGTTGTCGTGACGATTGGCGGTAAAGAGTACCCCGCGACCGTGCAGCCAGGTAACACCTGGAGTGTGACGGTGCCTGCCGATGCGGTGAAAGATCTGCAGCCGGGCGATATCACGGCCGAGGTGACGGGTAAGGATCAGTACGGTAATGCGTACGACGCCGATACGAGCCGTGACTATGATGTTCAGACCGAGACGCCCGTGGCTACGATCGAGATTGATCAGCCGTTTGTTGACGGTGTTCTGAATCAGGACGAGTCCAAGGTTGAGCAGACGATCACCGGTAGCGTGGGCGGTGCCGCGAAAGCAGGCGATGCGGTTGTCGTGACGATTGGCGGTAAAGAGTACCCCGCGACCGTGCAGCCAGGTAACACCTGGAGTGTGACGGTGCCTGCCGATGCGGTGAAAGATCTGCAGCCGGGCGATATCACGGCCGAGGTGACGGGTAAGGATCAGTACGGTAATGCGTACGACGCCGATACGAGCCGTGACTATGATGTTCAGACCGAGACGCCCGTGGCCACGATCGAGATTGATCAGCCGTTTGTTGACGGTGTTCTGAATCAGGACGAGTCCAAGGTTGAGCAGACGATCACCGGTAGCGTGGGCGGTGCCGCGAAAGCAGGCGATGCGGTTGTCGTGACGATTGGCGGTAAAGAGTACCCCGCGACCGTGCAGCCAGGTAACACCTGGAGTGTGACGGTGCCTGCCGATGCGGTGAAAGATCTGCAGCCGGGCGATATCACGGCCGAGGTGACGGGTAAGGATCAGTACGGTAATGCGTACGACGCCGATACGAGCCGTGACTATGATGTTCAGACCGAGACGCCCGTGGCCACGATCGAGATTGATCAGCCGTTTGTTGACGGTGTTCTGAATCAGGACGAGTCCAAGGTTGAGCAGACGATCACCGGTAGCGTGGGCGGTGCCGCGAAAGCAGGCGATGCTGTTGTCGTGACGATTGGCGGTAAAGAGTACCCCGCGACCGTGCAGCCAGGTAACACCTGGAGTGTGACGGTGCCTGCCGATGCGGTGAAAGATCTGCAGCCGGGCGATATCACGGCCGAGGTGACGGGTAAGGATCAGTACGGTAATGCGTACGACGCCGATACGAGCCGTGACTATGATGTTCAGACCGAGACGCCCGTGGCCACGATCGAGATTGATCAGCCGTTTGTTGACGGTGTTCTGAATCAGGACGAGTCCAAGGTTGAGCAGACGATCACCGGTAGCGTGGGCGGTGCCGCGAAAGCAGGCGATGCTGTTGTCGTGACGATTGGCGGTAAAGAGTACCCCGCGACCGTGCAGCCAGGTAACACCTGGAGTGTGACGGTGCCTGCCGATGCGGTGAAAGATCTGCAGCCGGGCGATATCACGGCCGAGGTGACGGGTAAGGATCAGTACGGTAATGCGTACGACGCCGATACGAGCCGTGACTATGATGTTCAGACCGAGACGCCCGTGGCCACGATCGAGATTGATCAGCCGTTTGTTGACGGTGTTCTGAATCAGGACGAGTCCAAGGTTGAGCAGACGATCACCGGTAGCGTGGGCGGTGCCGCGAAAGCAGGCGATGCTGTTGTCGTGACGATTGGCGGTAAAGAATACCCCGCGACCGTGCAGCCAGGTAACACCTGGAGTGTGACGGTGCCTGCCGATGCGGTGAAAGATCTGCAGCCGGGCGATATCACGGCCGAGGTGACGGGTAAGGATCAGTACGGTAATGCGTACGACGCCGATACGAGCCGTGACTATGATGTTCAGACCGAGACGCCCGTGGCCACGATCGAGATTGATCAGCCGTTTGTTGACGGTGTTCTGAATCAGGACGAGTCCAAGGTTGAGCAGACGATCACCGGTAGCGTGGGCGGTGCCGCGAAAGCAGGCGATGCTGTTGTCGTGACGATTGGCGGTAAAGAGTACCCCGCGACCGTGCAGCCAGGTAACACCTGGAGTGTGACGGTGCCTGCCGATGCGGTGAAAGATCTGCAGCCGGGCGATATCACGGCCGAGGTGACGGGTAAGGATCAGTACGGTAATGCGTATGACGCCGATACGAGCCGTGACTATGATGTTCAGACCGAGACGCCCGTGGCCACGATCGAGATTGATCAGCCGTTTGTTGACGGTGTTCTGAATCAGGACGAGTCCAAGGTTGAGCAGACGATCACCGGTAGCGTGGGCGGTGCCGCACAAGTAGGCGATGCTGTTGTCGTGACGATTGGCGGTAAAGAGTACCCCGCGACCGTGCAGCCAGGTAACACCTGGAGTGTGACGGTGCCTGCCGATGCGGTGAAAGATCTGCAGCCGGGCGATATCACGGCCGAGGTGACGGGTAAGGATCAGTACGGTAATGCGTACGACGCCGATACGAGCCGTGACTATGATGTTCAGACCGAGACGCCCGTGGCCACGATCGAGATTGATCAGCCGTTTGTTGACGGTGTTCTGAATCAGGACGAGTCCAAGGTTGAGCAGACGATCACCGGTAGCGTGGGCGGTGCCGCGAAGGCAGGCGATGCTGTTGTCGTGACGATTGGCGGTAAAGAGTACCCCGCGACCGTGCAGCCAGGTAACACCTGGAGTGTGACGGTGCCTGCCGATGCGGTGAAAGATCTGCAGCCGGGCGATATCACGGCCGAGGTGACGGGTAAGGATCAGTACGGTAATGCGTACGACGCCGATACGAGCCGTGACTATGATGTTCAGACCGAGACGCCCGTGGCCACGATCGAGATTGATCAGCCGTTTGTTGACGGTGTTCTGAATCAGGACGAGTCCAAGGTTGAGCAGACGATCACCGGTAGCGTGGGCGGTGCCGCGAAGGCAGGCGATGCTGTTGTCGTGACGATTGGCGGTAAAGAGTACCCCGCGACCGTGCAGCCAGGTAACACCTGGAGTGTGACGGTGCCTGCCGATGCGGTGAAAGATCTGCAGCCGGGCGATATCACGGCCGAGGTGACGGGTAAGGATCAGTACGGTAATGCGTACGACGCCGATACGAGCCGTGACTATGATGTTCAGACCGAGACGCCCGTGGCCACGATCGAGATTGATCAGCCGTTTGTTGACGGTGTTCTGAATCAGGACGAGTCCAAGGTTGAGCAGACGATCACCGGTAGCGTGGGCGGTGCCGCGAAAGCAGGCGATGCTGTTGTCGTGACGATTGGCGGTAAAGAGTACCCCGCGACCGTGCAGCCAGGTAACACCTGGAGTGTGACGGTGCCTGCCGATGCGGTGAAAGATCTGCAGCCGGGCGATATCACGGCCGAGGTGACGGGTAAGGATCAGTACGGTAATGCGTACGACGCCGATACGAGCCGTGACTATGATGTTCAGACCGAGACGCCCGTGGCCACGATCGAGATTGATCAGCCGTTTGTTGACGGTGTTCTGAATCAGGACGAGTCCAAGGTTGAGCAGACGATCACCGGTAGCGTGGGCGGTGCCGCGAAAGCAGGCGATGCTGTTGTCGTGACGATTGGCGGTAAAGAGTACCCCGCGACCGTGCAGCCAGGTAACACCTGGAGTGTGACGGTGCCTGCCGATGCGGTGAAAGATCTGCAGCCGGGCGATATCACGGCCGAGGTGACGGGTAAGGATCAGTACGGTAATGCGTATGACGCCGATACGAGCCGTGACTATGATGTTCAGACCGAGACGCCCGTGGCCACGATCGAGATTGATCAGCCGTTTGTTGACGGTGTTCTGAATCAGGACGAGTCCAAGGTTGAGCAGACGATCACCGGTAGCGTGGGCGGTGCCGCGAAAGCAGGCGATGCTGTTGTCGTGACGATTGGCGGTAAAGAGTACCCCGCGACCGTGCAGCCAGGTAACACCTGGAGTGTGACGGTGCCTGCCGATGCGGTGAAAGATCTGCAGCCGGGCGATATCACGGCCGAGGTGACGGGTAAGGATCAGTACGGTAATGCGTACGACGCCGATACGAGCCGTGACTATGATGTTCAGACCGAGACGCCCGTGGCCACGATCGAGATTGATCAGCCGTTTGTTGACGGTGTTCTGAATCAGGACGAGTCCAAGGTTGAGCAGACGATCACCGGTAGCGTGGGCGGTGCCGCGAAAGCAGGCGATGCGTTGTCGTGACGATTGGGGTAAAGAGTACCCCGCGACCGTGCAGCCAGGTAACACCTGGAGTGTGACGGTGCCTGCCGATGCGGTGAAAGATCTGCAGCCGGGCGATATCACGGCCGAGGTGACGGGTAAGGATCAGTACGGTAATGCGTATGACGCCGATACGAGCCGTGACTATGATGTTCAGACCGAGACGCCCGTGGCCACGATCGAGATTGATCAGCCGTTTGTTGACGGTGTTCTGAATCAGGACGAGTCCAAGGTTGAGCAGACGATCACCGGTAGCGTGGGCGGTGCCGCGAAAGCAGGCGATGCGGTTGTCGTGACGATTGGCGGTAAAGAGTACCCCGCGACCGTGCAGCCAGGTAACACCTGGAGTGTGACGGTGCCTGCCGATGCGGTGAAAGATCTGCAGCCGGGCGATATCACGGCCGAGGTGACGGGTAAGGATCAGTACGGTAATGCGTACGACGCCGATACGAGCCGTGACTATGATGTTCAGACCGAGACGCCCGTGGCTACGATCGAGATTGATCAGCCGTTTGTTGACGGTGTTCTGAATCAGGACGAGTCCAAGGTTGAGCAGACGATCACCGGTAGCGTGGGCGGTGCCGCGAAAGCAGGCGATGCTGTTGTCGTGACGATTGGTGGTAAAGATACCCCGCGACCGTGCAGCCAGGTAACACCTGGAGTGTGACGGTGCCTGCCGATGCGGTGAAAGATCTGCAGCCGGGCGATATCACGGCGGAGGTGACGGGTAAGGATCAGTACGGTAATGCGTACGACGCCGATACGAGCCGTGACTATGATGTTCAGACCGAGACGCCCGTGGCCACGATCGAGATTGATCAGCCGTTTGTTGACGGTGTTCTGAATCAGGACGAGTCCAAGGTTGAGCAGACGATCACCGGTAGCGTGGGCGGTGCCGCGAAAGCAGGCGATGCGGTTGTCGTGACGATTGGCGGTAAAGAATACCCCGCGACCGTGCAGCCAGGTAACACCTGGAGTGTGACGGTGCCTGCCGATGCGGTGAAAGATCTGCAGCCGGGCGATATCACGGCCGAGGTGACGGGTAAGGATCAGTACGGTAATGCGTACGACGCCGATACGAGCCGTGACTATGATGTTCAGACCGAGACGCCAGTGGCCACGATCGAGATTGATCAGCCGTTTGTTGACGGTGTTCTGAATCAGGACGAGTCCAAGGTTGAGCAGACGATCACCGGTAGCGTGGGCGGTGCCGCACAAGTAGGCGATGCTGTTGTCGTGACGATTGGTGGTAAAGAGTACCCCGCGACCGTGCAGCCAGGTAACACCTGGAGTGTGACGGTGCCTGCCGATGCGGTGAAAGATCTGCAGCCGGGCGATATCACGGCCGAGGTGACGGGTAAGGATCAGTACGGTAATGCGTACGACGCCGATACGAGCCGTGACTATGATGTTCAGACCGAGACGCCCGTGGCCACGATCGAGATTGATCAGCCGTTTGTTGACGGTGTTCTGAATCAGGACGAGTCCAAGGTTGAGCAGACGATCACCGGTAGCGTGGGCGGTGCCGCACAAGTAGGCGATGCGGTTGTCGTGACGATTGGCGGTAAAGAGTACCCCGCGACCGTGCAGCCAGGTAACACCTGGAGTGTGACGGTGCCTGCCGATGCGGTGAAAGATCTGCAGCCGGGCGATATCACGGCCGAGGTGACGGGTAAGGATCAGTACGGTAATGCGTACGACGCCGATACGAGCCGTGACTATGATGTTCAGACCGAGACGCCCGTGGCCACGATCGAGATTGATCAGCCGTTTGTTGACGGTGTTCTGAATCAGGACGAGTCCAAGGTTGAGCAGACGATCACCGGTAGCGTGGGCGGTGCCGCGAAAGCAGGCGATGCGGTTGTCGTGACGATTGGCGGTAAAGAGTACCCCGCGACCGTGCAGCCAGGTAACACCTGGAGTGTGACGGTGCCTGCCGATGCGGTGAAAGATCTGCAGCCGGGCGATATCACGGCCGAGGTGACGGGTAAGGATCAGTACGGTAATGCGTACGACGCCGATACGAGCCGTGACTATGATGTTCAGACCGAGACGCCCGTGGCCACGATCGAGATTGATCAGCCGTTTGTTGACGGTGTTCTGAATCAGGACGAGTCCAAGGTTGAGCAGACGATCACCGGTAGCGTGGGCGGTGCCGCGAAAGCAGGCGATGCTGTTGTCGTGACGATTGGCGGTAAAGAGTACCCCGCGACCGTGCAGCCAGGTAACACCTGGAGTGTGACGGTGCCTGCCGATGCGGTGAAAGATCTGCAGCCGGGCGATATCACGGCCGAGGTGACGGGTAAGGATCAGTACGGTAATGCGTACGACGCCGATACGAGCCGTGACTATGATGTTCAGACCGAGACGCCCGTGGCTACGATCGAGATTGATCAGCCGTTTGTTGACGGTGTTCTGAATCAGGACGAGTCCAAGGTTGAGCAGACGATCACCGGTAGCGTGGGCGGTGCCGCGAAAGCAGGCGATGCGGTTGTCGTGACGATTGGCGGTAAAGAGTACCCCGCGACCGTGCAGCCAGGTAACACCTGGAGTGTGACGGTGCCTGCCGATGCGGTGAAAGATCTGCAGCCGGGCGATATCACGGCCGAGGTGACGGGTAAGGATCAGTACGGTAATGCGTACGACGCCGATACGAGCCGTGACTATGATGTTCAGACCGAGACGCCCGTGGCCACGATCGAGATTGATCAGCCGTTTGTTGACGGTGTTCTGAATCAGGACGAGTCCAAGGTTGAGCAGACGATCACCGGTAGCGTGGGCGGTGCCGCGAAAGCAGGCGATGCGGTTGTCGTGACGATTGGCGGTAAAGAGTACCCCGCGACCGTGCAGCCAGGTAACACCTGGAGTGTGACGGTGCCTGCCGATGCGGTGAAAGATCTGCAGCCGGGCGATATCACGGCCGAGGTGACGGGTAAGGATCAGTACGGTAATGCGTACGACGCCGATACGAGCCGTGACTATGATGTTCAGACCGAGACGCCCGTGGCCACGATCGAGATTGATCAGCCGTTTGTTGACGGTGTTCTGAATCAGGACGAGTCCAAGGTTGAGCAGACGATCACCGGTAGCGTGGGCGGTGCCGCGAAAGCAGGCGATGCTGTTGTCGTGACGATTGGCGGTAAAGAGTACCCCGCGACCGTGCAGCCAGGTAACACCTGGAGTGTGACGGTGCCTGCCGATGCGGTGAAAGATCTGCAGCCGGGCGATATCACGGCCGAGGTGACGGGTAAGGATCAGTACGGTAATGCGTACGACGCCGATACGAGCCGTGACTATGATGTTCAGACCGAGACGCCCGTGGCCACGATCGAGATTGATCAGCCGTTTGTTGACGGTGTTCTGAATCAGGACGAGTCCAAGGTTGAGCAGACGATCACCGGTAGCGTGGGCGGTGCCGCGAAAGCAGGCGATGCTGTTGTCGTGACGATTGGCGGTAAAGAGTACCCCGCGACCGTGCAGCCAGGTAACACCTGGAGTGTGACGGTGCCTGCCGATGCGGTGAAAGATCTGCAGCCGGGCGATATCACGGCCGAGGTGACGGGTAAGGATCAGTACGGTAATGCGTACGACGCCGATACGAGCCGTGACTATGATGTTCAGACCGAGACGCCCGTGGCCACGATCGAGATTGATCAGCCGTTTGTTGACGGTGTTCTGAATCAGGACGAGTCCAAGGTTGAGCAGACGATCACCGGTAGCGTGGGCGGTGCCGCGAAAGCAGGCGATGCTGTTGTCGTGACGATTGGCGGTAAAGAATACCCCGCGACCGTGCAGCCAGGTAACACCTGGAGTGTGACGGTGCCTGCCGATGCGGTGAAAGATCTGCAGCCGGGCGATATCACGGCCGAGGTGACGGGTAAGGATCAGTACGGTAATGCGTACGACGCCGATACGAGCCGTGACTATGATGTTCAGACCGAGACGCCCGTGGCCACGATCGAGATTGATCAGCCGTTTGTTGACGGTGTTCTGAATCAGGACGAGTCCAAGGTTGAGCAGACGATCACCGGTAGCGTGGGCGGTGCCGCGAAAGCAGGCGATGCTGTTGTCGTGACGATTGGCGGTAAAGAGTACCCCGCGACCGTGCAGCCAGGTAACACCTGGAGTGTGACGGTGCCTGCCGATGCGGTGAAAGATCTGCAGCCGGGCGATATCACGGCCGAGGTGACGGGTAAGGATCAGTACGGTAATGCGTATGACGCCGATACGAGCCGTGACTATGATGTTCAGACCGAGACGCCCGTGGCCACGATCGAGATTGATCAGCCGTTTGTTGACGGTGTTCTGAATCAGGACGAGTCCAAGGTTGAGCAGACGATCACCGGTAGCGTGGGCGGTGCCGCACAAGTAGGCGATGCTGTTGTCGTGACGATTGGCGGTAAAGAGTACCCCGCGACCGTGCAGCCAGGTAACACCTGGAGTGTGACGGTGCCTGCCGATGCGGTGAAAGATCTGCAGCCGGGCGATATCACGGCCGAGGTGACGGGTAAGGATCAGTACGGTAATGCGTACGACGCCGATACGAGCCGTGACTATGATGTTCAGACCGAGACGCCCGTGGCCACGATCGAGATTGATCAGCCGTTTGTTGACGGTGTTCTGAATCAGGACGAGTCCAAGGTTGAGCAGACGATCACCGGTAGCGTGGGCGGTGCCGCGAAGGCAGGCGATGCTGTTGTCGTGACGATTGGCGGTAAAGAGTACCCCGCGACCGTGCAGCCAGGTAACACCTGGAGTGTGACGGTGCCTGCCGATGCGGTGAAAGATCTGCAGCCGGGCGATATCACGGCCGAGGTGACGGGTAAGGATCAGTACGGTAATGCGTACGACGCCGATACGAGCCGTGACTATGATGTTCAGACCGAGACGCCCGTGGCCACGATCGAGATTGATCAGCCGTTTGTTGACGGTGTTCTGAATCAGGACGAGTCCAAGGTTGAGCAGACGATCACCGGTAGCGTGGGCGGTGCCGCGAAGGCAGGCGATGCTGTTGTCGTGACGATTGGCGGTAAAGAGTACCCCGCGACCGTGCAGCCAGGTAACACCTGGAGTGTGACGGTGCCTGCCGATGCGGTGAAAGATCTGCAGCCGGGCGATATCACGGCCGAGGTGACGGGTAAGGATCAGTACGGTAATGCGTACGACGCCGATACGAGCCGTGACTATGATGTTCAGACCGAGACGCCCGTGGCCACGATCGAGATTGATCAGCCGTTTGTTGACGGTGTTCTGAATCAGGACGAGTCCAAGGTTGAGCAGACGATCACCGGTAGCGTGGGCGGTGCCGCGAAAGCAGGCGATGCTGTTGTCGTGACGATTGGCGGTAAAGAGTACCCCGCGACCGTGCAGCCAGGTAACACCTGGAGTGTGACGGTGCCTGCCGATGCGGTGAAAGATCTGCAGCCGGGCGATATCACGGCCGAGGTGACGGGTAAGGATCAGTACGGTAATGCGTACGACGCCGATACGAGCCGTGACTATGATGTTCAGACCGAGACGCCCGTGGCCACGATCGAGATTGATCAGCCGTTTGTTGACGGTGTTCTGAATCAGGACGAGTCCAAGGTTGAGCAGACGATCACCGGTAGCGTGGGCGGTGCCGCGAAAGCAGGCGATGCTGTTGTCGTGACGATTGGCGGTAAAGAGTACCCGCGACCGTGCAGCCAGGTAACACCTGGAGTGTGACGGTGCCTGCCGATGCGGTGAAAGATCTGCAGCCGGGCGATATCACGGCCGAGGTGACGGGTAAGGATCAGTACGGTAATGCGTATGACGCCGATACGAGCCGTGACTATGATGTTCAGACCGAGACGCCCGTGGCCACGATCGAGATTGATCAGCCGTTTGTTGACGGTGTTCTGAATCAGGACGAGTCCAAGGTTGAGCAGACGATCACCGGTAGCGTGGGCGGTGCCGCGAAAGCAGGCGATGCTGTTGTCGTGACGATTGGCGGTAAAGAGTACCCCGCGACCGTGCAGCCAGGTAACACCTGGAGTGTGACGGTGCCTGCCGATGCGGTGAAAGATCTGCAGCCGGGCGATATCACGGCCGAGGTGACGGGTAAGGATCAGTACGGTAATGCGTACGACGCCGATACGAGCCGTGACTATGATGTTCAGACCGAGACGCCCGTGGCCACGATCGAGATTGATCAGCCGTTTGTTGACGGTGTTCTGAATCAGGACGAGTCCAAGGTTGAGCAGACGATCACCGGTAGCGTGGGCGGTGCCGCGAAAGCAGGCGATGCGGTTGTCGTGACGATTGGTGGTAAAGAGTACCCCGCGACCGTGCAGCCAGGTAACACCTGGAGTGTGACGGTGCCTGCCGATGCGGTGAAAGATCTGCAGCCGGGCGATATCACGGCCGAGGTGACGGGTAAGGATCAGTACGGTAATGCGTATGACGCCGATACGAGCCGTGACTATGATGTTCAGACCGAGACGCCCGTGGCCACGATCGAGATTGATCAGCCGTTTGTTGACGGTGTTCTGAATCAGGACGAGTCCAAGGTTGAGCAGACGATCACCGGTAGCGTGGGCGGTGCCGCGAAAGCAGGCGATGCGGTTGTCGTGACGATTGGCGGTAAAGAGTACCCCGCGACCGTGCAGCCAGGTAACACCTGGAGTGTGACGGTGCCTGCCGATGCGGTGAAAGATCTGCAGCCGGGCGATATCACGGCCGAGGTGACGGGTAAGGATCAGTACGGTAATGCGTACGACGCCGATACGAGCCGTGACTATGATGTTCAGACCGAGACGCCCGTGGCCACGATCGAGATTGATCAGCCGTTTGTTGACGGTGTTCTGAATCAGGACGAGTCCAAGGTTGAGCAGACGATCACCGGTAGCGTGGGCGGTGCCGCGAAAGCAGGCGATGCTGTTGTCGTGACGATTGGCGGTAAAGAATACCCCGCGACCGTGCAGCCAGGTAACACCTGGAGTGTGACGGTGCCTGCCGATGCGGTGAAAGATCTGCAGCCGGGCGATATCACGGCGGAGGTGACGGGTAAGGATCAGTACGGTAATGCGTACGACGCCGATACGAGCCGTGACTATGATGTTCAGACCGAGACGCCCGTGGCCACGATCGAGATTGATCAGCCGTTTGTTGACGGTGTTCTGAATCAGGACGAGTCCAAGGTTGAGCAGACGATCACCGGTAGCGTGGGCGGTGCCGCGAAAGCAGGCGATGCGGTTGTCGTGACGATTGGCGGTAAAGAATACCCCGCGACCGTGCAGCCAGGTAACACCTGGAGTGTGACGGTGCCTGCCGATGCGGTGAAAGATCTGCAGCCGGGCGATATCACGGCCGAGGTGACGGGTAAGGATCAGTACGGTAATGCGTACGACGCCGATACGAGCCGTGACTATGATGTTCAGACCGAGACGCCAGTGGCCACGATCGAGATTGATCAGCCGTTTGTTGACGGTGTTCTGAATCAGGACGAGTCCAAGGTTGAGCAGACGATCACCGGTAGCGTGGGCGGTGCCGCACAAGTAGGCGATGCTGTTGTCGTGACGATTGGTGGTAAAGAGTACCCCGCGACCGTGCAGCCAGGTAACACCTGGAGTGTGACGGTGCCTGCCGATGCGGTGAAAGATCTGCAGCCGGGCGATATCACGGCCGAGGTGACGGGTAAGGATCAGTACGGTAATGCGTACGACGCCGATACGAGCCGTGACTATGATGTTCAGACCGAGACGCCCGTGGCCACGATCGAGATTGATCAGCCGTTTGTTGACGGTGTTCTGAATCAGGACGAGTCCAAGGTTGAGCAGACGATCACCGGTAGCGTGGGCGGTGCCGCACAAGTAGGCGATGCTGTTGTCGTGACGATTGGCGGTAAAGAGTACCCCGCGACCGTGCAGCCAGGTAACACCTGGAGTGTGACGGTGCCTGCCGATGCGGTGAAAGATCTGCAGCCGGGCGATATCACGGCCGAGGTGACGGGTAAGGATCAGTACGGTAATGCGTACGACGCCGATACGAGCCGTGACTATGATGTTCAGACCGAGACGCCCGTGGCCACGATCGAGATTGATCAGCCGTTTGTTGACGGTGTTCTGAATCAGGACGAGTCCAAGGTTGAGCAGACGATCACCGGTAGCGTGGGCGGTGCCGCGAAAGCAGGCGATGCGGTTGTCGTGACGATTGGCGGTAAAGAGTACCCCGCGACCGTGCAGCCAGGTAACACCTGGAGTGTGACGGTGCCTGCCGATGCGGTGAAAGATCTGCAGCCGGGCGATATCACGGCCGAGGTGACGGGTAAGGATCAGTACGGTAATGCGTACGACGCCGATACGAGCCGTGACTATGATGTTCAGACCGAGACGCCCGTGGCCACGATCGAGATTGATCAGCCGTTTGTTGACGGTGTTCTGAATCAGGACGAGTCCAAGGTTGAGCAGACGATCACCGGTAGCGTGGGCGGTGCCGCGAAAGCAGGCGATGCTGTTGTCGTGACGATTGGCGGTAAAGAGTACCCCGCGACCGTGCAGCCAGGTAACACCTGGAGTGTGACGGTGCCTGCCGATGCGGTGAAAGATCTGCAGCCGGGCGATATCACGGCCGAGGTGACGGGTAAGGATCAGTACGGTAATGCGTACGACGCCGATACGAGCCGTGACTATGATGTTCAGACCGAGACGCCCGTGGCCACGATCGAGATTGATCAGCCGTTTGTTGACGGTGTTCTGAATCAGGACGAGTCCAAGGTTGAGCAGACGATCACCGGTAGCGTGGGCGGTGCCGCGAAAGCAGGCGATGCGGTTGTCGTGACGATTGGTGGTAAAGAGTACCCCGCGACCGTGCAGCCAGGTAACACCTGGAGTGTGACGGTGCCTGCCGATGCGGTGAAAGATCTGCAGCCGGGCGATATCACGGCCGAGGTGACGGGTAAGGATCAGTACGGTAATGCGTACGAAGCGGATGATGTCGTAGAGTTTGATGTCCAGACCACGCCGCCCGAGGCTGAGATCACTTTGGACCCGATCGCAGGCAACAATGTGATTGATCACGATGAGGCAGGTGATGGTACAGGTACGATCAATATGACCGGTACGGTTGGCAAGGATGTTCAACCTGGCGACACCGTTATTCTGACGATTGGCGGTAAGGAGTACCCCGGCACCGTTGGTAGCGACTTGACCTTCAAGATTCCTGTGCCTGTGAAGGATCTGCTGAATAACGATAAGGTTGATGCCAAAGTAACGATCACAGACTCCGCTGGCAACAGCGCGTCCGCAGAAGATTCAGGTGCTTACACCCTGGATTTGGATCAACTGATTGTTGACGGTAACGGCGGTGGCAACCCGAACGGTGGCGTGGGTGATGATGTCATTATTGGTGACCGCGGCGGTGTCCAGGAAAATATCGTTCATGGGCAGAGCTACAACATTGCCATTCTGGTTGACCGTTCCAACAGCATGAAGGAAGCCTCTGGTACGGATGGTCTGAACCGTATGCAGTTGCTCAAGGCTGCGCTGACGACGTTGGCTACCAGCCTGGCCAACCACGAAGGTGGTACGGTGAACCTGAGCATCATCGGCTTTGGTACCTACGCGGATCAGCCTATGATATTTAAGGATCTGACTCATGCTGATTTGTTGAGCCTGATCAATTCGATCGACACCTTGAACGGTTACAACGCGGACTGGAGTGCGAAGCAGGGTGGTACCAACTATGAAGCCGCCTTTAAAGCGGCCGAAGCATGGTTCAAGACGAGCGATGCGCCTGCTGTGGACAAGAACGGCAACGCGTATGAAAACGTCACCTACTTCCTGACTGACGGGAATCCTACTCAGTATGGTAATGCACAGGGTGCTGGCAATAGTTACGACGCCACTGCTGATGCGCGTGGTAAGAGTGCGTATGACAGCCTGGTGAGTTCTTCAGGCAGCAAGGTTTACGCTGTCGGTATTGGTAATGATGTCAGCGTGGATATTCTGCGTAAGTATGACAATACCGGTACCGAGGTCATTGATGTGTTAGGTGGTACCCGGGCCGTTACTGACTTTGAGAATGGCCGTCACGACGGTTGGGCTAAGGTTAATGGTCAAGGCACAGTCCAAGTCAAAGATTTGGGTAAATATGTAGGCTGGCCATGGAATCAGCGCTGGGAAGCCGACAAGCGTCTGGAAATTACCGATACTTACAGCAAGGGGAACGATACCTCTACGACGATTCGTGGCCCAGGCATGACTGTGGCTGCTGGACACTACGGCAAACTGAGCTTTTATTACTCGGAAGACGGTCGTAACAGCCAAGATGTGTTTAAGTGGCAGTTGCAGAAGTACAACGAGAAGACAGGTAACTGGGAAGTTGTGCAGGAAGGCGGTCGTCCAGGTAGCTCCGGCACCATCACGACCAAGCCCGTGGGCGAAGGCCAATACCGCTTCGAGTTCCTGGTGGACGATCGTTCCAGCAGCAGTAACTACAAGGTCTACATTGATGACGTAACGCTGTTGTCCTCCGGCAATCCTCAGGATTGGACAGAGGTTAACAAGGTCGACATCGTCAATACCAAGGAAGACCTGGATGCTGCCCTGAAGGGTGGTTCGGTAACGAACGATCCAGCACCAGTAGGTAATGACACCATTCTGGGCGGTGATGGTAATGACATCATCTTCGGTGACACGATTAACACCGATGGTTCCGTCTTGCCATGGGATGAAGTGGGTGGTCGTCCGGATAATCTGCCAGAAGGTTCCGGCCTGAAGGCACTGGAAGTGTTCCTGCAGATGAAAAACGGCGGTACACCCGCAACCGGCGTTGAGTTGTACGAGTACATCAAGCAGAATCACACCGCCTTTAATGTGGCAGGTGACCAGCGTGGCGGCGACGATACGCTGGATGGCGGTAAAGGCAATGACATCCTGTACGGCCAAGGTGGCACCGACACCCTGATCGGCGGTGCGGGTGACGACATCCTGTTCGGCGGCGAGGGCAATGACACCTTCGTGTGGAACAAGGGGGATGAAGGCACTGTCAGCAAGCCGGCTGTGGATTACGTGATGGACTTCGGTGACTCCGGCACCGATACGCTGGATATCACCGATCTGTTGTCGGGCCATAACCTCAATAATGGTGATTTGAGCCAGTACTTGACGGTAGGCCGTTCGGATAGCGGCAAGATGGAGATCGGTATCAGCTCTCAAGGCAACGGTCAGATTGATCAGAAGATCATTCTGGACAATATCGCCTTTGACGCAGAGAAGGCAGCCCAAATTGCCAACTCGCTGAAAGACGGTACTTTGAAGTCATCCGATTTCTAAATCGTTAGCTGACACGGCGCTATCTCATCGATAGCGCTACGCCCCACAAATCCGCATGGGTTTGTGGGGTTTTTTGTCTGTGGCTTGTCGTCAGCGCCAATAGCAGATGTCTGACTTTTCTGCCTATGATCCTGGAGTATCGAGCGAATCAGCCAGTGAAATCAGACGGGATGAAGCCCCTGGTCGCTTCAGATCCTTTTGTATGCCTGTCTGTGCGTGGTCGTCCGACCGGTTTGCCGACTTGCTTCCTGATTCGATAGTATGACGGGGCAGGTAGACTGATTTTGCGTCCGAAATACGCTGCCGATGCGGTATTCAGGTGTTATGGCAATTGCCAGGCTCTCGCTAAATAGGCAAGCTGTAAGGCCGTTATAAGGGTTTGCTTATTTGGGACTGACGTGTTCTTGTCTTTTGCCTGGCTACGCCTTTTTCTTCGATCTAGGGTTGCGCTGCTTGTGCTGGTCACACTGCTGGTTGGAGTGTGGCTGCCTTTGTCAGTGCCAGCCTTGCAGTTCGAGGCCAGCAAGATTCGACAGACGGCGGTCGCCCGCTTTGGTGCCCGGGCCGGAACAGCGATTGACCGGTGGATGGCTAATCTGGAGTCTGCGCGGGGCTTAAGCGAGCGCCGCCAGCTCGATGCCGTCAATGATTTCTGGAACATGACGGCAATGGCAGGTGAGGACATCCATATTTGGGGACAACTCGATTATTGGGCAACCCCCGTCGAGACTCTGGGAAAAGGGGCCGCTGATTGTGAAGACTTTGTGATTGGCAAATATTTTTCCTTGTTGCATCTGGGTGTGCCCAATGAAAAACTCCGATTGATTTATGTCAGGGCGCAAGTGGGTGGCCAAAGCATTGCCCATATGGTGTTGGGCTATTACCCTACGCCGCAGTCCGAGCCTTTGCTGCTGGACAACTTAAGCGGCTCGATCCGTCCCGCCAGCCAGCGTCCCGATTTAACGCCTGTGTTCAGTTTTAACTCGCAAGGCGTGTATGTCGGTAATGCCCAAAAGGGCTCGGTAGACAGCATCAGTCGTTGGCGTGGCTTGCTGGACAAAATGCGTAAGGAAGGCTTTGTGCCATGATGATGAGCCCCAGGCTGTGCGGGTCGGGGCGCCGATCAGAAACAACGACCAGGGTGGCCTTTCAAGGCGGACTAGACAAGAATTTATGGAATATACGGAAGCGCTATGTCTTTACTTAAACAGCTACTGCTAAGTGTCTCGTGCGCGATTCTTGCTATTTTGGTGGGCACGCTGTGGTTTAGCGTCGATTCGGCACGTCAATACCTGAGCAGCCAGTTGCAGGCCCAGGCAGAGTCGGCGGCGACTTCGCTGGCCTTGACCTTGTCGCAGCCCAGCAACCAGGACCCGGTCACCCAAGAGCTGTTGATTGCTGCTTTGTACGACACCGGGCAGTTTGAGCGTATCCGCTTCTCTGATACCGCCAACGCCGTATTGGTTGAGCGCAGCACGCAGCAGGAAACGCAGGTCAGCACGTCCTCACCGGCATGGTTTGCCAACTCCTTGCCCATTGAGGTGCCTGTGGCGCTAGCGCATGTCAGTAATGGCTGGAACCAGATTGGTACGGTTGAGGTCAAGCCTGCCGATGAGTATGCCCGCGCCAGTTTATGGAAAAGCTTTGTGCGCGTGACCTTGCTGGTGCTGGGCGCCGGGATTGCGTGGGGCGTGTTTGTATTGATGGTCATGGCCTGGTTGCGTCGGGCCTTGCGTGACCATGTGCAGTTCGAATTGCAGCAGATGGATCAAAGTGACTCTGCGCCCGGTCGCAAGAAAGTACGTCTCATTCCTGAGTTGGAAGAGGTCGCCCATACTTTAAGTACCGTGCAAAAGCGGATACGGGTCAGCAGTCAGGAACAAAATGCCCGGATCGAACAGTTGCAGCTGGAGCTCAATTGCGACCCCGTCACTGGTCTGGCTAACCGTAAGTACTTTGTCAATCTGTTCCGGCAAGTGCTGCAGCAAGAGCAGGGTGGTCATGTCTTGCTGTTTCGACAGCGAGATTTGTTGCCATTGAATACCTCCTTGTCGCGCGATGCAGTGGATGCCTGGTTGAAATTGGTGACCCAGCGTTGCGCTGAGCTGTTGCGGGAAAATGGTATGGACGTGGGTGATCTGGCGCGCTTGAATGGCTCTGACTTTATTGTGCTGCTCAAGGGGCAGACGGGCCCTCAGGTGATGGGTTTTGCCCAGGAGCTACGCACGGCCTTGCAGGAATTGCGCCAACCCTTGCCGGACGGCAGCCTGTGTCGCTGGTCCATGGCGATGACGAACTATGAGGCTCACGATTCGCTCAGTGCTGTGATGACACGCCTGGATAATGCGCTGATGCGCGCTGAAGGGGCGGGGCACCAGGAGGTGGAGTACCGACCTTCGGAAGGGGGGCATCACGAGGCGGGTTCTTCAATCGGCGAGCAGGAGTGGCATTCACGCATTGAACGCGGCCTGGAGCAGGGGCGTATTGAGCTGAGCGTGAAACCGGGTGTCGAAGTCTGGGGTCAGGCAGGCCAGATTTACGATGCCACCCTGAACTTGCTGCCCGAGCAGCCAGGGCAGGCCAGTTTGCCCGCTTATCTCTTCATTCCCGTGGCGGTGCGCCTGGGTCTTTCGGCGCAATGTGATTTGCGTACCATGCAATTGGCCAGCGACTGGCTGGCCACGCATGAAGGCAGTCTGAGCGTGCGAGTGTCATGGGCCTCCGTGGTCAAGCCGGACTTTGCGCAGCAGGTGGCCGATGTGCTGTCCAAGACAGGTGACAAGGCCCAGCGTCTGATCATTGAACTGGATGCCTACTGTCTCAGCGAACACGATGCGGAAACGGTCGCGTTTGTGGATAAATTGCGTCCTTTGGGCGTGCAGTTTGGCTTGCGTCGCGTTCTGGAGCAGCCCGAATCCATTTTGTGGTTGCACATGATGGCCCTCAAGTACATCGTTCTGGATGACGAACGGGCGCAGACCTTGCAGGCTGAGGTCGGAGGACGTCATTTGCTGATGGCGTTTCTGCAAAGCTTGCAGGAACTGGGTATTGGCTTGCGTCGGGTTACACGCGCCAGCAATAGCGCCCAACTGGACGAGTTGTTGCGCGAAAACGCCGTGCTGCCAAGGCCTTAGCAAATAAATCCTTGTTTTTCTGGGGCTTATTTGCTAGTATATGTGGCTTACCTCTTTATTTTGACCGGAGAGGCTTTAGTCGCCTATCCGGATTGAAGTTGGTAATACAACGTTTTGTCTCTCGCAAGATTTCAACCTAGGGTTCGGCTTGCCGGACCAGATCGAGATCGGGTTTACGGTATCGAACTGGCTGGATCCGAATCTGACGGGACCAAAACTGGTTGTGTGACCCAGTCATTTTGGCTGGATCGTTGCAATTAAGTTGGAACAGGAAAAATCATGATTCAAATGCAGACCACGCTGGACGTGGCCGACAACACAGGTGCGCGTTCCGTAATGTGCATCAAGGTGCTGGGCGGCTCGAAGCGCCGTTATGCCGCAATTGGTGACATCATCAAAGTTACCGTTAAAGAAGCGGCCCCGCGCGGACGCGTCAAAAAAGGCGAAATCTACAACGCTGTAGTGGTTCGTACCGCTAAGGGCGTGCGCCGTAAAGACGGTTCGCTGATTCGTTTCGGTGGCAATGCTGCCGTATTGCTCAATGCCAAGCTGGAACCCATCGGCACCCGTATCTTCGGACCCGTTACGCGTGAACTGCGTACCGAGAAGTTCATGAAGATCGTGTCCTTGGCTCCCGAAGTGCTGTAAGGAGCGCGAAAAAATGCAAAAAATTCGTAAAGGCGACGAAGTTATTGTGCTGACCGGCCGTGATAAAAAACGCCGTGGCACAGTACTGCAACGCGTCGATGCAGACCACGTTATCGTGGAAGGCATCAACGTAGTCAAAAAACACGTTAAAGCCAATCCTATGGCTGGCACGCAGGGTGGTATCGTCGACAAGACCATGCCTATCCACATCTCGAACGTTGCACTGTTCAACCCAGAAACCGGCAAGGGCGACCGCGTTGGTATCCAGGTGATCGACGGTCAGAAAACGCGTGTTTATCGTTCCAGCGGCAAGGCCGTTGGCGCCAAGGCTTAAGGGGCGGATAACATGGCACGTTTACAAGATTTCTACCGCGAAAAAGTGGTTGCCGACCTGCAAAAGCAGTTCGAGTACAAGAGCATCATGGAAGTACCGCGCATCACCAAGATCACTCTGAACATGGGTGTCTCGGAAGCGGTTGCTGACAAGAAGATTATCGAGAACGCGGTATCGGACATGACCAAAATTGCTGGTCAAAAACCCGTTATCACGAAAACCCGCAAAGCTATTGCCGGTTTTAAGATTCGCGAAGATTACCCGATCGGTTGTATGGTGACCCTGCGCGGTCAACGCATGTACGAATTCCTGGATCGTCTGGTCGCTGTGGCTCTGCCACGCGTACGTGACTTCCGTGGTGTGTCGGGTCGTGCGTTTGACGGCCGTGGCAACTACAACATGGGGGTTAAAGAGCAAATCATTTTCCCCGAAATCGAGTACGACAAAATCGACGCAGTGCGTGGTCTGAACATCAGCATCACTACAACTGCCAAGACGGACGAAGAGGCCAAGGCGCTGCTTAGCGCGTTCAGCTTCCCGTTCCGCAACTAAGGGGCGCAACGTGGCTAAACTTTCCCTCATCAATCGCGACATCAAGCGCGCCAAGCTGGCTGAGAAATTCGCCGCCAAGCGTGCAGCACTGAAAGCGATCATTGACGACCAGTCCAAGTCTGACGAAGAGCGCTACGAGGCTCGTTTGCAGTTGCAACAATTGCCACGCAACGCGAACCCGACCCGTCAACGCAACCGTTGCGTTATCACCGGTCGCCCCCGTGGTGTTTTCAAGAAATTCGGTTTGACTCGCCATAAAGTGCGCGAAATGGCAATGCGCGGCGAGATCCCCGGTATGACCAAGGCCAGCTGGTAGGAGAAATACACATGAGCATGAGCGATCCAATCGCCGATATGTTGACCCGCGTGCGTAACGCGCAAATGGTCAACAAGACATCGGTTAGCATGCCCTCCTCGAAGCTGAAAGCAGCTATTGCTGCTGTGCTGAAAGACGAAGGCTACATCGAAGATTTCCGTATCGTTGGCGAAAAAGCCAAGCCAGAACTGGAAGTCACCCTGAAATACTATGCCGGCCAGCCAGTCATCGAGCGCATCGACCGCGTTTCGCGTCCTGGACTGCGCATCTACAAAAGCAGCACAAGCATCCCTCAAGTCATGAACGGCTTGGGTGTTGCCATCGTGTCCACGTCTCGCGGCGTGATGACCGATCGCAAAGCACGTGCAGCTGGCGTCGGTGGCGAAGTGCTGTGCTACGTGGCATAAGGAGAACATCATATGTCACGTATCGCTAAGTATCCCGTTTCCTTGCCCAAGGGCGTAGAAACGACTATTGCCGCTGATCAGATCACGGTCAAAGGCCCTCTGGGCACTTTGGTTCAATCTCTGACTGGCGACGTCACCATCGAACTTCAAGACGGTCAGCTGTCTTTTGCCGCTGCGAACGAAACTCGTCACGCAAACGCAATGTCCGGCACCGTGCGCCAACTGGTCAACAACATGGTTGTTGGCGTGAGCGCCGGTTTCGAACGCAAGCTGAGTCTGGTTGGCGTGGGTTTCCGTGCCTCCGTCCAGGGTAATGCCTTGAAGTTGCAACTGGGTTTCTCGCACGACATCGTGCACGACCTGCCTGAAGGCATCAAAGCCGAGTGTCCTACTCCGACCGAAATCGTGATCAAGGGCTCGAACAAGCAGGTGGTTGGTCAGGTTGCCGCTGAAATTCGTGGCTATCGTCCACCAGAGCCTTACAAAGGCAAGGGTGTACGTTACGTCGGCGAACGCGTCATCCTCAAGGAAACCAAGAAGAAATAAGCCCGCAGGCAAGGACGAATCATGGACAAGAAACAATCCCGTATGCGTCGTGCAGTGGCTACTCGCCGCAAGATCGCCGAACTGCGCGTACACCGCCTGTCGGTGCATCGCACGAATACGCATATTTACGCGAGCATCATCTCGCCCGAAGGCGACCGCGTTCTGGTCAGTGCTTCCACTGTCGAGAGCGAAGTTCGCAAAGAATTGGCCGTTGGCAGCAACGTAGCGGCAGCCAGCCTGGTTGGCAAGCGCGTCGCCGAAAAGGCGAAGGCTGCTGGCATCGAGACGGTTGCTTTCGACCGCTCGGGCTTCCGTTACCATGGCCGCGTGAAAGCGCTGGCCGAGGCCGCGCGTGAAGCCGGCTTGAAATTCTAAAGGAATTATCAAATGGCTAAAGCACAAGGCAGACAGGCTCCAGAGCAAGAGCGCGATGATGGCCTGAAAGAAAAAATGATTGCGGTCAACCGCGTCAGCAAAGTGGTTAAGGGTGGTCGCACCATGAGCTTTGCTTCGCTGGCCGTGGTCGGTGACGGCGATGGTCGTATCGGCATGGGTAAGGGCAAAGCCCGCGAAGTACCCGTTGCTGTTCAGAAGGCAATGGAACAGGCCCGTCGCGGCCTGATCAAAGTGCCTCTGAAAAACGGCACCTTGCATCACACCGTAGTTGGTAAGCACGGTGCAGCCACCGTTCTGATCTCTCCCGCAGCTGAAGGTACTGGTGTTATCGCCGGTGGCCCAATGCGCGCTATCTTCGAAGTGATGGGCGTGCGCAACGTCGTAGCCAAGAGCCTGGGTTCCAGCAACCCATACAACATGGTTCGCGCTACATTGAACGGTTTGCGTGCTTGCTCGACACCTGCTGACATTGCTGCCAAGCGTGGCAAGACAGTTGAAGAAATTCTGGGGTAAGTCATGGCACAGAAACAAATCAAAGTTACGTTGGTGCGTTCGGTCATCGGCACAAAGCAAAGCCACCGCGACACCGTTCGCGGCCTGGGTCTGCGCCGAGTCAACACCAGCCGTGTATTGGTTGATACTCCTGAGGTTCGTGGGATGATCCGCAAGGTGGATTATCTGGTTACGGTCTCGGAAGCCTGAAAGGAATCGGGATGTCTGAATTGCAATTGAACAATCTCAAGCCCGCCGCTGGCGCCAAACACGCAGCACGCCGTGTTGGTCGCGGTGTCGGTTCCGGCTTGGGTAAAACCGGCGGACGTGGTCATAAAGGCCAGAAATCGCGCTCGGGTGGTTTTCATAAAGTCGGTTTCGAAGGCGGTCAAATGCCTTTGCAACGTCGTTTGCCCAAGCGTGGTTTCACCACCCTGGACGACCACCTGTACGCAGAAGTACGTCTGTCCGAACTGCAAAAAATGGATGCCGAAGTTATCGACGTCCAGGCACTGAAGCAGGCTGGCGTGGTTGGCCAAATGGTGCGTTACGCTAAAGTCATCAAATCCGGTGAACTTTCCCGTAAAGTTGCGCTGAAAGGCATTAATGCAACGGCCGGCGCTCGCGCCGCGATCGAAGCAGCCGGCGGCTCGCTGGAATAAAAAGGGGTCACGGTGGCAAAAGCTCAGGCACAGAGTAAGTCGGGTCCGCGCTACGGCGATTTAAAACGTCGTCTCGTTTTCCTGTTGCTCGCCCTGATTGTCTACCGCTTGGGTACGCACATTCCGGTACCAGGCATCAATCCTGATGCCTTGTCCGAACTGTTTACTCAAAACCAGAGTGGTATTCTGGGTTTGTTTAATATGTTCTCCGGTGGTGCTTTAGAGCGATTCTCAGTGTTCGCACTGGGAATCATGCCCTACATCTCTGCGTCCATCATCATGCAATTGATGACCGCTGTGGTGCCCACGCTGGAAGCAATCAAAAAAGAGGGTGAGTCGGGTCGTCGCAAGATCACGCAATACACCCGTTACGGAACGGTCTTTTTGGCTTTGTTCCAGGGAGTTGGGATTTCCATCGCTCTAGAATCGCAGCCCGGTCTGGTTATCGACCCAGGGATGCTGTTTCGCTTCACGACAGTGGTAACACTGGTCACTGGCACCATGTTCGTCATGTGGCTCGGTGAGCAGATTACTGAACGTGGATTGGGCAATGGTATTTCCATACTGATCTTCGCCGGTATCGTAGCGGGTCTGCCTAATGCTTTGGGCGGTATGCTTGATCTGGTGCGTACGGATTCCATGTCGATTCTATCGGCACTGTTTATCCTCGTTTTAGTAGCCGCCGTCACGTACTTCGTCGTCTTTGTCGAGCGTGGTCAGCGTCGTATCACGGTGAACTACGCCAAACGGCAAGTAGGCAACCGTATCTATGGTGGTCAAAGCTCGCATTTGCCGCTGAAACTGAACATGGCTGGCGTGATCCCTCCGATCTTCGCTTCGTCCATCATTCTGTTGCCAGCGACAATTGCTAATTGGTTCTCCAGCACGCCCGGTTTGGGTTGGTTGCGTGAAATCGAGGCTGCTTTGTCGCCGCGTCAGCCGCTTTACATTACTTTGTTCTCCGCGCTGATCATCTTGTTCTGCTTTTTCTACACGGCCCTGGTGTTTAACAGCCGCGAAACTGCAGACAACCTGAAAAAGAGTGGAGCTTTCGTACCAGGTA
The DNA here is from genome assembly GCF_019343455.1 of Alcaligenes ammonioxydans. Taxonomy (NCBI): domain Bacteria; kingdom Pseudomonadati; phylum Pseudomonadota; class Betaproteobacteria; order Burkholderiales; family Alcaligenaceae; genus Alcaligenes; species Alcaligenes ammonioxydans. The sequence goes on along the minus strand of NZ_CP049362.1, from coordinate 3,645,583 downwards.
TTCGTCCCGGTGACCAAACAGCGCGTTATATCGACAAGATCTTGATGCGTTTGACCTTGGCCGGTGCGATCTACATTACCTTGGTGTGTCTGGTACCAGAGTTCTTGCAAATGCGCTGGAATGTACCGTTCTATTTTGGCGGCACATCCTTGCTGATTATTGTTGTAGTAACCATGGACTTCATGGCGCAGGCCCAGGCCTATGTCATGTCACAACAATACGACTCGCTGCTCAAGAAGGCTAACTTCAAAGGCTCGAGCTTGCCGATGCGGTAATTCACGAAAATGGCAAAGGACGACGTCATTCAAATGCAGGGACAGGTTCTTGAGAACCTTCCCAACGCAACTTTTCGCGTCAAGCTGGAAAATGGTCACGTAGTGCTCGGATACATTTCAGGCAAAATGCGTATGCACTATATCCGGATTCTGCCGGGCGATAAGGTCACTGTGGAGCTCACGCCCTATGATCTATCCCGAGCACGAATTGTGTTCCGCTCCAAATAAGCGGCCGGTTACAGGAAACTAGGAGTCAAACCATGAAGGTAATGGCATCAGTAAAGCGGATCTGCCGCAACTGCAAAATCATTAAACGTCATGGCGTGGTGCGTGTCATCTGCACCGATCCACGCCATAAGCAGCGTCAAGGCTAAGTTGCCGAAACGCAACCGATTTAACAAGGAATAACCATGGCCCGTATTGCCGGCATTAACATCCCGCCGCATCAACACGCCGAAATCGGTCTTACCGCGATTTTCGGCATCGGTCGCACCCGCGCTCGCAAGATTTGCGAAGCATCGGGTATTGAATACTCCAAGAAGGTCAAAGATCTGACCGACGCGGAACTCGAGCGCATTCGCGAACAGATCGGCTTGTTCACCGTTGAAGGTGACCTGCGTCGTGAAGTTCAGCTCTCGATCAAGCGTTTGGCTGACTTGGGAACTTACCGTGGCATGCGTCATCGTCGCGGTCTGCCAGTGCGCGGCCAACGTACACGCACTAACGCTCGCACCCGTAAAGGTCCGCGTCGCGCCGCCGCGTCCCTGAAGAAATAATCGAGGAATAGAAGATGGCCAAAGCTTCTAGCAGCGCTTCACGCGCACGCAAGAAAGTCAAAAAAAGCGTGTCGGACGGGATTGCTCACGTCCACGCTTCTTTTAACAACACGATCATCACCATTACTGACCGTCAGGGCAACGCATTGTCCTGGGCTACGTCGGGTGGCGCTGGCTTTAAAGGCTCGCGTAAATCCACGCCGTTTGCCGCGCAGGTTGCCGCTGAAACAGCCGGCCGTACTGCCATGGAATACGGTATTAAAAATCTTGAAGTTCGCATCAAGGGCCCCGGTCCAGGCCGTGAATCGTCTGTGCGTGCTCTGAATGCTCTGGGTATCAAGATCACCAGCATTGCAGACATCACACCGGTTCCGCATAACGGCTGCCGTCCGCCCAAGCGTCGTCGCATCTAAGGGGAAGCGAAGTGGCTCGTTATATTGGACCAAAATGCAAGCTCTCGCGTCGCGAGGGTACCGATCTGTTTTTGAAGAGCGCTCGTCGTTCGCTGGATTCCAAGTGCAAACTGGAATCGCGTCCTGGTCAGCACGGCCGCACCTCGGGTGCCCGTACGTCTGACTTCGGTCTGCAGCTGCGCGAAAAGCAAAAGCTCAAGCGCATGTACGGCGTGCTGGAAAAGCAATTCCGCAAATACTACGTTGAAGCTGACCGCCGCCGTGGCAACACCGGTGAAACGCTGATTCAATTGCTGGAATCGCGTCTGGACAACGTGGTGTACCGCATGGGTTTCGGCTCCACACGTGCCGAAGCTCGCCAGCTGGTTAACCACCGTGCTATCGAAGTCAACGGTCACACCGCTGACATCGCTTCCATGCTGATCAAAGCCGGTGACGTGGTTGCCGTGCGTGAGAAAGCCAAATCCCAAAGCCGTATCAAGGAATCCTTGGAACTGGCGACCGGTATTGGCCTGCCTCAGTGGGTGGAAGTGGACGCTGCCAAGCTGTCCGGCGTGTTCAAGCAAGTTCCTGACCGCGCTGACGTCGCTCAAGACGTTAACGAATCGCTGGTTGTTGAGTTGTACTCGCGTTAATTTTTTACGCGAAGACCACTTATACAATGCAGTAAAGCAGGCCCACTTCCCGTTTTTCGGCAAGTGGGCTTTGCGATACTTTCTGCTGGCTTAGGCCAGTTTCCGTCAGCCTTATCGGTGTAACGAGCCGAGGGTATTGAAAAGGAAATCGAATGTCTCAAGGTTTTTTGAAACCCCGTTCCATCGAAGTTGAACCGATCAGCAAAAATCACGCCAAGGTGATCATGGAGCCTTTCGAGCGCGGCTACGGCCACACTCTGGGCAACGCACTGCGTCGTATCTTGCTGTCCTCCATGACCGGCTATGCACCGACTGAAGTGCAGATTACCGGTGTGGTGCACGAGTACTCCACGCTGCCAGGCGTGGGCGAGGACGTGGTTGATATCTTGATGAACCTGAAGGGCGTGGTCTTCAAGCTGCACAGCCGTGAAGAAGTTACGCTGATCCTGCGCAAAGAAGGCGCGGGTCAAGTTCTGGCCAGCGACATTGAATTGCCGCACGACGTTGAAATCATCAACCCCAATCATGTGATTGCCACCTTGACCGACGACGGCAAGCTGGAAATGCAAATCAAGGTTGAGCAAGGCCGTGGCTACGTTCCTGGTAACGTGCGCGCCCTGGCCGATGATCGCACCCACACGATCGGTCGTATCGTGCTGGACGCATCTTACAGCCCCGTGCGTCGTGTGAGCTACGCGGTCGAAAACGCCCGTGTGGAACAGCGTACTGACCTGGACAAGCTGGTTCTGGACATCGAAACCAACGGCGTGATCTCGCCCGAGGAAGCCGTGCGCCAGTCTGCTCGTATCCTGATGGATCAGATCTCTGTGTTTGCTGCTCTGGAAGGTGTGGGCGATGCCTACGAAGCTCCAGTGCGTGGCGCTCCACAGATCGATCCCGTGTTGCTGCGTCCTGTCGACGATCTGGAACTGACGGTTCGTTCCGCCAACTGCCTGAAAGCCGAAAATATTTACTACATCGGCGATCTGATCCAGCGTACCGAAAACGAACTGTTGAAGACACCAAACCTGGGCCGCAAGTCCTTGAACGAAATCAAGGAAGTGTTGGCCGCACGTGGTCTGACTTTGGGCATGAAGCTCGAAAACTGGCCGCCACTGGGTCTTGAGCGTCCATAAGTAGTAAGCAAGACAGTCATTTCTTAGACGCTGCCTACACTTTTTCTGGTGTGGTACACCTGCAAAAAGTGTAGGTGGCGGCTAAAAATGTGCTATTGTTTTACGTTGTCCATCTGGTCCGCAGCTTAGCTGATAGAAGAACCGGATTTACGCATGTCGCATACGCGGCGTGCCAACTAAGATTCATTATTTAGGAAAATCATCATGCGTCACCGTCACGGTCTACGTAAACTGAATCGTACCAGCAGCCACCGTTTGGCCATGTTCCGCAACATGTCCGTGTCCCTGCTGACCCACGAAGCCATCAAAACCACCCTGCCTAAAGCTAAAGAGCTGCGCCGCGTGGTTGAGCCCCTGATCACTTTGGCTAAAAACCCAACCTTGGCAAACCGTCGTCTGGCTTTCGCCCGTCTGCGCGACCGCGATGCAGTGACCAAGCTGTTTGAAGTTTTCGGCCCACGTTACCAAGAGCGTAACGGTGGCTACACCCGCATCCTGAAAATGGGTTTCCGTCAGGGTGACAACGCTCCTATGGCATTCATGGAGCTGGTGGATCGTCCAGAAGTTCAGGAAGAAGCCGCTGCTGAATAAGCATCGCTTGTTTCTCTCGTAGTATTGAAAACGGACTCTCAGGAGTCCGTTTTTTTATTCCCACGGTCTTTCTTGCACCCTGAGAAGAAGGCTCTGGATGTTCCAGACGCGGGCATGGGGTTCCGGCCTCACCCGTATTTGTTTTTAGTTTGCCCGCGCAGCAGCCCCCCTTTAGACCAGGAAGTTTGAGGCCCCGCCTGCCTTCGCATGCTTGCCGAGACTGTTTTCAAATTCCCGCACCCATTGATCCCACGTTCAGCGTAAAGGCCCGCTTACTGGTTTCGTGATCAGGAAAACGCTGCCTGTATTGACAGCAAGACGCTGTTATATAAGGGTTTTTACTGATATGGGTGCTGTGTATCGCTTTATGGTTCAAATAATTGCAGGCAATTGATAAAACCCGCAGTGATTCGATAGTAGGGCTGACGGCCGCTCCCTAAAATCTGCGCTATATCAGCTTTGCCATGGTGGCGGGCTGCAAAGAACGACGATTTTCAGGAGACTGGCGATGGCACAGAATACATTGCTGACACACGATAAGTTTCTGCTGGGTACGTTTGCCACCAATTGTGGCGGCGGCATGACGGTATCGACCTTGCCGGATCGCTGGCAGGCTACTTGGGAAAACAATCTGAAGCTGGGCAAGCTGCTGGATGAGGCTGGCATCGACTTCATGCTGCCCATTGCCCGTTGGATCGGTTACGGCGGCGAAACCGATTTTCATGGCTATGTGCTGGAAACCGTGACCTGGGCGACGGCCTTGCTGGCTAACACTCGCAATATCAGCGTGTTTGCCACTGTGCATACCGTTGCCAACCACCCCGTGGTGATTGCCAAGCAGATCGCCACCATGGCGCAGATGAGTGGCAATCGGGTTGGTCTAAATATTGTGGCGGGCTGGAACAAGCCTGAATACGACGCCTTGGGAGTCACGTTGCCGGACGATCATGAAACCCGGTATGGCTATGCTCAGGAATGGTTCGACCTGATCAAGAAGATCTGGCACCACGACGGCCGTTTCGATTGGGACGGCAAGTATTTCCAGGCCAAGGGAGTATATGGCAATCCTCGCCCTGAGTTTGATCCGCCTATCTTTAATGCTGCCGGTTCCGGTCAGGGACGTGAGTTCGCCAGTCGTAATGCCAATTTCCTGTTCACCCCGGCCATGGAGCTGGACCGTTCCGCCAAGGAAGTGGCTGAACTGAAGGCGTTGGGCGAGTCGCAAGGTCGCAAGGTCGATGTGATGACCTTTTCGCATGTGGTGTGCCGTCCCACCGAAGCTGAAGCCAAGGCTGAGTGGGAGCGCATCATGGGCAACATCGACAATGGCGCGGTCGACAATCTGATGCGCCTGCAGTTTGCCCATGCGCACTCCTTCCCGCATGAGCTGCTGGAACAGATTCGCGAACGTATGGCAGCCGGTCATGGCGGCTTCCCGCTGGTGGGTACGCCCGAGCAAGTGGCTGATGGTTTGTGTGCACTGCACGCGGCCGGTTTCCGGGGAACAACCTTGTCCTTTGTGGACTATGTTCAGGAATTCCCGTATTTCCGTGATACTGTGCTGCCTTTGTTGCAGCAGCGCGGCATTCGCTAAGAGCGATCGGCTGGCTATCGGGCAGGGGCTGACTTGCCGGGGGAATAGCCAGTACATGTGCGCCCTGCAAGCGGCGCTGTTCGGATGACAGCGCTGCCCCTACGATTAGAAAAGGTGAATCATGCCTGTGGAATTGGCTTTCTTACCGACAGAACAAGCGCTTGAGGCGCCGGGAGTTTCTGCCGATCAGTTCAAACGTGCTATGCGCCATCTGGGCGGCACAGCCAGTGTGATTACGGTTGAACATCAAGGTCAGCGCAGTGGTCTGACGGCGACCTCGGTGACCTCGGTAGCGGCGGATCCTGCAGAAGTGCTGGTTTGCGTCAATCAAAGCTCCTCGTCCTGGCCTTTGATGCGCGACAGCGGTTTGTTTGGTGTAAATATGCTGGGTGCCCAACAGGCTGACCTGGCTCTGCAGTTTGCCGGTTTCAAAGGCGAGCAAGGTGATGCACGTTATGCCGGGCACGATTGGCTGTGTACCGAGCATGGTATTTGGCTGGCTCGACAGGCCCCTGCCGCTTTGGCTTGCCAGATTGTGGAGGTCATCGAGCGTCACAGCCACGCCTTGGTGCTGGGCCGTGTGCTGCAGGTGCATCATGCCGAGCAAGAGCAGGATTCGCCCCTGCTGTATTGGCAGGGGCGGTTTGGACGGTTTCAGGGGCAGTAGCTCGTCGACGTAGCGACCTTTGGCCGGCCCTGTGAGCCCGGCCTAGGGATTGTCTCGATGTTGCAGTGCGGGAGGCTGTGTCACACTAGGGCACAGCTTTTTTATCGCTTGTTGCGACGCTCATGACCACCATACTGAATCGCTATGCCCAGCTGCATTCGCAGGATGTGGACTGCGTTCAGCACTATATCTCCCAGGTTTTCTGTCCGCACAGCCTGACCCTGGCGGATACGCGTCAGCGCCTGAACGCCCGTCTGTATTTACGCCAAGGCCAGGATGTGGCCTATGGTCGTTTGCGCTATGGGGCGCAGGTGCAGATTGAGCCTCAGCCGCTGGATGACTTCTATCTCTTGCAGATTCCCCTGTCGGGGCAAGAGCAGATCCATACGGAACATGGACGCTTTGCCTCCACATCACGTCTGGCTTCCATCATCAGCCCGACGCAAGCTTTCAGCATGGAACACAGCCTGGAAGCCGACAAGTTGTTCGTCCGTATAGGTCGCCAAGGGCTGGAGCGTCATTATCAGGACTATTTTGCGCAGCCCGTGCGTGGCCCATTGGAGTTTCAGCCCTCCATTCCTTTTGATGCGCCCGGTGGTGCCAGCCTGCGTCGCCTGCTGGACTGGCAGTTTGCCGAAGTGTCCGATGGCACCTTGTTCGACCAGCCCCGTCAGGTGCGCCAGTTTGAGCAGACCCTGATTTATGCCTTGTTCGAACTGCATCAGCACAATCAGCCTGCGCACAAGACGCCGGCCGCTTTGCCCCATGTTTTGCGGCGTGCCCTGGACTTCATGGAAAGCCAGGCCGGTCAGCCTATCACCATTGGCGATATTGCCCAGGCGGCCGGTGTGAGCGTGCGCAGTCTGTACGCAGGGTTCCGGGAGCATCTGGGCGTAGCCCCCATGGCACGTTTGAAACAAATGCGTTTGGAGGCAGCCCGGCGTTACTTGCAACAAGGCGGGATGTCGGTCACCGAGGTTGCCTTGGCTTGCGGTTTTACGCATTTGGGGCAGTTTTCCGCGGATTACCGGCATAGCTTTGGCGAGCGCCCGTCTGAAACATTGAGCGGCTTGAGTCGTCCCCGGGCTGGCAGCTAAGCATTGCCATCCGGCGCTACACTAAGGGCTCTGACTAGGAGCCCCGCATGTCCGCTGATACTCCCCCTAATTCCAAAACGCCCTTAGCCTTGACCTTGCCCGATCTGGACGCGCAGCAGCTGGTGCTGGCGCAAACCACGGTGCCGGATATGATGCTGGCCAAATATCTGGCTCATCATCTGGTTGAGGACGGAATTGCCGCTTGTGCGAACCTTGCGCCCAGCAGCTTGTCCATGTACATGTGGCAAGGGGAGTTGCAAGGCGATGAGGAAATCACGCTGACTTTCAAAACCACAGTGGCCCGGCTACCGGAATTGGCAGATCGCTTGTGTGAGCAGCATCCTTACGAGCTGCCAGAATTGATTGTGCTTCCGGTTGTTGGTGGTTTCACCGCTTATCTGGATTGGGTTCGTACCCAGACACGCCCTGCGTGAGTGCAGTTAGCCCAGCCTAATAAATCGGAATAGATTTGTGCCTTTGTCTTTAAAGCGTTCTCCATTTTCCGCCCACGGCCCTGGGGCCTGGTTTGCTGTTTTTTTTGCCCTGATGCTGGCTTGGCTGGCAACGCCCTTGGCGGCGCAGGCAGAAGAAGAGTTTCTGGACCCTGAGCAGGCGTTTGTGTTGACGGCGGCCATGAGTCAGCCCCATCAGCTGGATATCCACTTTCAGATTGCGCCTGAATACTATATGTATCGCAAGCGTTTCGCCGTCTCGACCGAGAAGGCGGAGCAGGTAGGCAAGCTTCAACTGCCCGAAGGAGAGCGGGTTTACGATCCTACCTTTGACGAGGTCATGGAGGTCTACCGCCATTCGGTTACGTTGCGCGTACCGGTCCTGGCAGACAGCTCCATAGGACACGATCTGACGGTCGATGTGGTCAGTCAGGGTTGTGCCGACGCAGGTCTATGCTATTCCCCGTCGACTCAAACGCTGACCTTGATCCCCACCGGGCAGGGCTGGGAAGTGGCCGGGCCTTTTGGCGTGGTGTCGGTGCCGGCCCCAGGAGAGGGGGCAAGCCAGAATCCGGCCCAGGCGAACCCCGATTCCACGGTCGCCCCTTCCCGTAGTGCGGGGGTGGCCTCGGCATTGAGCCTGAGTGATGTGGGTCTGGCCGACTACCTCAAGCAGGCTGGGTGGGGTCAGATCGTGCTGCTGAGCTTTGTGTTTGGCTTGCTGCTGTCCTTTACGCCCTGCGTCCTGCCGATGGTGCCGATTTTGCTGTCCATCATTGCTGGACGGAATCAGCCTGCGCCATCGCGCTGGCACGGCCTGAAGATGGCGTTTGCCTTTGTGCTGGGTCTGTCCCTGGTCTACACCTTGCTGGGTGTGGCCGCCGGCTTGCTGGGAGCCGGTTTGGCGAGCTGGTTGCAGAACCCGTGGGTATTGGGTCTGTTCGCCTTGATCCTGGTGGTGTTGGCCTTGTCCATGCTGGATGTCTTCACGGTACAGGCTCCGGCGGCGCTGCAAAATCGTTTGAATAAAACCATGAACCGTTTGCCGGGCGGGCAGATGGGTGGCGTGTTCCTGATGGGCATGCTGTCTGCGCTGATTGTCGGTCCTTGCGTGGCAGCGCCTCTGGCGGGCGTGCTGCTGTTTATCTCGCAGACGGGGGATGTGGTCCTGGGTGGTTCGGCCCTGTTTGCCTTGGCCTGGGGTTCAGGCGTCTTGCTGCTGATTGTGGGTGCGGGTTCGGGCAGTGTCTTGCCCAAGGCCGGCGCCTGGATGGAAAGCGTCAAGACCGCTTTTGGTGTCTTGTTGCTGGCTACCGCCTGGTGGATGGTCTCGCCCCTGATGTCTGGCACGATTGCTGTCTTTGGCTGGGTTGTCCTGGCTTTGTGGGCGGCTGCCTTGCTGGGCGCGTTTGGGCGCGGCACGGCTGCACGTACGCCGTGGTCGGGCTTGCGACAGGGTGTGGGCATGATGCTGGCGGTCTGGGCCATCATGATGATGATCAGCATTGCCCTGGGTCGCCCCAGCGTGATTCGCCCTTTGGAAGGGCTGAAATCCTCGGGTACGGTGACGGCAGCCCAAAGCCAGGTTGAGTTCCAGCGCGTACTGACCCTGCAGGAGCTGGAAGGGCGTCTGGCCAAGACCACTCGCCCCGTAATGCTGGATTTCTACGCAGACTGGTGTGTGTCCTGCATTGAAATGGAGAATTTCACGTTTAGCGATCCCGCCGTCGCGCAACGCATGGCGCAGTTTGAGTTGCTGCAGGTGGATGTGACGGCCAACACCCCTGAGGATCGGGCATTGCTGAAACATTTCCGCTTGTTTGGACCTCCCGGCATCCTGTTTTTTGATTCCAAAGGGAAACAGCTGGAGCAATTGCGCGTGATTGGTTTTCAGGATGCCAGCCGCTTTTCCAAAGTGTTGGATGAGGCTCTGGCCGGTGCTTGAAGACGTTGATTTTTTCGAAACCGGGCTTATCGGTGCCTAACAGTCGGTAGATCGTCGCGTACAAGCAACAAAAAACGCAGCTCATGGGCTGCGTTTTTTGCGTTCTGATTGATGTGAATCAGCAGTTCTGTTCGCGCATCAGCTTGGCCGCTTCGATGGCGAAATAGGTCAGAATGCCATCCCCACCGGCACGCTTGAATGCCAGCAGCGATTCCATCATGACCTTGTCGTGATCCAGCCAGCCGTTCTGGGCAGCGGCCTTGATCATCGCGTATTCGCCACTGACTTGGTAGGCGTAGGTCGGCATGCCAAACGCGTCTTTGACGTCGCGCAGAATGTCCAGATAAGGCAGGCCGGGCTTGACCATGACCATATCGGCACCTTCGCGAATGTCGGCCGCCACTTCGCGCAGCGCTTCATTACGGTTGGCCGGGTCCATCTGGTAGGTGTTCTTGTTGGAGCGGCCCAGATTGGCCGCTGAACCCACCGCCTCGCGGAACGGGCCGTAGAAGGCACTGGCGTACTTGGCCGAGTAGGCCATGATGCGGGTGTGGATGAACTGGTCCTTGTCCAAGGCGGCGCGGATGGAGCCGATACGGCCATCCATCATGTCGCTGGGAGCCACAATGTCTACGCCTGCCTGAGCCTGCGTGTGAGCCTGACGGATCAGCATGGCCACCGTCTCGTCATTCAGGATGTGGCCAGCATCGTCCAAAATGCCGTCCTGGCCGTGGCTGGTATAGGGGTCCAGAGCGACATCAGTCAGCACGCCCAGCTCGGGAAACTGCTGCTTGAGCATGCCCACCACCCGGGGGATCAGGCCATTCGGGTTGGCGGCCTCGCTGCCATCGGGCGTTTTCAGCGACGGGTCGATGGAAGGGAACAGGGACAGCACGGGGATGCCCAGTTCCAGACACTGTTCGGCCACGCGCATCAGTTCGTCAGGCGAGTAGCGCATGACGCCCGGCATGGAGCCGACCTGCTCCTGCACTTTCTCGCCTTCACGCACAAAGACCGGATAGATCAGGTCGTCAGTGGACAGGCGGTTTTCGCGCACCAGACGGCGGGAAAACTCGTCGCGGCGGTTACGGCGCAGGCGAGTATTAGGAAAGTCGGCAGGAGGAATAAAACGAGTCATGGAACAACCTTCGGAGAAATCCAGTTTTCGATGCATTCGGTCGCTTCGGGCAAGCCGATACGATCAGTGGAGGAGAAGGGCAGCGCGTGAAGGGCGCCAATTTCCCGGAGCTGGCGACGTACTTCGGCTACCGCCTTGATACGTTGACCATAAGGCAGTTTGTCGGCCTTGGTCAAAAGCACCAGTACGGGCTTGCCAGTCGGTGCAATCCAATCGACCAGGCGCAAGTCCAGGTCGGTCACGCCGCGCCGGATGTCGATCAGCAACACAATGCCGGCAATCGAGGGACGGGTGGCCAGGTAGTCGCCCAGAATCTCGGCCCAGTCCTGCTTTTCGTGGCGGGCCACGGCGGCGTAGCCATAGCCGGGCAAGTCCACCAGGTGGCCCAGATAGTCGCCCGGCGAGAGCGGATCGGGGATGCCGAACATGTTGATCAGACGTGTTCGCCCTGGCGTTTTACTGGAAAAAGCCAGTTTTCGTTGGTTGGCCAACACATTGATGGCGGAGGATTTGCCCGCATTGGAGCGCCCCACAAAACAGACCTCTGGCGGTCCGGGAGGAGGCAGCTGATCGATCTGAGCAGCTGAAATCGTGAAGTGAGCGCGGTGCAGTATCGACATGGTTGCAGCGTAATTCCATATTGGTTCAGCGCCTATTGTATAATCTCTCGATTTGAAACAGTAATGTCGTAGTCCACTGGGTACTGACCAGCGGCTTACGGTGGCTTTTGCGGGGCGCATGCGGCACCCCGATTGATTCGCGATTATCGAGGTCCAAATGAAGCGTGCGCTTTCCCGAGTCGTTATCGCAAGCAGCCTGACGATGGCTTGCTCTGTGGTTTTTACCGCTAACGTGGCCAATGCAGCTGGTCTGCCCGAGCCTGATGCCGCCAAAGGCGAGCAGCTCTACCTGCAAGGTGAGATGTCGCGTGGCGTGCTGGCCTGTGTGACCTGTCACGGGGATGGCGGCAACAGTATTATTCCGGTCAACCCGTCGCTGGCTCACCAGCCGTACGAGTACCTGGTCAAGCAGCTGCACGACTTCCGTGCCAAGGACGAGAAGTCCGTTCCTGCCCGCCGTGGTCCTGATGGCGCGAACAGCCTGATGACTGCCATTGCTGCCGGTATGACTGAAGACGATATCAAGAACGTGGCGTTTTACCTGTCTCAGCAAGCGGTGAACTGGGACCAGGCCGCTAACGCGACCAAGGAAGACACCATGGTACGTGGCCAGAAGATCTGGCGGGGTGGTTTGCCCGAGCGCGGTGTTCCTGCCTGTGCGGCTTGCCATTCGCCCGATGGCGCCGGCATGCCCGGCCAGTACCCCCGTCTGGCCGGTCAGCACCCCGCCTATATTGCGGATCAGCTCAAGTTGTTCCGTAGTGGCGACCGTGCCAACAGCCCGATGATGTATGACATCGCAGACCGTTTGTCGGATGCCGACATTGCGGCCGTATCCGATTTCGCAGCTGGCCTGCGTTAATCCGTCAAAGGGGGCCAATGGCCCCCTGACTGTCTGAAACCTGTATTCGCTGCGGCTTCGAGTCCTGACGGCCGCAGTGTTTGGGTGCCGTAACAACGGGCAGTGCCGCTTCAGGCCAGGTCTCGTGTTGGTGTTTTGTCCAGTAATCGAACTTTGGGCGTGTTCTGCGCTCCAAGTCTGGATGTTTCCGGTGAACCCCCCACACCTCCTAAGCTAGCCCTTGTGAAAAAAGTATCTCCCGTGCGTCGCTTTGCGGCCGATTTCCTGGAATTGCTCGGTTCGATGCGCTTTGCCATCAGCTTGCTGATGTTCATTTGCGTAGCCAGTCTGATCGGCACCGTTCTGGCACAAAATCAGCCTGCCAATACCTATATTGATCAATTCGGACCTTACTGGTTTGAGTTGTTCGATCATTTCTCGATCTGGTCTGTCTACAACAGTGGATGGTTCATGGTCATTATGGCGTTTCTGGTGGTATCGACCACGCTGTGCGTCATCCGCAATGCGCCCAAGATGATCCGTGAAATGCGCACGTTCAAGGAGCACGTGCGCGGTGGCAGCCTGAAAGCCTTCCCTCACCGCGTCGAGCTGGAGAGCGCAGGTGGCCCTGAGCATAATCGTGAACAGGTTCAGGGCTGGCTGCAGTCGCAAGGCTATGCGGTGCGTGTGCGTCATGATAATGACGGCAGCATGATGATGGCGGCCAAAAAAGGGAGCGCCAACAAGCTGGGATACATTTTTGCGCACCTGGCCATCGTGGTGATTTGTGTCGGCGGTTTGCTTGACAGCGAATTGCCCGTGCGTTTGCAGGTGTGGTTGGGTGGCAAACAACCGATTACCGAAAATATGCTGATTTCCCAGGTGCCCGAGTCGGGACGACTGGGTCTGGGCAATCCCAGCTTCCGTGCCAACATGCTGGTGCCAGAAGGGGCGCGCACGGCGACAGCAGTAGTCAATTCCGGTGAAGGGGTGCTGATTCAGCCGTTGCCGTTCGCCTTGGAGTTGAAGCGTTTTCTGGTGGAGTACTACTCCACGGGGATGCCCAGCAGTTTCAAGAGCGAAGTGGAAGTAACCGATCCCGTGACGGGCGATACCTTCGAGCGCACGATCGAGGTCAACGAACCGTTACGCTACAAGGGTGTGACGGTTTACCAGTCCGGTTTTGACGATGGCGGCAGTATGTTGAGTCTGAAGGGCTATCCGCTGGTGGGTCCGAGTGCCGCACCCTTTGAGTTGAATGGGAAAGTGGGTGAGAGCATGGGCATTACTGCCCAGCAAAGTCCCAGCGAGCATGCTCTGACTGTTCAGTTGACTGAACTGCGTCCCATTAATGTGGAAAACCTGTCCGAGGGCGACCCCCAGCCCAAGGCCATGATTGAGCACGTGGCGGCGGTCACCGGTAGCGCTGCCAACAAGAAAGACCAGAATTTGAAGAACGTCGGCCCCAGCGTGAACTATCGTTTGATTGACGACCAGGGGCAGTCTCGCGAGTTTGTGAATTACATGCTGCCGGTGGAACTGGATGACACCCTGGTGTTTCTGGCCGGGATGCGTTTTTCGCCCGCCGAGCCGTTTCGTTATGTGCGTCTGCCGGCTGACGAAAAGGGTTCTTTAAAAGAATTCATGGATTTGCGGGCGGCTACGCAGAATGAGGCCTTGGTCAGCCAGGCGGCTGAACGCTTTGCCGAGCGCAACTCCTCGTCACCCGAGCAAAAAGAGTTGATGTTGTCGGCGTCCAAAACGGCATTGCAAACCTTTGTACGTGCTGGTTTTGATGGTTTGATCAGCCGTGTCCCCGAAGCTGAACGGGAACGTATCCTGGGTTTTGCTATCCCCATGATTCAGTTCACCTTGTCGGAATTGCGTGATTTGGTCAGGCAGCAACAAGGCTTGCCAGAACTGGATTACAGCCAGGAAAATAATGAGGCCAACCGTTGGATTCAATCTGCCGTGCTGGCGTTTGCTAATCTGCCGGATTACCCGGCACCGGTGATGTTGACCCTGGACAGTTTTGAACAGGTTCAGGCCAGTGTATTCCAGGTGGCACGCAGCCCAGGCATGTACATTGTGTACTTGGGTTGTCTGTTTTTGATTATTGGCGTGTTCTCGATGTTCTATATCCGGGATCGCCGCGTGTGGGTTTGGATTCGCCCTCACAACCAAGGCAGTCGCGTAATGGCTGCCATGACTTCTCAACGTCGCAACTTGGACTTTAACCTCGAGTTTGAACGCCTGAAAGCGGCGTTCAATCGGCTATCTGTCTGACAAGGTGTAGCTATGGCGCAGACCCTTTCTTCGGCCACTCCAACGATGTGGCAAGACAATATCGCTTCCAGCGGTGACCGGCGAGGCATTCGTGGTCGTCCTGACTGGACGGATGTGTTGTATCTGGTGGTACTGGCCTTGGGCGCGGCTTATGCGCTTAACGTCTACAGCACCAGCATGGATTACTACGAGAAGATCATTCTGGTCGCTTTCGTGCCTTTTGTGGCCTGGTTGGGGTGGCTGTGGCGTCCGCTGCGTACCTTGACGCTGGCATGTGGCGTGACAGCCTTGCTGGCGATCTGGCTCTACAGCACCGGTAATGGCCTTGGCACCGGCGACATTGAAAAAGCCGATTCGGTTTTCCTGCTGAAATATCTGTTTTCGTCCCAGTCTGCCATCTTGTGGATGTGTGCGCTGTTTATTCTGGCCACCGTCATGTATTGGGCGGGCTTTTTCAGTAATACAGCAGCCTGGATGGCTTCTGGGCTGACGTGGGCGGCCGTGTATGCAGGTACGACGGGGTTGCTGGTGCGCTGGCGTGAAGGCCATTTGCTGGGCCCGGATATCGGCCATATTCCAGTCAGTAATTTGTACGAAGTGTTCGTGTTGCTGGCGCTGGTTACTGCCTTGTTCTATCTGTACTACGAACGTCGTTACAACACCCGTGCCTTGGGTGGCTTTGTGCTGCTGGCAATCAGTTCGCTGGTGATCTTTCTGCTGTGGTACTCCTTTACGCGTGATGCCCATCAGATTCAACCGCTGGTGCCAGCACTCAAAAGCTGGTGGATGAAGTTGCACGTGCCTGCCAACTTTATTGGTTACGGTACGTTCTCCTTGGCAGCCATGGTCGGGTTTGCGTATCTGGTCAAGGAAAATGGCGAAACCCGTTCGCGTGCCAAGCTGATTCCGGTGTTTTTGCTGGGTGCTATTCTGTGTGCCGAACCCATGATTTTTGGTTCTCGGGAGCTCTCGCCAACCTGGATGCTGTATTTCGGTATCGGTAGCGTGATCGTGGGCACGATTCTGTATTTCCGGGGTCCGATTTCACGCAAGCTGCCGTCGCTGGAAGTGCTCGATGACATCATGTACCGCGCGATTGCGGTGGGTTTTGCCTTCTTTACGGTAGCAACCGTGCTGGGCGCTTTGTGGGCTGCTGACGCCTGGGGTACGTATTGGCAGTGGGACCCGAAAGAGACCTGGGCCCTGATCGTGTGGCTGAATTATGCGGCCTGGTTGCACTTGCGTTTGCTCAAAGGTCTGCGTGGCACGATGGCAGCGTACTGGGCTCTGGCGGGTTTGCTCATTACCAGCTTTGCCTTCCTGGGCGTGAATATGTTCCTGTCGGGGCTGCACTCCTACGGGGAACTATAAGTTTTTTCTTGTTCTGAGGCTGGGGGATCGGTTTCAGAATGCGTGCTTGAGAATGAGAAACCCGAGTTTGGCTGGATGCCGGACTCGGGTTTTTTTGTGACCAGACTGTTTGGTGAAGCGTCCTTTGCAGGGAAGTAGTCTCTGGGGGGAGCCGCTGGTGCTCTGGGCCAGGTGCTGATCGGAAGCTTGTTGTGTCGAGATGGTTCGATTGAGCCATAGCCAGACTCAGGTCAGGACTTAGATCCCAGACCCAGACCATCAAAGCCAAAGCTAGCGGGATGCCTTTATCGACCTTCAGGACTATCCGTTCTATTTACTGTTTCTGCCTTAGATACGCGCCTGTACGTGGAGCAGTATCCGCTCCGAAGTGCAAATTTTAGAGTTGGGTATCACGCCGTAATAAGGAGTGCGACAGGGCTTGGCTAGGTGTGTGCGTGACGGCGGTGGTGTCAGGAAAGCACTCATAGCTTCCCCATGGCATTTGAGACGAGTGCGCGTCCACAGGTGGTGGCAGGCCCTGTCATTTGCCACCCAGGCTCTCTGCGGGCCTTGGGTGGCTATTGGTTTACATGGTTGGCGGGAATTTTTCCTGGGAGTCCAGTAGAAACTGTCGGGCGGCGGCGTCATGGACCAGGTCCGGCATGGATTTGGCTTTGAGCAGCTCTGCCGGAGTGCAGGCTTTGGAAATGATGAAGCCTTGTACGTAATCTACGCCTAATTCCTGTAGGGCTCTGAGCGTCGGGACGTCTTCTACCCATTCGGCAATGCTGATCATGCCCAGGTTGTTGGCAAGCTCGACGATGGTGCGTACGATCGCGACGTTGGTTTCTTTCTTTAGCATGTCGCAAATCAGCGCACCATCGATCTTGATGGCGTCGGCGGGTAATTCGCGCAGGTAAGAAAAAGACGTGTAGCCCGCTCCAAAGTCGTCCAGCGCGATGCGCACACCCATTTTTTGCAGTCGCCGCATGAAGTTGCGGGTATGCTCCAGGTCGTCCAGTGCTACGCCCTCAGTGATTTCCACGCACAGGCGGCGGGCCAGATGTTCAAAACGCGCCAGGATGTCAAAGAACCATTGAATGAAAGTGTCGTCATTCAGGGACACACCGCTCAGGTTGATGGTGACCCACTGGGTTTTGCTTAACTGGGCCTCATGCTTGGCCATCCACTCCAGCGTGGCCGAGAACACCCATTTGTCGATGATGGTGATGGTGCCGCTTTCTTCGGCGGCGGCAATAATGCGGCCAGTGGGAATCAATTGACCGGAGGAGTCCCGCACGCGTAGCAGAGCCTCGAAGTTCAGGCTGTCCATGGGGCGGCGCAAGGCCGCAATCGGTTGCATTTCCAGGTACAGGGCGCGCGAGGAGCCCCCTTCCAGCTCTTCAAACAGGCGCAGTTCTTCAGCGTGTTCCTGCAGGGCATTGGAGTCCTGCCCGTAGATAATCATGTCCTGATGCAGGCGGCGGGCATCGCGGGCTGCACGGCTGGCAGCGGAGATGGCTTCCTGAGGCGCCATGCCGGGAGCGACTTCGACCAGACCCAGTGTACTGCGCAGGTTAAAGCTGCGGTTTCCGGCCAGCAGGGGGCTTTTGTTCAGTGATTCGAGTACGCCATTGGCCAGCACGCGCGCCTGCTCTGGCTCGCAGTCTTCAAAGATAATTACGAATTCGTCGCTGCCGATGCGGCCTATTTTGTCTTTACTGCGCAGAACCGATTCCAGCTGTTCGCATACTTTCAGCAGCAGCGCATCCCCTGACGAGTGTCCGAAGGTGCCGTTTACGTACTTGATGTGGTTCAGGTCCAGATAGGCCAGCAGACAGGGCTTGTCGTTCTGGCTACGATTGAGCAGACCTTCCAGTGCCTTTTCGATACCGCGCTGGTTCAGCACATTGGTGACCGGATCGTTGTCAGCCATCAGGCGCAGTTGACGGTACGTCTCGGCCCGGGCGGTGATATCTTGCAAGGATCCTTCAATACATTGATTGACAATCGCTACACGCAAGGCGAACTGACATGGTTGAGCGTCTGCGTCGTAATAAGTGATGGTCACATCCTGACCGTTCTGGGTGCTTTGTGCGACCGCTTTCCAGTCTTGCTCGGGAAAAAAGTTGGTCCAGTGGATGGGGCTCTCGCTCGGATCGGCATCGATGTTCAACATGCGGGCCAGAATGGGGCTGATGCGCAAGAACATCCCCGCTTCATTGAGGGTGAACATGCCAACGGGGGTAAGCAGATAATGCGCCATCAATTCATTGCGGGCGCGCAGGGATTCACTACGGTCTTCACGCAGGCGCTCGCCTACCGCCAGGGCCACCATCAGATTGGACAACAGGAAAGCGATGACGCCGTTGAAATTCTCGACAAAGCTGGAGCGGCCAAACGCCACCAGAAAAATGGCTGAAATCAGCATGCACAGCGCCATGCTCAGCAGCACCAGTTGCCAGAGCAAGATGCGCGAGCGGGTGTGCAGGAGAATGGACAGCAGCACGGCGGATACGCAGCACAGTGCGTAGATAGTGCTGATCCACATGAGGGGCTGGAATATCGAGGCCGGCGCCAGCAGGGAGACCGGCAGCAGGATCAGACCCAGGATGCCGACGGTGGGGAGCAGGCGCTGCAGGCGGGCAGTAGTGATGGAGTTGCCCAGCAGGACGGTAAACAGGGAATAGCTCAGAATGAAGTAGCAGGCAATCGTGAGCTGGCGCAGTACGGGCATGTACTGGGCGGGCAGGTTCTGCCCTAGCCACTGCGTATCCCAACCCATGGCCATCGCGCCCAGGCGCAGGTTGCCAATCAGCCAGACCGATAGCAGCAGATAGATCCAGGCACGGTTGGTGGCTGCCAGAACCAGCATGAACATGGCCATGGTCAGTAAGCCGCCCTCCAGTAGCCCGATGCCCCGGCTGAGTCGAATCGAGGAATGGCTGATGTCAGCACTGGCCCAAAGCTGGGCTTGCAAGAGGGCAGGTCGCGAAGTCTCGACGCGGCATAGCACGCTGTCAGGGTGGTCGACCTGACCCAGCTCCAGGGTATAGCTTTTGACCGGCGCTGGTGATAGAGGCGTCGGCGGGTCCAGCTCGCTGTTGCGCAAGGGCCGTCCACTGCGAGCATCCACGCAGTGCAGCGAGGAAATGGGAGAGGCAGGAAAGTGCAGGACCTGCTCCTGCTGGGGGAAGGGGGCAGGCAAGGTCAACAGGAGCCAATGGGGCTCGCTCAGGTGAAGCCGCTGCCGGGACGGAGCGTTCTCCAATTGCGTCAGTAACTCTGCGTCCGCCTGCTCTTGCTGGCTGGCCAGTGCCTGAATGCTCAAACTTTGACCGGGCACGGAAGGGTAGCGATTCGGCAGGAACAGTAATGCCCATACCGTGAGCATGATCAGAAACAAAGGGATGACGTAAAGACTTAAGCCGCGAATCAGGCGTTCGCTGGCCGAAGTAACCGGCTCGAAGCCGTGTGTCGGTATCCCGGGGGTGGTCATGATGGTGGTACAGTCTCCAGCGCTTACCATCGAACTGTCTGGCCACTGACAGCGAAATCTGTGCTTTCCCGGCAAGGATGCAACAGGCCGGGACTGCTGCGCCTGATAAGGGCAGTACAGTCCCGGCCTGTTTTACGGTCAGATTCGAGAGTTCTTTAAGGCTGAATGGTTATGATCTGCCATCCAGACCCGACTTAGGGAAGTAAACGTTCGGTGGCAAACAAACTGTCCACGGTCTCACGGGGGCGGATCAGGTGAACCTGATCGCCATCGACCAGAATCTCAGCCGCGCGGGGGCGGGTGTTGTACTGGCTGGCCATCGTAAAGGCATAGGCGCCAGCGGACATGATGGCAATTAAATCGCCCTGTTTCAGTTCCAGCTGGCGGTCGCGGGCCAGCCAGTCGCCGCTTTCGCAGATAGGGCCAACCAGATCATAGCGGGGAGTGGTCTCGGTCACTGGGCGAGGCTCTACCGCTTCCACGCTGTGCCAGGCATCGTACAGCGTGGGGCGAATCAGGTCGTTCATGGCGGCATCAATAATGGCGAAATTTTTAGTCTCGCCATGCTTGAGATATTCCACGCGGCTTAGCAGCACCCCTGCATTACCCACCATGGAGCGGCCGGGTTCCAGCACGATCTCCAGATGGCCCAGGCCATTGGTGTCCAGGGCGGAAAAGACTTCGGTCAGCAGTTGGGTGGGGGTCACCAGTGTCTCGTCGGTATAGCGAATCCCCAAACCACCGCCCAAATCCAGATGAGTCAGGTTCACCCCTTGTTCCTTCAGGGCCAAGATCAGCTTGATCAGTTTGTCCAGCGCATCCAGATAGGGGCTGACTTCGGTAATCTGCGAGCCGATATGACAGTCCACACCCACAATGTTCAGGCTAGGCAGCGCTTGGGCGCGTGCGTAGATGCGGGGAGCCTGGTCAATGGGCACGCCGAACTTGTTGTCTTTCAGGCCCGTAGAGATGTAAGGGTGGGTGCGTGCGTCCACGTCTGGATTGACGCGCAAGGAAACAGGCGCTTTCACATTCATGCGTTCCGCAACCTGTGCTACACGTTCCAGCTCCGCTTCGGACTCGACGTTAAAACACTTCACGCCTGCTTTCAGAGCCGCTTCGATTTCCCAAACCTGTTTGCCCACACCTGAGAACACCACTTTGCCAGGGTCGCCGCCGGCAGCGATGACACGGGCCAGCTCGCCGCCCGAGACGATATCAAAACCGGTACCCAAGCGGGCAAATTCTTGCAAAATGGCCAGATTGGAGTTGGCCTTCATGCCATAGCACACCAACAACTTGCGGTCCTGGCCAGCCACTCGGTAGGACTCCCAAGCATCGCGCAAGGCTTGGCGGGAATACACATACAGAGGGGTGCCGAATTCTTCAGCCAGCTTGCTCAGGGGAATTTGCTCGGCGTGTAGCGTGTTGTTCTGAAATTGAAAGTGAGGTGCAACGGTCATGGTGTCGACAAATAACAGAGGTTAGGCGAGCAGGGCGGGAATCAGCGCGGCGCTGTCTGGGCGTCCGCTGATTCCTGCGCTGGGGGATGGTACAAGGGGCCTTTGTAACCGCAGGCGCCCAGCAAGGCGCTCAGTGCCAACAAGGCCAGCAAACGGGAGGAACGTAGTTTGTTCATGTAGGTATGAAACCAGTGCGGACAATGCAGAGCATTATGCCATTGTGAAGGACAAAGCAAAAAAACGCCGGCTAGGCCGGCGTTTGGGTAGGTGATTTAAAAGGGAACAAAGGGTTGCGCGGCAGCGCCCGAGGGGCTGGCATCAGAATCCAGCTGCCGCAGCAGGTCACCAATTCCATCGTTCTGATCCCCGCCGCCCTGTTGCAAGGCGCCGTCACCGGGAGCAGGTAAACCAACGCGAGCAATGGCCTGACCGGGTGGGAACTCGTCAAAGTAAAAGTCCCCATTGATGCGTGACAGGCCAGAGGGCACAGGG
Organism: Alcaligenes ammonioxydans; assembly: GCF_019343455.1. NCBI lineage: Bacteria > Pseudomonadati > Pseudomonadota > Betaproteobacteria > Burkholderiales > Alcaligenaceae > Alcaligenes > Alcaligenes ammonioxydans. Next base: position 3,624,313 of record NZ_CP049362.1, on the reverse strand, counting down.
CCAGGAGGCACCACAGGCTTGTCTTTGAGGGCAGTGCGCATGTAATTGATCCAGATGGGCATGGAGGCACCGCCGCCGGTTTCCCCGGAGCCCAGACTGCGCGGTTTGTCAAAGCCCATCCAGGCGATGCCGACCAGCTCGGGGGTGTAGCCAGCAAACCAGGCATCCTGAGAATCGTTGGTAGTGCCTGTTTTACCGCCAATATCGGTACGCTTCAATTCGCGTGACGCGCGCGCACCCGTCCCGGAGGTCGCCACGCCACGCAGCAGATCGTTCATGACGTAAGCCGTACGGGCATCAATAGCCCGGGCGGCGGCATCGCCGGCCACCACTGGCTTGGCGCGCATGATGACCTTGTTGCTGCTGTCAGTGACGTAGTCGATCAGGTAAGGCTCGACACGGTAACCACCATTGGCAAAGACCGAGTAGGCACCCGCCATTTGCAAGGGCGTTACGCTGCCCGCGCCCAGAGCCAAAGGTAGAACGGCGGGTTGGCGTGCCTTGTCGAAACCAAAGCGGGTCACATACTCCTGTACATACTTGGGCCCGACGGCCTGCATGATACGGATAGACACCATGTTTTTGGATTTGTACAAACCTTGACGCATGGTCAACATGGGCTCGTACGTGCGCCCGTAGTTCTTGGGCGTCCAGGGCTTGGAGCCGGTCTGGGCCGCGGTCAGCACAAAAGGTTCATCTGAAATCTGGGTGGCGGGGGTCAGGCCGCGCTCCAGCGAGGACGCGTAGATGAAAGGCTTGAAGGCCGAGCCAGGCTGACGCCAGGCTTGGGTGACGCGGTTGAACTTCCCATCGGAGAAGTGAAAGCCGCCCACCATGGCCTGAATCGCGCCGTCTTGCGGGCGGACCGACACAAAAGCCGCTTGTACCGCCGGCATATTGATTACTTCCCAGTAATCGCCATTGCGGAACAGATAGACTACCGAGCCGCGCTGAATGCGCACGTCTGCCTTGGCATTGTTCACCAGGCCCCGCGCAACGATCTTCAAGGCACGTTTGTCGTTGACATCAATAATTTGCTGGGCGGTCCGGGCAACCCGGATCAGATTGGGGTTGGCATCGAGCACCACACCGGTCAACAGATCGCCGGTATCGGGGTACTTGTCCTGCAAGTCGTCCAAAATGGCATCTAACTGGGCATGGTCGTTTTCAATGCCTGCAGGCAGATCCACCTGACCTTGCGGGCCTGTGTAGGGGGCGCGACGGGTGTAATCCAAAATACCGTTGCGCACAGCCAGGTAGGCAGCTTCCTGGTCGGTGGAGTTGATGGTGGTGTAGATGTTGAAGCCGCGCGAATACACATTGTCCTGATAGACACCGTACAGCAGTTGGCGGGCCAGTTCAGCCGCGTATTCGCCATGAATGGCGTAACCGCCAGCAGGGGTGCCCAAGGCTGACTTCACCACGATTTCCTGTGCCATCGCATCCTGGTATTCCTGCTCCGTGATGTAGCCCAGTGAGCGCATGCGGCCCAGCACGTAGGCCTGGCGAGTTTTGGCGCGTTCAAAGTTGGCGATCGGGTTAAAGCGCGAAGGCGCTTTGGGAATGCCGGCCAGCATGGCGGCTTCAGCAGTGGTGATCTCACCCAGGGGCTTGCCCAGATAGGTTCGTGACGCCGCCGCAAATCCGTAGGCACGATGACCCAGATAAATCTGGTTCATGTACAGATCCAGAATCTGGTCTTTAGTCAGCGTCGCTTCAATCTTGAAGGTCAGCAGCAGTTCATAGAACTTGCGGGTATAGGTTTTTTCCGAAGACAGGTAGAAGTTGCGGGCCACCTGCATGGTGATCGTACTGGCCCCTTGTGTCTTGGACATATGGGTCATGTTGGCCAGGGCCGCGCGACCGACTCCCATCCAGTCAATACCACCGTGCTGGTAGAAACGGTCGTCCTCGGCCGCCAGAATGGCCGATTTCATGACATCGGGGATTTCGTCAAAACGCAGCACATTGCGGCGTTCTTCGCCAAATTCACCGATCAAGACCTTGTCCGCCGTATAAATGCGCAGCGGCACTCGGGGGCGGTAGTCGATCATGGCGCTAAGATCGGGCAGGTTGGGCCAGGCCAGAGCTAGCGCAAGTGACCCGAGCAGGGCGGCACACAGACCAAGCCCCACAAAAAAGACCGAGGTCTTGATGATGAGGCGGGCAAGCCAGGAACCGGAGCTTTGCTCGGGCTTAGAATTGGGGGAGCGGGAAGAAGAACTCATTAGGGCTGATTTTAAAGTCCAAACGCAGCAGGACTGGGCCTCATACCAAGTATCAATGTAACAAAATAATACTAAGCAAGCGGACTGTGCTTAGGGAAGGCTAATGGGATAATACACAAATGAACCACTCTTTACCCGCCGAGCTGATGCCTGTAGAACATCCTGATCCCTTAACAGACGCCGAGCTGCTCCATTTACAACAAACTGGCCCTCGACCCATTATTTTGGTGGGCATGATGGGGGCCGGTAAAACGACCATTGGCCGTCAATTGGCGCGGGAACTCAAACGCGAGTTTATGGACCTGGACCACGAGCTGGAAGCCCGAAGCGGGGTGCGAGTGTCCACTATCTTTGAGTTCGAAGGTGAGCAAGGGTTCCGCAAACGTGAATCTGCAGTGCTCGATATTTGTTCGCGCCAGAGCGGAATTGTGCTGGCAACGGGTGGCGGGGCTATTTTGTCCGAGGCCAATCGCCAGATCATCAAAGATCGCGGTATCGTAGTGTACTTGTGCGCCACGGTAGATGAACTGTACCGTCGCGTGGCCCGAGATCGTAACCGGCCACTGCTGCAAACGGCGGACCCTCGGGCTCGCATTCAGGAGTTGCTGCAGGCGCGCGAACCCCTCTATGAAGAAGTGGCCGACATCCGCTTTGAGACCGGCTCGGCGCCGGTGCATCATGCGGTGCGCCATTTATTGTCTCTGTTGAAAGAACGAGGTTGCTAAATGTCCGTAGTGCATGTTGACGCCCAGGGTGGCGCTTATCCCATCCATATCGCTGCCGGACGTCTGGCGCAGCTTGCAGACACCGTGCCCGCTGATACCTCCGCCATTGCAATTGTCACCAATCCTACCGTAGCGGCCTTGTATCTGGCGCCGGTCAAGGAAGCTCTGGTCACCACTGGCAAACCGGTTCACGTGATTGAACTGCCCGATGGCGAAGCTTACAAGACCTGGGAGTCCCTGAACCTGATTTTTGACGCACTGCTGGGCAGTCATCTGGATCGCAAAGCTCTGATCGTGGCATTGGGTGGCGGGGTTATTGGTGATATGGCCGGTTTTGCCGCAGCTTGCTTTATGCGGGGCGTGCGCTTTGTGCAGGTCCCCACGACCTTGCTGGCGCAGGTGGATTCTTCAGTCGGTGGCAAGACAGCCATCAACCATCCGCTGGGCAAGAATATGGTGGGCGCCTTCTACCAGCCCATCGCGGTGGAAATAGACACCGATGTACTCAGGACGCTGCCCGCTCGCGAAATTTCCGCCGGTCTGGCTGAAGTCATCAAGTACGGCATGATTTACGATCTGGATTTCTTCAACTGGTGTGAGGAGCAGATCGCCGCCATGCGCCGTCTGGATCAGGAGCAGATTGCTCATGCGATCCGCCGCTCCTGCGAAGTGAAGGCCGAGGTGGTCTCGCAGGACGAACGCGAGTCTGGTCTGCGCGCTATCTTGAACTTTGGCCACACTTTTGGTCACGCAATTGAGTCCGGTATGGGCTATGGTCAATGGCTGCATGGTGAAGCCGTCGGCTGCGGCATGATCATGGCCGCTGAACTGTCCCATTTAGTTTGTGGCCTGCCGGCTCAGGATGTGGCCCGTATCAAGGCCCTGGTTCAAGCCAGCGGATGTCCGGTCACGCCACCACAATGGCCTGCGGACCGTTGGCTGCAGCTGATGCAGGTGGACAAGAAAAATGAAGGTGGCCAGTTGCGCTTTGTGCTGCTGGATAAATTAGCTCATGCCAAGGTTCAGGCGGTAGCGCCTGATGTGGTGCGCCAGGCCTTGGCCCGCTTTACAACGGTGGAACAGGAGTAAAACCCATGCAAATGCTTGCCGCTTATGCCTGTCACCCTGAACAGTCCCGCGGTCGGCGTTATGCAGAGGCAGCGCCCCAAGGCCGGAATGCCTTTCAGCGGGACCGCGACCGGATTATTCACTGCAATGCGTTTCGTTTGCTGGAATACAAGACCCAGGTTTTCATTAACCACGAAGGTGATTTGTTTCGGACACGTTTGACGCATAGTTTGGAAGTGGCCCAGCTGGCGCGGGCCATCGCCCGCAATCTGGGCTTGCACGAAGACCTGATTGAAGCGATCTCCCTGGCTCATGATCTGGGCCATACCCCTTTTGGCCATGCGGGTCAGGATACCTTGAATAGTTGCATGCAAAGCCTGCGGCCCGAGGCCGGGGGCTTTGAGCACAATCTGCAAAGCCTGCGGGTAGTGGACGAGCTCGAAGAGCGCTATGCCGCCTTCAATGGTCTGAACCTGTGCTTTGAAACCCGCGAAGGGATTTTGAAGCACTGCTCACTAAAACATGCGCGGGAATTGGGCGAGGTCGGCCAGCGCTTCATTGATCGCACCCAACCGTCGTTGGAAGCGCAAATGGCCAATCTGGCTGATGAAATTGCTTACAACAATCATGATATTGATGACGGTTTGCGCTCCGGCCTGATTCGTCTGGAGCAATTGCTGGAGCTGCGTCTGTTTCGTGATCATTACGAGCATGTGCAGACTCAGTACCCGGGCTTGAGTGGTCAGCGTCTGGTAGCTGAAATTATCCGTGGCATGATCAATACCCTGGTGGTCGATTTAACCGAAACCACGCGTGCCAGGCTGGAGGAGCACCGTCCTGATAGTGTGGAGGCGATTCGTCAGTTACCGCGCCTGGCTGGGTTCTCGCCGGAACTACGCGCTCAGGCTGATGAGCTCAAGCGGTTTTTGCATGCCAACTTATACCGTCATTACAAAGTGGTGCGCATGATGAGCAAGGCACAGAATATTGTGCGCGAACTGTTTCACGCTTTTTTGGATGATCCGCGCCTGCTGGCGGCCGAGCATCGTCGTGAAGACCCTATTGCCCAGGCCCGGGCCATCGCCGACTACATTGCGGGGATGACGGACCGCCATGCCATTCGCGAACATGACGCGATATTCAAGATGTAGGCCTGATAGATCGACCTCACCAGGAGGCACGGCCGTAGAAACCGCTTTAATGGCCCAGGATGCGGCGAATGAGCGGTCTTTAAGCCTGGATCTCTGGTGGTAGCGTCCTGCGAAGCAGGACCTTAGCGCTGCAACAAAGGCTTCAGATAGCGCCCGGTATGGCTTTGTTCACAGGCGGCAACCGTTTCCGGGGTGCCTTGCACCACAATCTGTCCACCGCCCTGGCCGCCTTCCGGCCCCATGTCCACAAGCCAGTCAGCGGTCTTGATGACATCCAGGTTGTGTTCAATGACAACCACGCTATTGCCAGACTCGACCAGCTTGTCCAACACGTCCAACAAGACGGCAATATCCTGAAAGTGCAGGCCGGTGGTCGGCTCGTCCAGCACGTACAAGGTTTGGCCGGTACTGCGTTTGGACAGCTCCAGTGACAATTTCACTCGTTGAGCCTCACCCCCGGACAGAGTGGTCGCGCTTTGACCCAGACGTATATAGGACAGCCCTACATCGATCAGAGTGCTTAGTTTGCGGGCCACTGCGGGGACCGCATCAAAATACTCCAGCGCCTGCTCAACGGTCAGATCCAGCACTTCGCTGATATTGCGACCCCGGTAGCGGATATCCAGGGTTTCGCGGTTGTAGCGACGGCCCTGGCAGACATCACAAGGCACGTAGACGTCGGGCAGAAAGTGCATCTCGACCTTGACCACGCCATCGCCCTGGCAAGCCTCGCAGCGACCGCCCTTGACGTTAAAAGAGAAGCGACCCGGGTCGTAGCCGCGCAGGCGAGCCTCGGGCACACTGGCAAACAGCTCGCGAATAGCGGTGAACATGCCGGTGTACGTGGCTGGGTTACTGCGCGGAGTACGGCCAATCGGTGTTTGGTCCACCGTGATGATCTTGTCGAAATGTTCCAGCCCTTCCATGCGGTCATAGGGGGCAGGTTCGGCGTGGGCGCGATGCAGCAGATGCGAGAAAGCCGTGGCCAGGGTGTCGTTGATGAGGGTGGATTTGCCGGAGCCGGATACCCCGGTAATGCAAACCAGCCGGCCTGCAGGAATCGCCAGATCCACCGATTTCAGATTATTGCCGCTGGCGCCGTACAAGCGCAGCCAGTTCAGGCTGTCATCCACTGGACGGCGTTTGGGAATGGCAATTTTCCGTTGCCCGGACAGGTACTGCCCGGTCATCGAGGCCGGGTTGCTGGCCAGCTCTGTGGGAGAGCCCTGAGCGGTGATCTGTCCGCCGTGTTCGCCTGCGCCCGGGCCCATATCAATGACGTAGTCGGCGCTGCGGATCATGTCCTCGTCGTGTTCGACCACAATCACGCTATTGCCCAGGTCCCGCAGGTGTTGCAGGGTCTGGATCAGCTTGTCGTTATCGCGCTGATGCAGGCCAATCGAGGGCTCATCCAAAACGTACATTACCCCGGTCAGGCCGGAGCCGATCTGGCTTGCCAGACGAATACGCTGCGCCTCGCCACCCGAGATGGTGTCGGCACTGCGGTCCAGAGACAGGTAGTTCAGACCCACATTGTTCAGAAACTCCAGCCGCAGGCGGATTTCACGCACGATACGGTCGGCAATCTCTTTTTTTGCCCCTGTTAACGAAAGGTGCTCGAACCAGGCCAGGCAGTCAGACAAAGCCAGGGCTTCGACTTCATAGATGGCCAGACCCTTGGCCTGTCCTTGAGTTGTGGCGCTTGCCTGTGCGCACTGCGCAGTATTTTCAGGCAATTTGTCGACGTTGCGGGCTGCTGGGCTGGCAGGCGCGGCGCCTGCCTGATGCTTGCATTCTGTGGGATCGGGAACCGGGTCGTCCCCAATACGGACGTGACGCGCTTCCAGACGCAGGCGTGCACCATGGCAGGCTGGGCAGGTCTGGGTGCGACGCAGCTTGTTCAGTTCCTCGCGCACAGCGCTGGAATCGGTTTCCGCCCAGCGACGTTGCAGATTGGGAATCACACCTTCAAAGGGGTGAGTTTTCACCGTGGTGCGACCTTTCTCGTTCAAATAGAGAAAAGGAATTTCCTCAGCGCCGGAGCCATACAGCACGGTGTGGCGCAGTTCGTCGGGCAGGGACTCGAAGGGTGCGTCGATATCAAAGTGATAATGGGCTGCCAGGCTGGTCAGCAGGGTATAGGTAAAGGCATTGCGTCTATCCCAGCCCGCTATCGCACCGCCGGCCAGGCTCAGTTCCGGGAAAGCGACAACGCGTTCCGGGTCGAACACATCGACTTGACCCAAACCGTTGCATTCCGGGCAGGCGCCGGCCGGATTGTTGAAGCTGAACAGGCGCGGTTCCAGCTCGGGCAGGGAGTAATCACAGACCGGGCAGGCGTAGTGGCTGGAATAGGGCTGTTCCCGACCGGTGTCCAGATTGACCACCAGGCAGCGCCCATTGCTGGTGGACAGGGCGGTTTCCAGGCTTTCTGCCAGACGTTGCTGGCTGTCGGGCCGGATACGCAGCCGGTCTATCACCAGGTCCAGATCATGAGCCTGCTCGGCATCGAGCGTCGGCAGATCTTCAATGCTGGAGATTTCCCCATCGACCCGTACCCGCACAAAGCCTTGGGCCTGCAAGCCACGCAGTTCCAGTTGCAAATCGCCTACCCGGGCGCGGTGCAGGGGAGCCAGCACAGCGATACGGGTTTCTGGTTCCCATTGCAGAATCTGGTCTACCATCTGGCTCACGCTATGGGCCTGCAGTGCCAGATGGTGGTCCGGGCAGTAAGGTGTGCCGACGCGCGCGTACAATAGGCGCAAATAATCGTGGATCTCGGTTGTGGTACCGACTGTCGAGCGCGGGTTATGGCCCGCCGCCTTTTGTTCGATGGCAATGGCCGGCGATAAGCCTTCGATCAGGTCGACATCGGGTTTGTCCATCAGTTGCAGAAACTGGCGTGCATAAGCGGACAGGCTTTCCACATAGCGCCGCTGGCCCTCGGCATACAAAGTGTCGAAGGCAAGAGAGGATTTCCCAGAACCGGACAGCCCCGTCAGCACGACCAGCTGGTGGCGTGGCAGGTCTACGGAGACATTTTTCAGGTTGTGGGTACGGGCACCACGAATGCGGATGGCTTCCATCGCTTTATTTAGGCTTGTCAAAAGGCAACTTGCTACTATAGCGCGTTGCGTCAGAATTTATGTGAACGGGTAACGGGGCTCCTTGGCAGCCCAGTTGTGACAGAGTATTAAATGAGTACACATCAAACCATGAATACGGCCGGCTCGCGCCCAGCACGCCTGAGTCTGACCCGGCAGGAACGCAAGGCCAGCATCCTGCTTGCTTTGTTGTTTGCCTCTCGGATGCTGGGCCTGTTTTTGCTTACCCCCGTGTTCGCTGTTGCCGCGCACGCGTTGCCAGGCGGCAATGATGCCGCCCGCGTCGGCCTTGCTCTGGGGGCCTATGGCCTGACACAGGCCGTGTTGCAGATTCCCTTGGGCATGGCTTCGGACCGCTTTGGCCGTCGTCCGGTGATTGTCATTGGCATGGCGCTGTTTGTGATTGGCGGGGTGATCTCGGCCCTGGCGCAACATATCGACTGGGTGACAGTCGGGCGGTGTATCCAGGGTTTGGGGGCGGTTTCGGCCGCTATTTCCGCTTGGGTGGCTGACTCCACGCGCCCTGAGGTACGGACGCGTGCAATGGCCATGGTAGGCGGCTCGATTGGTCTGTCTTTTGCCGTATCGCTGGTTCTTTCCCCAGTTCTGGTGGGACAATTCGGACTGTCAGGCTTGTTCTGGGCGATCAGTTTGCTGGGTTTTGTCTGTCTGTTGATCGCGGCTTTTGCTGTGCCCAGCGCCCCTAAAGCGCCCGCTTCGATTGTGCGGGTCACGGCTGGGCAGGTCTTGCGTCATATGGATTTGTTGCGCCTGAATTTTGGGGTGTTCTGTCTGCACTTTATCCTGATGTCTTTGTTCATCGTGGTGCCGGGTATTCTGGCTACCTTGGGCGGTTATGGAACGCAGGATTTATGGAAGGTGTACCTGCCCGTCATCCTGGTGTCCTTTGTACTGATGGTGCCGGCGGTGTTCTGGACCGAGACTCGCAAGCGCCATAAGCAAGCGTTGGAACTGGCTGTGTTGCTGTTGATCGTGGTACTGGCTGTCATGCCGTGGGCACGCGATGCGTTGGTGCCCATGGTGGCTGCATTGACCTTGTTTTTCATTGGTTTTAACGTGCTGGAAGCCTTGCAGCCGTCTTTGGTCTCGCGTGTGGCACCGCCCGAATATAAGGGCTTGGCGCTGGGTTTTTACAACACCTCTCAGTCCCTGGGCGTATTTGCGGGTGGGCTGGTCGGGGGCGTCCTGGCGGGTCGTGGGCAAATCCAATGGGTGTTGTGGACGGGTGCCGCCCTGGCCGTGCTCTGGCTACTGACGGCGCGTGGGTTCAAAGACAAATACTGAAAGGCGGTGTTGGTTACGCCTGTGCAACAAGCGGGCGGGCAGGCGCCTGTAAGGTGACCGGATGGGCCCAGGTAGCAAGAGCTGGGCATGGCTGCGACAGGGTTGGGCTGCAGAGCCTGACAGGCCTTTCAAGGTGTCGTACGGGGATGGTCGGCATGGGCAAAACAGTCTCGCCGGCAGCCGCGTGGGAGTGTTAATTAAGGCACGAATCCACGATAATACGGCTTGATATTGAAATTTTGACTACAGGATTTTTTCATGGCATCGGTAAATAAAGTCATTCTGGTGGGCAATCTTGGCCGTGACCCAGAAGTACGCTACAGCGCGGAAGGTTCGGCCATCTGCAATATTTCCATTGCCACGACTTCGCAGTGGAAAGACCGTACCTCCGGCGAACGCCGCGAGGAAACGGAATGGCACCGCGTGGTGTTCTACAACCGCCTGGCTGAAATTGCCGGTGAGTACCTTCGCAAAGGCCGTCCCGTCTACGTGGAAGGTCGTCTGCGTACCCGTAAATGGACGGGTCAGGACGGCCAGGAACGCTTCACGACTGAAATCATTGCCGAGCAAATGCAAATGCTGGGTGGTCGTGATGGTGGCGGCGAGATGGGTGGTGGCAGCATGGGCGGTGGCGAATACGGCGGTGGTGCGCCGGCTCCTCAGCGCGCTCAGCGTCCTGCTCCTGCGCAGCAGGCACCGCAACAGGCCCCCCGCAACCCCGCACCCATGTCGGATAATCTGGCCGATATGGATGACGACATTCCGTTCTAATTCCCAGCAGCCTTCAGGCTCAGAAACCCTGGTTAGCAGCGTGCGGGCCAGGGTTTTTTGTGGGTCGTCGTCGACGAGGTCGACGGTTCGCAATGAGGCAGGGCCCCGTTTGACGCCCTGGCTGCGCAGTCCCGACTCGCGTGGCGAAAACCAGTGAGCCGTTGAGGGTAGGTAGCTAGCTCCAACCCCGTTGGGCGGCACGGTGGGCAGAACCCGAGTCTGCGTTTGCTGCATCGTCTCAGGCGGCGTTTTAAAAGTGTCCTTGGGCAGAGCGCCGTAGGGCGATCAGACCAGCTCCCGTCAAGACGGCAAAGAGTGCGCCAGCGGCAAATGTCCCCTGAAAGCCGATGGAGTCCCACAGCAGGCCCGCAATCACACTGGCCAGCAGCAGTGCAATGCCGGTGAGCAGGTGGAACAGGCCAAAGGCAGTGCCGCGTAGTTCGGCGGGGGCGCTGTCAGCGATCAGTACATTGAACAGGCCTTGAGTAAATCCCATGTGCAGTCCCCACAGCGCTACCCCTAAACCGAGGCCAAACAGGCCGGGGACGAAGGCTAGAATCAGGTCTGCTGCAATCAGCAAGGCCACGCCGATCAGGAGCAGATCGGTTTTACGCATGCGGTCGGACAGGACACCGGCAGGGTAGGCAGACAGCGAGAAGGCCACACTCATCAGGACCAGCACGGCTGGGGCCCACATGGGTGGCAGTCCGCTGGATTCGCCGCGCAGAATCAGGAAGGCTTCGCTAAAACGGGCCAGGGTAAAGGCCAGACCAATCACGATTACCCACCAGTAACGGGAGCCCAGGCGGCCTAATTCTTGCCGGTTCAGCGGCAGTGTGCGGGGGCGGTTTGTGGCGGGTAGCTTGGGTTCGCGTACAAAGAACACCAAAATAGCAAGGGCCGTAAAGGCGGGCAGGACTGCGACCCAGAAGATTAGCTGGTAGTTATTGGCCGTCCACCACATCAGTCCGATTGCCAGTAAAGGGCCGATAAATGCGCCAATGGTATCGAGCGTTTGCCGTAGGCCATAGGCTGCGCCGCGCAGTTCGGGTGGAGTGACATCGGCAACCAGAGCGTCGCGGGGGGCGCCGCGTATGCCTTTGCCAATGCGATCGACAAAACGGGCGCCGACCAGCCAGTCCAAGGAGTTCGCCAGGGGGAAAATCGGTTTGGTCAGGGCAGCCAGGCCATAGCCAATGACGGCCAGCAGCTTGCGCTTGCCAAAACGGTCGCTGAGGGCACCGGAAAACACTTTCATGATGGAGGCTGTGGCTTCGGCAATACCTTCGATCAGGCCCACTGCCAGTACCGAGGTGCCAAGGACCGTAACCATGTAGATAGGCAGCAGGGCATGGATCAGCTCGGAGGAAATGTCCATGAACATGGACACGAAACCCAGCGCCCAGACGCTACGGTGAATGTTGGCTCGGGAGGCGAGGGCCTGGGCAGGCATGGGATCAGCGGTTTTCTTCATGGGCGTCGTAGACCATTTGGGCATAGGCTTCCAGTCGGGCCCTGCACGCTTGCAGACGCTCTTGAGCAATCTGTGCCAGGGGAGCGCCATAAAAATCCAGTTTCTGGATTTTTTCGTACCAGCTCTCCAGTTTCTTCAGGTCGGTTTCCTCTTCGTCGAGCTCGGCATAGGTGAATTTCTGAATCGATATTTCCTTGTCGATCTCGGCTTCGAAGTCCCGGCAGCAACCCAGCAGTTCCTGGTATTGATCGTTGCGCTCGTGCGTGAAGCGGGCGATCACTTTATCCTCCTGGGCTTTGTCCAGGGCAACCGTCTCTAGCAGGACACACTCGCCTTGCATGGTCGCGATGTCATTTTCCAGCACTTTCAGGCGACGCACATGCTCATCCGTTTTGGGCAGGACGCACACACCGTTTTGCAGATAAACCGCCCCCAGGCTTTTCAAGCGTCGCCACAGTGCCAGACGTTTGGCACTGGGTTCCGCAGGGACTTTGTAAGTCAGTAGTATCCAGCTTCTTGAAGTCATTGTCCGCAATAAAAGTAACGGTCGATTCATATTAATAGAATCCATTGATTCTTAAAATAGGCATCGGCCTTATCTGGCCTACGAGGCCAAGGGACGCTTCCACCCTGAAAACAGCGTGCGCCTGTATCCAAGTGTTTGGTCTTGTATCTCGGCTTGAACACAATGAGGGCGTGTTCCGGCCTCTTGTGCCGGCACCCCATGTCCTGGCTAAGCCGCATGGCTCGTCAGTTTTCCGTGTTTTAGGGGTGAGTGCTTGCCAGCCCTGCTGCGTAAATCTGCCTGTGTGTCGGCTGACGCCTGCCGCCGTTTTCAGCTTTTCAAGCGCGAGAGCAGTCGCTACTATGAAACAGCCTATCCACTTTGTTCAGTTTCTTGCACGACCGGTCTCAACCACAAGCAGCGTGCAGACTTCAAACCCAGGCTTAGGTAACGTGCTTGTTCTTAACGCAAGCTCTGGTTGGTTCTGAAGTCCGTGTGTTCGTTTCCGGTTGTTGCGTGATACGGCGCCGCGCGTTCGCGGTGGGAATCAATACGGAGGAATGCAATGAGTAAGCATAAAGTTGTGACACCAAACCACGGTCCCTTTGATGTTGCCGCTATTCGCGCGGCTGCCAAGAAGTTTGTGGACGATGGGGCGGTGGCGTCCGGCTATAAGGGCAATCGCGAAGAAATCATTCAGATGCTCAATGAAGCTCTGGCCACCGAGCTAGTCTGTGTGATGCGCTACAAGCGCCACTATTTCACCGCCACCGGTTTGAACAATGAACCTATCAAAGCCGAGTTTCTGGAGCATGCCCGGCAAGAAGCCGAGCATGCCGACCGTATTGCCGAGCGGATCGTACAACTGAACGGCGAGCCAGACTTCAATCCTCAGAATCTGGTTGAACGCAGCCACGCGGAATATGACGACAGCAGTGATATTAAATCCATGATCCGTGCCAATCTGATTGCCGAGCGTATTGCCATTGAGTCCTACCGGCAGATGATTGAACGTATCGGCGACACCGACCCCACGACCCGCCAGATGCTGATTGAGATTATGGCTGTTGAGGAAGAACACGCAGATGATATGGGAGATCTGCTGGACATTTAACTGAGCTGATCATAGCCCAGCCAACCCCGGTCATTGCCGGGGTTTTTATTGTCTGATTCTGAAAAAGCAGGGCAGCGATGGGGCGAGTGGCGAGCCATGGCCGGGGAGGTGGGCACCGTCGTGACGAAGCCCCTGTGCAAGGCCAGCCTGGCACGTCGTGTGACTCAAGAGTAGGGCGTGCAGGCTGCCCACGGCACGCGCGCTGCGACTTTCAACAGTCAAATCAATGCGGACGCTGGGGCACGCGTCTTTCAGGGTCGACGAACCCTGTGCACGGGCTCAGGTCCAGCGCTGGAGGTGGAGCACGCCGACTTGATCGATCAGGGTTTCTCGCCGCTTTGGGCGTCCTGATACGCTTTGGCCGCATTATGGACATGCTGGGTGGCCAGCAGGTTGGCCAGATCACCATTGCCGGCTACGACGGCATTCAGAATCTGAGCGTGATCTTCCCAGTTTTGGCGGATGCGTTGCAAATTGCTGGGCGCAAAGAGCAATGCGGTGCGATCACGCAAGGAGCGCATCAGTTCGGTTAGCACGATATTGCCCGACATGGTGGCCAGGGTTTCATGAAATTGCCGGTTCAGGGATTTGAGCAAGTCCAGATTGCCAGCGTCCATCGCGTCGTGGCCTTGGGTCAGAATAGCTTGCAGCTTCTCGATATTGGCGGGATCGCGACGCTGGGCAGCCAGCTTTGCGTTGAGGCCTTCCAAGGTGGCGCGTACTTCAGCCATGTTGTAGGCGATCTCTGCCGACAGCACGGCCACCGAGGCACCACGGCGTGGCTCAATAGTGACCAGCCCTTCTGAGGCCAGTTCTCGCAGGGCTTCTCGTACCGGTATGCGCGAGACGCCCAGCTCGGTAGCCAGCTTGCCCTCCACCAGTCGGTCACCGGGGTGAAATTCGCCACTCAGAATGCGCTCGCGTAATTGATCACGGATGACCGCAAACAATGACGCGTGCTGATCACCCAGACGACGGTTGTCTGAGCCGGTCAAGGAATGAGGAAGGCTGAAGCTGGGGATATTCATGGTACGACCTGTGCAATCGGGCAAAAGGGCCAGGCATGATTATACGGCGTGAGCGTGCTTTTCTGAATATGGTATACAGTTTGGCCCCTAAGCAATCAATTCCATAAAGTCCGTGCAATCAACGCGAGTGCGCTGAGCGAGCAGATGCCCAACAGCAGCCTGCGCATCAAGGTCAGGCTGACTTTATGGCGTAGCTGTCCTGACAACGCAAAGCCCAGCAGCATGAACGGATACAGCACGATGCTGAGCATGGCCTGCTGCAGGGTGAACAGGCCTGCCAGAATAAGCAGTAGCAGTGACAGGCTGGCGCCTAAAAATAAAATCAGACCCAGAGAAGCGCGTAGCTGTGCAGGAGCCAGATTTTGCATGGCCATGGCCAGGGCAGGGGCGCCCACCGAGGTCAGTGTGCCCATGATGCCCGATGCAATGCCGGCCAGAATCATGTTGCGCAGGGAGGGCAGGATGCGCAGGCCCCAGGCGCTCAGTGCGACGGCGGCCAGGATAGCGACCGCAAAACCCAGGTTAACGGCTTCCAGAGGCAGCTGTGTCATGCCCAGTACGGCTATGACCGAACCCACAGCACGTCCCCCTAGCGCGCAGGTCACGACATGCGGCACGATATAGGTGCGCTCTCGCAGCGCGGCCAGCAAGGAGACACTGCCACCCAGAGCCAGTAAGGGGCCAGGAACCAGTTGCGGGAAGATCAGTGCTGCAATGGGGGCCACCAGCATGGCAAAGCCAATCCCGCCTACTCCTTGCAGAAAAGCGGCCAGAACCACCAGACACGCCATCAGCAACCAGGATAGCGGGTCCACAAGATCGATTAAAGCCGCCATACCCATCCTTTTATTTGTATAAGGTATTCAATCCGGAAGTTTTACTCTTCAAACTCTCAGAGTTTTCCCCAATTTCCGGTAGATTTTTCTGATATGAAATAAAGATTGAAGATAGTATACCGTTTCAGGTGTGCTCGATAGTCAGAAAAAAGAGAAGGAAAGGGGGATACATGCAAAGCGACGTGGTGCTCAGTGCGGCGCACTGGGCTTATTTGATCAGCGTTCTGGTGATCATCATTACGATGATCTTCCGGGCCAACGTGGTGGTGCCATCCGTGATTGGCACCTTGGCCGTTGTTACCGCCATAACAGGCAGCCCGATTCAGGGCTTCATCAGCATTTTTTCAGCCAGTTTTGTGGCGGCCCAGGAACTGTTCAATATTTTCCTGGTAATTACCTTCATGACGGCGCTGCTCAATTCCTTGAAGCGCCTGGAAGCCGATGTAAAGATGGTGGCCCCCTTTCGTAAGGTCATGGTCAATAGTGGATCGTCGTTTTTGATGATTGCGGCGGCTACCTATTTCATTTCCTTGTTTTTCTGGCCTACACCTGCGGTGCCACTGGTCTCGGCCATCCTGCTTCCCGCTGCCATCGCCGCAGGCCTGCCGCCCCTGGTGGGGGCCATGGCCATTGCCATTTGCGGGCAGGGTATGGCCTTGTCGTCAGATTACATTATCGGCGTGGCTCCCGGTATCAGCGCCAAGGCGGCCGGTGTCGGTGCGGATGTGGCTGTCCTGGCAGATCGTGCGCTGGTCTTGTCCTGGATTACGGGTGGGGTCGCCCTGAGTCTGGCGTTTTTGCTGATGCGGCGTCATTTCAAACCGGCAGACAGCCGTTTGCTGGATGCCTGGATGCGACAGGCCCCGGACAGTACCTTGGATGAGGTCGAGTCCCAAGGAACGTATGACAAGGCAGAGATTGCCCGTGGCACCGCCGGGAATGAGCATACGGTGCATGTGGGGCTGACAGCCAAGGAAGAGCGTTATTCGCGCATCCTCGCCTGGGCCACGCCGCTGGCCTTTCTGGGTGTCATTGGCATCATGCTTTTGCCGCGCTTTATTCCATCCCTGCCGGTGCTGCGGGGCGGGGATGCTGCCGGTCTGGTGGGTGGCGTGGCCTTTGTGCTGATGATGATTGCCACCTGTATGGCCGAAGGCCCGCGACGTATGCTGGATACCTGCCCGGATCATATGACCGATGGTTTTGTGTTCGCGTTTCGCGCCATGGGTTCGGTCTTGCCCATTGCCGGCTTCTTCTTTCTGGGGGCTAGTGAAGCAACGTCCGCTATTTTGGGTACGCCGCTGGATCAGACGCCCAGCTTGCTGTTCGAGCTGATTTCAGCCGGTCAGCACCTGATTCCGGACAATCATTTCCTGGTGGCTTTTGGTGTGCTGCTGGTCGGTATGATCTCGGGCATTGATGGTTCGGGCTTTTCGGGCTTGCCTTTGACCGGCACCCTGGCCTCGGCTTTGAGCCCGGTCTCCGGCCTGGAAGTGGAAACCTTGGCTGCAGTAGGACAGATCGGCGCTATCTGGACGGGAGGAGGCACTCTGATTGCCTGGTCGTCATTGATTGCCGTGGCGGGTTTCGCCCGTGTACACATTCTGGATCTGGTGCGCGCGTTGACGATACCCGTGCTAAGTGGGATGGCGCTCTCGACGATCTGCGCAGTGCTGATATTTGGATGAGCGATATGGAGACGACAGCCTATCGTGCGGGCGAAAAGCAAGGGCTGGGACAGCAGTGGGCGGTGGCGGCGGGTCATCCTCTGGCTGTACGGGCAGCGCAGCGCATGCTGGAGCTCAAGGGCACTGCGGTCGATGCCGCGATTGCTGCCGATGCCGTGATGGGGGTGGTCGAACCCATGGCCACGGGTATAGGGGGCGATCTGTTGGCCATGATTGCGCCGCCAGACAGTACGCCTGTGGCCTATAACGGCAGCGGAGCAGCCCCTTTGCTGCTGACGGCTCAGCAGGTTCAGGCCTTGCCAGGAGAACGTATTCCCGAGCGCCATGTCTTGTCGATCACCACGCCGGGACTGGTGCGGGGTTGGTGGGATATGCATCAGCGTTATGGGCGCCTGGCTTGGGCAAGCCTGTTCCAGCCGGCTATCGAGGCCGCGCGGGAGGGTTTTGCCGTGGCGCCCGTGGCAGCCCGGGAATGGCACATCTTTGACTTTGTTCTACACCGTGATCCGGCCTGTGCCGCCTTATATCGTGCTGGCAATCCCCCCAAGGCGGGTGAGCGCTATGTGAATCCCGAGTTGGCGCTTGTGCTCCAAGAGATTGCCGAGCAGGGGCCAGATGCTTTTTATCTGGGGCGTCCCGCCCAGCAGGCGGAACGGGCCATGAAGCAGGTACGGGGCTTATTGCGTGCCCAGGACTTTCAGCGGCATCAGGGCTTTTTCTGTGAACCGGTGAGCACGGCTCTTGGTGAATTCAGTCTTTTTGAGTGTCCTCCCAATACACATGGCGTCGCCGTGCTGGAGGCGGTTCAGGCTGCCTGGCATCGGCCGGCCGACGAGGCGGCTGCTGAACTGGCGCTGGTTCAAGCCACTGAAGCGGCCATGGCTCAGGCTTCCCGGGTGGTGTGCGATCCGGCAGGCAACACCGTCTGCACGGTAGTGGTGGATGGACAGGGTCTGGCGGTCACGTTCATGTCCAGTATTTTCAAACGGTTTGGCTCGGGCTATGCGGTGCCCGGTTGTGGATTTGTGTTGCAAAACCGGGGGTTCGGGTTTTCCGGGCCGGGGCATGTCAATGGGCCAGGGCCAGGAAAACGGCCTTATCACACCGTCGTGCCTTCCGTAGCTTTGCGCTCCGGCCGCTTTCATATGGGCTTGGGTGTGGTGGGCGGTTTGATGCAGCCGCAGGGCCAGATCCAGATCTGGACACGTGTGCTGCGCGACGGCTGGCCGCTAGAGCGCGCTTTGTTTGCCCCACGCTGGCGTCTGGAGGCAGCGGGCAGACTGGCTTTGGAAGAGGGGTTTGATGCACATTGCGCCGCTTTCTTGCGTGGTTCGGCGTATGGACCGCCTGATAAGGGAGTCGGCGAGCTGGCAGGTCGCAGCGATTTCGGTGGCGCCCAGGCGGTCGAACGTTTGGCGGACGGCCGTTTGAAGGCCGTTTCCGATCCGCGCAAAGATGGTTGTGTCGCGCTGGGCTGAGAGCCAGGCAGGGTTATTCCCTACTTTCTAAAATAGTAGACGGTATACAATATACTTAAATAGTCCAAACCTCATCTTTCGTCGACTGCAGCAAAGGGCGACGTCTTTCAACAAGGAAACAGTCATGGAAAAACTGCTGAATCGCGATGAATTTCGCACCGCACTGGAAACCGCCATCAAGGGCAAAAGTGCCAACACCTCTCCTTTCAGCATTGCCTGGGCAACTGGCAAATTAAGCCGTGAGCATCTGGCTCGCTGGGCTGAAAACCACTATCACTATGTGGGCCCTTTTGCCGATTACCTGGGTTATCTGTATGCCCGCACTCCCGCCGAATACGTGGAAGCCAAAGACTTCTTGCTGGCCAATATGTACGAAGAGGAAATTGGTGGTGACCGCCACACCGATCTGCTGATCCGCTTTGGCGAGGCTTGCGGCACGACACGGGCCCGTATTGAAAACCCTGACAATATGAATGCCACCACGCGTGCGCTGCAGGCCTGGTGCTACGCCATTGCCATGCGTGAAGATCCGGTGGTGGCGGTTGCTGGTCTGGTGGTGGGCCTGGAGTCCCAGGTGCCTTCGATTTATCGCAAGCAAACGCCCACATTGCGCGAAAAGTACGGCTTTACCGACGAAGAGGTGGAGTTTTTCGACCTGCATATCGTGTCCGACGAGATTCATGGCGAACGCGGCTACCAGATCGTGCTGGAGCACGCCAACACCGTGGAACTGCAGCAGCGCTGCCTGCGTATCTGTGAAATTGGCGCCGAAATGCGTCTACTGTATACAACTTCCTTGTACAACGACTACGTCAAAGACGAGATCAGCCTGCAGGAATTGCAACTGGAAGCGGCCTGAGCCGGAAAGTCGGGCGGGCAGATGGGCTGCCCGCCAATCTAGAGACAAGGAAGTACAGCGGTGGAAAATCTCAAGGACGTCGTTTTCGACAATTTTATTGATGGGCAATGGCAACCCAGCCAGAGCGGACGTACGCAGCCCAATCTGAATCCGGCTGATCGGGACGATGTAGTGGGCATTTTCCCGCTATCCACAGCGCAGGATGCGCAGGCCGCCGTGGCTGCTGCCCAGGCTGCCTTTGCCGGATGGCGGGCCACGCCGATCACCACTCGGGCACGTATATTGAATGCAGCGGCCACGTGGCTCGATGCCAATGTGGAGCGCATTGCGCAAGGCTTGACGCGGGAAGAAGGCAAGACGCTGGCGCAAAGCAAGATGGAAGTCGGGCGCTCGGCCCAGACCCTGCGCTTTTATGCGGTTGAAGGCCAGACCTACACCGGCGAGACATTTCCCCAGGATGATGCGCAGCAACTGGTCTATACCCAGCGCGAGCCATTGGGTGTGGTGTCAGTGATTGCGCCCTGGAATTTCCCCATCTCCATCCCGGCACGCAAGATTGCCCCCGCTCTGATCACCGGGAATACCGTTGTGTTCAAGCCGTCGTCTGATACGCCCTTGACCGGCTACTACCTGTGTGAAGCCTTTGCACAAGCGGGGATTCCGGCTGGTGTGCTGAATCTGGTGCATGGCAGGGCCAGTGAAGTAGGGCCCACGCTGGTGCAATCCCCTCAGGTACGCGCTATTTCGTTTACTGGCTCGACCCAGGCGGGTGAAGACATTTGTCGTCAGGCACGTATGAGCACCCGGACCCAAATGGAGCTGGGTGGCAAGAATCCCTTGATTGTCATGGAGGACGCCGACCTGGATCTGGCCGTCAAGCTGGTGGTGCAGGGTGGCTTTTCTCTGAGTGGGCAAGCCTGCACAGGGACCAGCCGTGTGCTGGTGCATCGTCAGGTCAAAGCAGAATTCACGCGGCGCTTGGTAGAGAAAGTCAGCGCCTTGACCGTGGGTAATGGTTTGAATGGCAATCCCGATCTGGGGCCTATTGCCACCGAAAGCCAGTTGGAAAGCATTCTGGAATATGTGGCCATTGGCAAGCAGGAAGCCACCCATTTACTGGGCGGCGAACGTTTGACCGAAGGCGACTACGCACGCGGCCTGTTCATGCGCCCGGCTTTGTTTACGGACGTGACCCAGCAGATGCGTATTGCCCGTGAAGAAATTTTTGGACCCGTGATTGCCTTGCTGGAAATCGATTCCTATGAGCAGGCGTTGGCCATGGCCAACGATACCGAATACGGCTTGTCGGCTGCCATCGTGACACGCAGTGCCGAGTATGCGCATCGCTTTGCCAATGATATCGAGGCCGGGACCGTCAAGATTAACCGCACGACGACCGGTAATCTGATCAATGCTCCGTTTGGCGGGCTGAAACAGTCCAGCACGTCTACCTTCCGTGAATCCGGTCGTGCGGGTCTGGAGTTCTACACCCAGATCAAGACCGTGTATCGCGGCATCTGAATTTTATTAACCCGATTTACCGAGAAGCATTATGAAAAAGATCCTACGTCTGGAACAGCGCGAAGCGCGCTTGATGGTGGACGCGGCGATTGCCAAATCCAAAGAGATTGGTGTGCTGGAGACAGTGTGTGTGGTCGATGAGGGCGGCTATCCCATTGTGATGGAACGCATGGACGGCGCGCGTATCACGGGTGCCCAGATTGCCTGGAACAAGGCATTTACAGCGGCGGGCCATAAGCGCTCGACCCATTTGTTCACTACCGCGCCCAATGGTCCGGCCTTGCCCGGCAATGAGGCTTTCGGTATTCAGCTGAGCTTTGAGGGGCGTTTTGCCGCCTTTGTGGGTGGCTACCCCATTGTGGTCAATGGCGAAGTGATTGGTGGCATAGGCCTGAGTGGTGGTAATGGCGAGCAGGACACGGCAGCCGGGGTTGCTGGCTTGCAGGCGCTGGCCGAGGCCTTGAAGGATGAGGGTCTGGATGTATTGGTTCAGGCCGATATCAAGAAATAGTGGCATCAGGAGGACGGGTCATGGCCCATCGTGTCGATATCAAGGAAACAGGCGAGCAGTTTTGGGTAGAACCGCAGGAGACCCTCTTGCAGGCCGCCCAGCGCCAAGGCGTACGTATTTACAGCGACTGCGAGTTCGGTGGCTGTGGCACATGCCGCATTCAGGTCACTCGCGGAAAGGTGTGTTACGAGGATGACAGCCTGCCCATGAGCATTACTGATGAAGAACACGAGCAGGGCCATGCCGCCGCCTGCCAGGCTCGACTGGATGCCGATATTGAAATCAGTCTGGCTGCCCATCGTGATGAGCTGCCTGAAGTGCAGCAAGTCAGGGCGCAGGTTCATCGCGTGGAGCGGGCGTGCCAGGGAATCTGGCGCTTGACCTTGCAGTTGCCCCAGGACGTGCAAGTGCAGTTTCGTCCGGGTCAGTATCTGAACATCCTGCTCGAGGACGGGCGTGCGCGCAGTTTTTCCATGGCCAATGCCGATGCGGCACAGGGTCGGATTGAACTGCATGTGCGGGAAGTGGAAGGCGGTCGTTTTACCCAGGTGCATCTGCCAGCCTTGAAGGCTGGAGACGAACTGCGACTGGAACTGCCCTTGGGCGTGTTCTATTGGCGTGAGCGAGATTGGAGGCCCATGGTCATGGTGGCCACCGGTACGGGTATTGCACCGATCAAGGCAATTCTGGAGTCCTTGCTGGACAAGGAAGATTGCCCGCCCGTGAGCCTGTACTGGGGGATGAACCGACCCGAGGATTTGTATCTGGCCCAGGAAATCGAGTCTTGGGCGGACCGCTTGTGCGAGTTCCGTTTTGTCCCGGTGCTCTCCCATGCTGACGAGAGCTGGCAAGGCGCTCGGGGCTATGTGCAACAACAGGTATGCCGGGATGAACCCGACCTGTCAGAGCATGCCATCTACTTGTGCGGCTCGCCCGTGATGATTGAGCAGGCACGTGGCCTGTTCAAGGAACATGGTGCCAATGAGCAGTTCATGTATGCCGATGCCTTCAACTTTCAGTCCGATACCCGTGCGGCAGAGCCTTCTCTTGCCTAGGCGTTGTGCGGGAGCTGATCGTGGGCCGCTTTGGGGTCGCGCTTCTTTCGGCTACCAAACAGCTCAGTGAGCGAGGGCAGATTGATGAGTGGAATACGACGGCGCAGATGCTTGCGCTGAGCCAAATGAGGCAGCAACTGCTCGCCGACGGGACGCTGCAAATAGCGACGTTCGACGGGGGTTTTCATGACAGTCTCGTTTAAGGTTTTAATTGAATTAAGTATACCGCAATAGGGGTTTCTACTCAAATTGACAGAAATTTGTGTTTAAAACTAAGGAAATCTGTTGCGGAGAAAGCGCATTTTTTGACTTGGTATACCGTTCTTGGTTTTTCAGGCGGTCAGGGCTCGCAATCCGGTCGCATCATTGGCAGCAAGCAGGAGGTCTTATGCCAACCATTACTTTTCATAAAAACGGCCAGACTCATGTGGGCGAAGTGCAGGAGAACACGAATTTGGTGGTCAGGGCGGGCATCAAGCAATTCCCCTTTCCTCATTTGACCTACGGTTGCGGCATGGGCAAGTGCGCCAAATGCGCGTGTCGTGTGCTGGACGGGGCCGAGCATCTGCCTGCCGCCAACTGGAAAGAGAAAAAGCAATTGGGTGAACGCCTGGATCAGGGCTGGCGGCTGGCCTGCCAGTTGTGGATTACGCAGGACATTGTTCTGGAGCAGGCTGAAATGCAGGAGGTGCAGTGATGTATGTGGTACTGACCAGCAAGCCGGGGGAATATCGCACGGAGCCGGGTGTGGGTGTGGAGACGGTGGCAGCGTATGAATACCATTTTCAGGGACGTTTCAAAGCGGTGTTTGCCATCGCGCGCATTCAGGAAGGGTCGCGCGTGCGTATTGTGGAAGAGACGCCCAACGGCACGATCAATGACATTCCTACCCGGCAAATGGAAAAGTTTGCAACCGCCGAGCAGGCTTATGAAGAGCTGGCCGGGCTGACGCAGTTTGGCAGCATCCAGGCCGAGTTGCGTCAGTGTCAGGCCGTCGGTCACCAGGCTGGGGACCAGACCCCGGCACAGCAGCAATCCTGAGGTAGCAGAATATGGTTCAGATTACATTTGCATCGAACAATGACTTAGTGGTGTCCGCCGCAGAAAACAGCAACTTGCTGCGGGTCTCAATCCGGGAGCGGGGCGGTATACCGTTCAAGTGCGGAGGAGGCATTTGCGGGACTTGCAAATGCCGTATTACCGAAGGACTGGACAATACGGATGAGGTCAAGGCCAAAGAACACAAGCATTTGTCGGAGCAGGACCTGGCAGAGGGCTTTCGCATGGCGTGCCAGACCTTTGTTCGTGGCGATGTCACGGTGAGCTGGTAAGAGGAGTCGCCCATGCTGCATTTGACCGATCAGCAACTCCATGAACTGCTTGACGCTGCCGCCGTGCAGGGTGTGCTGGAGCAGGCCTTTCTGGAGTTTGGACAGGGGCGCGCGGCCCAGCAGCGTCGTGTGCGCACGCAGGTGGGGGAGACGCGTCTGTCCACCCTGGGGGCGGTCATACCAAGCCAACAGGTGGCAGGGGCCAAGATCTACACGACGGTGCGGGGCGCGTTCAACTTTGTCATCGTGTTGTTTGATGCTCTCAGTGGTCAGGCCTTGGCCACGCTGGAGGCCGGTGCGATTACGCAATGGCGCACAGCAGCCTGTTCGGTGTTGGCGGCGCGTCGGGGTGCCAATCCTCAAGCCCAAACCCTGGGCGTGCTGGGTCTGGGCGCTCAAGGGATCGCGCATGCCATGCAGTTTTGTCAGGCTTTTGACGTGCGTCGGCTTCTGGTCTGGAGCCCGAATGTGAACGAGGAGCGTTGTCGCAAGCTGGAGCTGGAATGCGGTGTACCGGTGCGTGCCATGCGTCCTGAGGAGATCGCCGTACAGGCGGACATTCTGGTGACGGCCAGCCGGAGTCGGGAGCCCCTGTTTGATGGACGCACACTCAAGCCCGGCTGCTTTGTGGCGGCGGTCGGCTCCAGTTTGCCGGTTGCGCGGGAGCTGGACGATGCCTGTCTGGAGCGGGCGGGCACGGTTGTGGTGGAGTGGGGGGAGCAGACACTGGCTGAGGCTGGAGACTTGATTCTGGCGGCACCGGACTGTGGTATCCACGGCAAGTTGTGCGAGCTCAGCGATTGGTTGCAATTAGACCCGGGTCAGGGCTACGACGCACAGGGTATTTGCGTGTATAAATCAGTGGGTGTGGCAATTGAGGATATTGCGGTCGCTGGACTGGCGTATCGCCGTTATCAGCTTGGCAAGGCGGCGCAGGAGGTCGTTGCTGCACACTGAAAAACGACAATAATTCAAGCATGTTGGGGGTAGGCAATGGGAATGGCAGGCTTTTCTTCTATAGGCGAATTCAAGCAGGCGCTGACCCGGGATTACAACCGCATCAATAGCAGTATTTTTGCATCTGGTGTCGTGACACTGAAAATAGATGTAACGGAGGACAGGATCAGCATGTTGGCGGTGCACAAGCGTCAGCCCGCTTTGCAGACCCTGAGCCGGGAAAATGCGCATATTGCGGATCTGGCCGATCTGTATTTGATCAAGGCCTTCAAAAAGGAGATGAAGCAGGTTTTGGTGGAAGAGTACGGGTTGGATGTTGTGGCCATCTTCAAGGACTACGATGCCGTCGCGCAGTTGTCTTCCACCATGGTGTTGTTGCAAAAAGGAGTGTGAATGCAGTGGCGGTGGTGTGAGCGGCCGCCCTGAATTCCAAATCGATAAAAAGAAGCTGACTGGTAGACAGTCTTGTTGTCCTTCCTTCTGAAGCCGGATGTGCTGTGTGCATCGGGCTGCGGAGCCGGGTTCAGGCCGTGACAGGCCTGCTTCGGGGAAGTTGCCGACAGGAAGTGCTTGCATACCGCCGGCCTCGGGCCCTGGGAATTCCCAGGGCCGGAGGCCGGCTTTTTATTTGGAGACAAAATCATGGCCTATGTAGCCGATTTGCTAGATGCATTGAATGTAATCACAGGGGGACGCATGGTGTCCTGTATGGATGAGGTCAAGTGCGGCCATCATCCCTTCGTGATCTGGAAGTCCTCGGGGATTTACGGTAAGGAAGTCTTGGAGATACCCGGCTTGATTCATGGTGATCCCAACAAGGAAGTGCGCAAGGTGGCAGTGTGCATGACCATGTCCGAGCTAAGTATTGAGCTGGCTGGCGCTACGGGTGTGGATGCCATTGTCGCGCACCACCCGATTGCCGATGCGGCCAGTTGTGGGGGCGTGACCTTGAAGGATTATCTGGACCTGTACGGCGTGGCGGCGCTGGAATGCCACGAGGCGTTTCACGGCCTGCATCCGGGTATTGCGTATCTGCATGGTCACAAAGTCGTAAAAAGCGATATCGCCTACGGGGCCATTCATGGCAATGTCATGTTCGTGGGTGAACCCTTGGAGGAGGTCAGCACCTTGGGCGATATGCTCGATCGCCTGGACGGATTCATGGGTCTGGATCTGGAGGATCAACTATTGCAGGCGGAACGTCGCATCAAGGGCAACGAGAGCATTCTGGAGACCAGCACCCTGACCCGCGGCGCGATTCGTCTGGGGGAACGCAGCAGCCGGGTGGGTCGCATTTTGCATATTTTCCCCCATACCGGTTTCAGCCCCGAACATCTGCGCCAGGCGGTGGCCGAGAATCCGGGGGTGGATACGGTGCTGGCGTCGATCAGCCGGGTTTATGACGGTCATGCACTGATTGAGTGTGCTCGGGAGCTGGGCCTGAATTTCCTGGTGGGTAACAGTCATGTGCTGGAAATTCTGGAAAATGGGCTGCCGCTGGCTTATGCCTTGAGCGCCTTGCTCGAGGGTGTCGAGGTGGTGATGTTCCGTGACCGGGTCACCTCCACACCCGTGCATCAGGTAGGAGGCGCCCGCTTGCGCGACTACGCCCAGCACTTTTCGACCGCCCATCTGATGGGCAAGAACGTGTTGAGCTTCCAGTAGGTCCAGCTTCCTGAACGGAGAGAGACATGGATAACAAAACAATAGAAATCGACAAAGTAGTGCATGTAGCGCCTGCGGGACGTCGTCCTTTGGAGCGTATTGAGGCAGTCGGCCTGGGCTTGTTGATCCTGGCCATGCTGACGCTGTTTTTCTATCCCGCTACCTTGTCCGGTGCCTTTGATACCGTGCTCAACAAGGTCAAACCGGTCGTGGTGGATGTGTTCTTGACCGGACAGGTGGGGGTGGCGGTCATTATCAGCGTCATCATTGGACGCCTGCTGGAGCGCCTGGGTTTTACCGACGCCATGATGCGGGTCTTTATGCCCGCCATGCGCGCTATCGGGATCAATCCAGCGGTGATTATTCCCAGTGTGTACAACATTTTTGGCGACATCAACGCGGCTGGCCGTATCTCGGGACCTTTGTTGCGCCAGGCCGGGGCCACCAAGGACGAGCAGAAGATTGCAGTGGCCACGATGGTGCAGTCCCAACAGTCGTTCTCGACCTTCATGTTGGGCATGATGGCGCTGACCTTTGCGGGGGTCAATGTCTTTGCCGTGGTGCTGATTGCGATCTTCGGTCCTTTGCTGCTGTCCCCCCTGCTGTTGTCACGCCTGGTCTACCGCAATGTTCGTTCGGTGGATTTACTCGCGGCCCCCCGCTTTACGCCGAATATCGATTTTGCGCCCATGTTGTTCAAGGCGGCCCGGGAAGGGGTAGAGCTCTTGCTGTTGATTCTGATCCCGGCAGTGGCTCTGGTGTTTTGCGTCATTGGCCTGCTTGAGCATATCGGCGTCTGGGCGCCGATCAGTGCGGTGCTTGAGCGTGGTTTGCTGGCCTTGAACATTCACCCTGAAACCGGTTTGCTGGCCATGCTGGTCAGCCCTACCCTGGCGATGGGCAAATTGCAGGCGATTGCCTCGACCCTGGACCCGTCGTTGGTGGTGGGCTCGTTTGTACTGGCGTCCTCCGGCTTGCCCTTGTCTGCGGTCTTTGGGCAGATTCCCGTGGTCTGGGCCGAATGCTCGGATCTGAATGAAAAGGAGGTCATGGTAGCGGCTGTTTTGGGCATCGTGATGCGCTTGCTGACTGCGGTGGTGCTGGCTGTGTTCTTGACGCCTTTGATTGTCTGAAATCCTGTTTGTTGTTCCCCCACTTTCGGAGCGCTGATGTTGGCGCTCTTTTTTTTATTTTTGCCGGTTTTGTCCGCGAGCCCACACTGCCATCGAACTGCCATAAAACTGTAACAGGGCTGAAAGAACTCTTGTTTAACCTGAGCCTGTCGTAGTCTTTTTAAGGCAGGGCACTTCGGTGACTCTGGTTCTTTAAGTTGATGCCTTTTTCTGTCCGGCAGCCTGTGCTGCGGCCTATTGCGCTAATCGATGCTTTGCCTGTGTGCCCGGTGCTTAGCCCTGCGACACAGCAGGATGCCGGGTGTGGCTTGGCGATGTGTGGATCACACGGCCTTGTGGGGGAAGGACCATGAACCAGACCCAGGTGACGGTGTTGAGCGGTTATGGAGGCAAGGCGCCCGCCGCTATCCTTGTACAGGCCTGTGGCCTGCGACTCCTGCTGGATGCAGGCGGCCCGCTGTATCCCGGGCAGGCGTGCGACTGGTATCACGGACTGGAGGTGGATGCCATCCTGGTCACCCATGATCACCAGGACCATATCGGCGCGCTGTCCAAGCTGCCCGAGCATATTCCTGTCTATGCCACCGCCTCCACCGCACGCAGTTTGCCTGCCGGGCGAACCTGGCGCGAGCTGCCCACGCGCGGCACGACCTATATCGGTGATATTGCTGTGCGTACCGGCTTGTCCGGCCACGCGCTGGGAGGTGTCTGGCTGCATCTGGATGTGGGGGGCGGGCTATTTTATAGCGGGGATTTTTCCTGCGAATCCCTGCTGTTTCCGTTTGACTTGCCACCACCTGCGCATCTGGCTTTACTGGACGCCTCTTACGGGTTGTACGACCAGTCGCATCATGTGGCCTGGAGCATTCTGGAATCCTTGTTACAGTCTCATCCCGCCTTGTTGCCGGTGCCGCCTTCGGGCCGGGCAATAGAGATTGCCCTGTGGCGTCAGCAGCAAGGATACGAGGACTGGAGCATGGATGCGTCCTGCTATGAAAACCTGACCCGCATGATCAGTCAGAGCAGTGACCTGTTATTGCCTGGGGTGCAACAGGCGTTGCGCGAGCTCATGCCGCGTGCTGCCGCCTTTGATCCGCATGCTCACCTGGTGCTGGCCGGCGAACCGGACGGGTGTCAGGGCAAAGCGGGCGAGCTGATCCGGGAGCATCGGCTGCACTCCCTGGACCCGGAGGCAGCGCCCGGCAGCCGCTTGCTGATACACACCGGCTATGTCGCCCCGCACGCGCCGCGCGGCACTCACACCTTGTGCTGGAATGTGCATCCCCGTCTGTCCGATTTGCGCTGGCTGGTGGATATGGTGCAGCCGCGTTATTGCATGCCCTTGTTCACGCAAATGCATGATCTGCCAACCTGGCGCAATGTGCTGGGACCGGCCTTGAGTCTGGAAGGTCACTGGGAACTGCCCGCGACCTCCGTGAGGGTGGTTTAGGCGACGTAGCGTTCCAGCAGGGCCTCGCGTCGGGCGGAGCTGAGCTGTAAGGCATCCTGGAAAAACCGATCCAGGCTGCCGTGGGTAGCATCAATAGTCTTGAAGGCGGTTTCCAAAAACTCGGGCTGAACACCCCACAGAATATCCAGTACTTCGTCGCGGATACCCCGGTTATCAGGCAGATCGGGGCGGCGGAAGAACTGCTTGGTCAGCAGATAGTCGTGCATGACATCATCTGGATGGACGCCAGCGGCGCGGTGCAACAAGGCCACGGCAAAGCCAGTCCGGTCTTTCCCGGCCGTACAGTGCATCACCACGGGCGTATCGGCTTGCAGCAGTTGATCAAAGACCTGGGCAAAGGTGCGGGCATGGGTGGTTACGAACTCGGTGTAGGTCTTGTTCATCGTGGCGTGCGCAGCCTGCACATCCCCCTGGCCTTGAGCCAGCATGTCCAGAAAATCGGGTAAGACGGTGGGTTCGACTATCAGGGCGTGACTGGTCAAAAAGCTGTACTGGTAAGGCGAACGTTTGCGCTCGTGCGCCCCGCGAAAATCCAGGGAGCGCGCAATGCCCAGCTCCTTGAGGATGTCCAGATCCTGCTGGCTTAAATCTGCCAGATGGTCCGAGCGGTAGACACGACCTTTACGAAAAGAGCCGGAGTCCGTGGCATAGCCGCCAATATCACGGAAATTGCTGGCCCCTTTTAAAGGGCAGGATACGGGACTGGGCAGCGACGATACGGGCACGGCGGACTCCTGTGTGGAAACGATGAAAGTCTCATGTTAACGGTCTTGAGCAGGATCTGCATATGACAATACGGTGACATAGGAACGGCAGGTCGGGCAAAACCCCGCCCAGCGCTGACGAGGCTTCCTGCATCGCGAAAAAGCCATGTATATTCTTTGCTGGCAAGGCCCAGGCAACGCGACCGCCATCATGCCTTCATGTCCCTTGAATCCGACTGACCCAAGGCGAGATAGGGAGGCGCGCGATGCGTTGCCTGCACCGACTAGACAAGAACAGGTGTGGTGCCTGGTCAGGGGGGACAAGTCTGATGAGGCATTCACGCATCGCTCGCATGCTCAGGTGCTGCCAAAAGATCCCCGATATAGTGGCTAAAGCAGGCCCAAGGTATAAGGTCAATGCATATTTGGACAGACCGTCGACCAACCGGACGGCCCAGAACCGTAATTTTTCAAGGAACAAGCATGTTTGAGCATTTGCAGGCCTATGGTGGTGATCCGATTTTCCGCTTGAATGAGGCATTTCACGCCGATCCGCGCGATCGCAAGGTTAACCTGACCATTGGTCTGTATTACGACGAGCAAGGCCGTCTGCCCCTGCTGGACGTGGCTCGCCGCGCTGAAGAGCAATGGGCCGCCAAGGGCCAGCCACGTGGCTATCTGCCTATTGAAGGCTTGGCTTCTTACCGCAGCGCTGTACAGAAGCTGGTGTTTGGTGCCGACAGCAAGGTGCTGCAGGAAGGACGTGTGGCGACCATTCAGACACTGGGTGGCTCCGGCGCCTTGAAAGTCGGGGGCGACTTTTTGCACGAAGCCTACCCCGAGAGTGAAATGTGGATCAGTGACCCGGCCTGGGATAACCACCACTCCATTTTCCGGGGATCGGGCATTCGTACCCATACCTATCGCTACTACGATCCAGCCACTCGCGGTCTGGACTTCACTGGGTTGATGGAGGACATTTCCGTGCTGCCCGAGTACAGCATTGTCTTGTTGCATCCTTGTTGTCATAACCCCACCGGGGCCGATCTGAGCGATGAGCAGTGGCTGCAACTGATTCCTGTGCTGCAGCAGCGCAAGCTGATTCCTTTCCTGGATATGGCCTATCAAGGGTTTGGTCGTAGTCTGGATGAAGACGCCTTTGCCGTACGTGCCATGGTGGATGCCGGGTTGAGCTTCCTGCTGGCAAACTCGTTTTCCAAGAACTTTTCCTATTACTCCGAGCGTTGCGGCGGGTTGTCGGTGGTGTGCCAGAGCGCCGATGAAGCAGATCGTGTTCTGGGGCAGTTGAAAGCGGTGGTACGTCGCATTTACTCCAATCCTCCCTCGCATGGTGGTCAGGCGATTGCCTCGGTCTTGTCGGATGAAACCTTGCTGGCGGAATGGTCGGCTGACGTGGAAACCATGCGTCAGCGTATCGCTGCCATGCGCAAGCGTGTACACGAGCGTTTGAAAGAACTGGCGCCCCAGTACGACAGCAGCTATTTCGTCAAACAACAAGGCATGTTCTGCTACACCGGGCTGAGCAAAGAGCAGATTCAGAAGCTGCGTGACGATTATGGCGTGTACGTGCTGGAATCGGGCCGCATCAGCGTGCCTGGCCTGAATCAGTCCAACGTTGATTATTTTGCGGAGTCGATGGCGGCAGTCGTGGCCTAAACCGTACCGTCGTTGCTGACGAAGCCAAGAACGTGTTGCCAGCCTTTGTGGGGCCGGCAACACGTTTTTTTTCGGTGAATTGGAGGAAAGGAAGTCTACCCAGACTGAGCGGCAACGCAGCCCGACCCGTCCATCCAGATCAGGCCGCTGGATCACCCAGCATCCTGGCCGGTAAGTCGCTTGCCTGTATTGGGCCGGTTCAACCCAGCCCTCTTGAAACCGGCTGTCGGCGGCGGACTTAGGCTAACGCCCGGGACAGAATCTCCTGATTGATCTGCTCCTGTTGTCGAGCCCGGTTTAGTAAATAGCGGTGAAAGTCCTGACTATGGGGCGATTCAAAGGCGCCTGCCCGTCGAGTCAACACGTAGGGCCAGGGCAGGGGTAAGGAATGGGAGAAGGGCAGGATAAGCTGCCCGTGGCGGACTTCTTTTTCTATCATCGAGCATTGGGCTAAAACAAACCCTTGACCGGCGACAGCGCATTCCAAAGCCATATGCGAGAGCGAAAAAACGCGGAAGCGATCCAAGGGCAGCTCGCCGGGGTCGACGCTCAGCGATTCAAACCAGTCTCGCCAGGACGGTGGCGAGGTAAAGCGCGGCTGCCAGTCCGAGGACAGCAACGGATAGTTCAGCAGATCACGTGGATGCCGCAACGGAGCCTGCCCTTGCAGCAGAAGCGGGCTGCAGGCGGGGACGACTCGATCGGTATACAGTTCGGTAAAGCTGCGGGGGCGGGCGGCTGCTTGCCCATAGGTAATCCGAAAATCAATCTGTTCTGCTTCCAGATCAGGCTCGGCATGGCTGCCTTTCAGATGCAGCGTCAGTTCTGGGTCATAGTGCTCTTGCCATCGAAATGCCAGCGGGGCCATCCAGGTTTTCAGCATGGATGGCAGGGCGCTGATGGATAACAGGCTGGTATTGCGCGACCGCTCCATTTCTTGCCGGCCGTCACGCAGGAGCTCAAAAGCCTGGGTGCAAATTTCGTGAAAGCGTACCCCGGCCGCCGTCAGCCGCAGGCGCTTGCCTTCCTTGTAGGTCAAGCTGCAGCCCAGCGACTGTTCCAGCAACCGTAATTGCTGGCTGATCGCACCGGGTGTAATTTTTAGACGTCGGGCGGCTTCTTGCAGGCTTTGGCTATGGCCCAGCGTTTCAAAGACTTGCAAGGCACGTAGGGGAGGCAAAGTATCCATGATCGGTAGGCCCCGTTCAGAACAGTCATTTAGGTTTAGAAATTCTAAACGAAATGGATAGTAGCCTGAATTTAATTGCGTTTATGATGATCCTGGGCCTTGGCTCGGCATTCTTCAAAGACACATAGAGCATGGGTGGATGCGTTTCGCCTTCATGCGTCGCATTCAGAGTTGGGAGTAAACCATGTTTGTACGTAATGCTTGGTATGTTGGCGCTTTAGCTGCGCAGCTTGGCCGCAGCTTGCTGCCCGTGCGTATGCTTAGCGAAAATCTGGTGCTGTACCGTCGAGAAGACGGCCAGCCGGTTGCTTTGGAAGATTCCTGTCCGCACCGTCGTCTGCCCTTGTCCAAAGGTCGCTTGATTGGTGATCAGGTGGAGTGTGGCTATCACGGCCTGACCTTTGATTGCAGCGGCTCCTGTACCAAGGCGCCCGGCGTGGCGCAAATTCCTAAAAGTGCGGTGGTACGTAGTTATCCTTGTGCGGAGCGTTATGGTCTGGTCTGGGTCTGGATGGGGGACCCTGCGCTGGCAGACCCGTCCAAATTGATTGATATCCCCGAGTGGGACAATCCCGAATGGGGCGTGAATCGTGGCGATGCCATGGAACTGGACTGCAATTACTTGTACGTCACCGACAATTTGCTGGACCCCTCGCACGTATCCTGGGTACACCAAAGCTCGTTTGGTAGCCCCGACATCATCGGCCTGCCCCTGACGGTGAAGGTTGAGGACAATGGCGTGACGGTCTCGCGCTGGTCAAAAAACGTGGAAGTTGCGCCGTTTTACAAGCAGTTTGTGAAATTTGAAGGCAATTGCGACCGCAAGCAGCAATACGAAGTACGCTTCCCGTCGCTGGCCGTTATCAAGGCCATCTTCCTGCCTGCCGGTGCCGCCACCGAGCAGCCCAGCGAGTACCACCCAGACGTTTTCCTGATGGACTCCTATAACTTCCTGACCCCCATCGACGAGGAACACACCCGCTACTTCTGGTTCCAGCTGCGCAACTTCAGCCCGGATGACGAGGCCATTTCCAAGATTTTCAACGAAGACGTGCGCCATGCGTTCCTGGAAGACAAAGTGGTTCTGGAAGAGGTGCATAAAGCCCTGAAAGAGCGTCCCGCTGCCTTGGACTTGCCGCTGGATTCCGGCCCCTTGCGCTTCCGTCGCAAGATCAGCCAGCTGATCCAGGCCGAGCAGACGGACGCCAGCGAGACCCCGGCGGCTTGAGCGTCATGAGCCCGACTGCCTCATCTGCGTCCACTGCATCCCCGGCCAGCCGCCGTTTTCGGGATTACCGTGTTCTGGAAAAACAGCGTGAAAGCGATGTGATTACCTCCTTTGTGCTGGCCCCGGTGGACGGTGTGATGCCGCCTTATCAGCCAGGCCAGTATCTGGTGTTTCGTCTGGAAATTGACGGACAAACCGTGCTGCGTAATTACAGTCTGTCGGGGGACCCCGACAGCACGGACCGCTTGCGTATTTCCGTCAAACACGAGAAGGCCCCGGTAGGGTTAAGCGTGGCCGATGGTCTGGCCTCCTCCTATCTGCATCAACAGGTGCAGCCAGGTGATGTGCTGAGCGCGGCAGGGCCACTTGGCGAGTTTGTGCTGGACGAGAGCAGCCAGCGGCCTGTGGTGCTGCTAAGTGGCGGCGTGGGCCAGACTCCCTTGCTGGCCATGCTGCATCGTTTGCTGAAACGCAGTCAGCGTAAGGTCTACGTGATTCACGCCTGCGATAACGGCTCGGTTCATGCCTTTGCGGATGAAATGCGTGAACTGGCCACACAGCGTGACGGCGTGCAACTTTACTTCTGCTATCGCAACCCGACTGAAGATGACGTACAAGCCGGTTTGCACCATGTGGCGGGACTGATTACCCGTGAGCATTTGCAGCGTTGGCTACCGCTGGATGATTACGAGTTTTACCTGTGTGGGCCTGGTGCCTTCATGCAGAGCAATTACGGCGTTCTGCGTAGTCTGGGAGTGACGCGAGAGCGCATTCACTACGAGTTTTTTGGCCCGGCCACGGTGCTGGAAAACACCCTGGCTGGCGATACTGCCGCCAGCACGGTTCAGCCTGAGGGGCAAACGGCCGTGGTCTCCAGCGCCGCAGGGGTGAACGCAGAGCAGGCGTTGCTCCCCGCCATCACTGAAGCTGCTGCGCAAACCAGTGCGGAAACCGCCGTGGATGCGACGCAAACCGTGACGTTCCTGCCCGACGGTCGTCAGGCCCAATGGCATGAGGACTGTCCTTCCCTGCTGGATCTGGCTGAGGAAACGGGCTTGAGTCCGGACTTTAATTGCCGGGCCGGCCTGTGCAATACCTGTATGTGCACCCTGGTATCGGGCGAGGTCGATTATTTTGAAGAGCCTCTGGACCCTGTGCCAGAGGGCAAAGTCTTGCTGTGCTGTTCCCGTCCCCGTGGTCCGGTGGCCGTGGAATTGCCTTAAGAGTTTTTCAATTGCTTGTTGAGGTTGGCCCCGTCCTTTTGGGACGGGGTTTTTTTTCAAAAAAAATCATATGCTTCCTTGTTGGAAGTCAGGCGGATTTTCAATGTCTGGAGCCGGGGGACGTGGCCATGAGGGCTGTTGACGTGGTGGTCCTACGGAGACTGGATTGGGAAGCGATGAGGTGCTGTCTGTTTCTCCCTACCGCTGTGCGATAGCGGTCATTGTTACCACCACAGCAGCAGGAAGAAGCTTGGTTACCTTGCTATGAATGGGCTTGCTCGCTTATCCAATCACTAAAGGCACGGACCTCTGTTTTTTGCCTCGTATCGGGCAAGGTCACCAGGTAGTAGGCAAAGCGGGCTGGCCAGGGCTTGTCCAACACTTGCACCAAGCGGCCTGCGGCTATTTCATCTTGCGCATATTCTTGCGGTATCAAAGCCAGTCCCAGGCCCGCAATCGCGCCGCGTATCAGCAGGTAATCATCCTCAAAAGCTGTGCCTCTATCGGCGCGTGCATCGTCCTCCACCCCGTGGGCAGACAGCCAAAGCGCCCAGTCGGCCCGGTCGGCATCTTGTAGCAGTGGCCACTCCAGGCAATCTGCTGGCTCCTGAATGACTGGCTTGTCTTGCAGCAACGCAGGGCTGGCTACAGGCAGCAAGACAGGGGCCATCAAGGGCTCGGCCTGCAAGCCGGGGTATACGCCCAAGCCGTGGCGAATGGCGATATCCACTTTGTCGCGACGCAGGTCCACCAGCGTGGGGGACGCCTCCACACGGATTTCGATATCGGGATGGCGTTGCTTGAAATCGGCCAGCCGGGGAATCAGCCAGGAAGCGGCAAAGGAAGGCACGGTGCTGATCGTCAGTGTCTTCCTGTGCTTGGTGGCTTCCAGCGTATGCATGGCCTGTTCGATCTGGTCAAACGCCGTCAGCAGGGCAGGGTAGACCTGTTCACCTGCTTGACTCAGGCTCATTTTGTGGTGGCTGCGCACAAACAGTGTCACGCCCAAGCGGTCTTCCAGCAGCCGGATTTGCTGGCTGACTGCGCCCGAGGTTACGCCTAGTGCCTGGGCGGCCAGCTTGATGCTGCCGTAGCGTCCGACTTCGGTAAAGGCGCGCAGAGCTTGTAAAGGAAAGACAGGATTCATGATTTAGTTTATCTAAATCTATCAAGCAGATTTAATCGTTTTTCTTTGGCTATCTAAATGGGGAAAATGGGCTTCTGAATCGTTTTTAAAGTTTAGCTTATCTATATCCAAAAGAAGAGCGAACTTTCTGTTTGGGAGCCACGCCATGATTGATCTGTACACCGATAGTTCGCCTAACGGCTTTAAGGTGACCATCGCCCTGGAAGAGCTGGCACTTCCGTATCGCCTGCATCACGTGCGTATCGAAGCGAATGAGCATAAGCAGCCGGAGTTTCTGGCCCTGAATCCACATGGGCGTATCCCGGTGATGACGGATGATGAAACAGCTGTTGTTCTGTTCGAGTCCGCCGCGATCCTGCTGTATCTGGCGGGAAAAACCGGCCAATTGCTTTCAAAAGATCCTGTTCAGCGCTGGGAAACGATCAAATGGCTGCAATTTCATTCCTCCAGCGTGGGGCCGATTCTGGGCCAGCGCGTGCATTTCGAGCTGTTCGCGCAAGAGAAGATTCCGGCCGCCATCGAGCGCTACCGCCGTCTGGTGAATGATCTGTTCACCGTGCTGGATACACGCTTGGCAGACCATCCTTATCTGGCGGGACAGGACTATTCCATTGCCGATATTGCGCATTTTGGCTGGATGCATATTGCGCGGATTATCGACTTTGATTTCAGCCAGTACCCGCACATGAGTGCCTGGCATGATCGCGTGGCCCAACGCCCCGCAGTCCGTAAAGGCATCACCTTGCCTGAACCTGCTACTGGCGCCTGAGGGGAAAACAGCATGACGATTGAAACAAGCCTGACTCAAGGCGCATCTTTCCCTGCCTTTGCCAATCACCCTGGCTATAGCCGCATGTTTGCGCCGGGTCGTCTGACCATGGGGATCTTCCTGCCTCTGCGTTTTTATCAAGGCGATATGAGTGTGCTGGCCGGGCAGGCAGCGCTGCTAGAGGAGATAGACCGCCAGGATTTTGCAGCGGTGTGGGTACGTGATGTGCCCTTGTATGATCCAAGTTTCGGAGATGCGGGGCAGGTGTTCGATCCCTTTACTTACCTGGCTTTTCTGGCTGCTCGCACCAAGCGGGTGGCCTTGGCCACGGGCAGCACGATTTTCTCCCTGCGTCACCCGATCGACCTGGCGAAATCCGCTTTCACCATTGATCAGTTGTCCGGTGGACGCTTGGTGCTGGGTATTGCTTCCGGGGACAGGCCCGTGGAGTTTCCCGCCTATGGCGTGGAGCGGGCCGAACGGGCAGAGCGTTTTGCGCAGGCTGTCAGCTATTTCCGTCAGCTAACGCAAGCGGGGCAACTGGATATCGACTCTCCGCTAGGTCGCTTCGATACCGCAGAGCTGTTACCCAAGCCTGTGCATGGCTCCATTCCCTTGATTGTCACCAGCTCCTCGGGGCAGTCGCCCGAATGGATCGCCGAACATGCCGATGGTTGGCTGACCTATCCGGAAGCCACACATACACCGCTAGGTCCGCAAAAGCTGGCTGCCAAAATTCGGGCTTGGCGCGCCCGGATTCCAGATGGCGGTTTCCGTCCGCACATGACCAATGAATGGCTGGATTTGGTGGATGACCCCGATTACCCACGCACACCGTTGCGCGGTGGTTTTACACTGCGTACCGGTCGCAAGGGGCTGATCACCTTGCTGGAAGAATGGCAGGCAGCCGGTGTGAATCATGCTGCTTTGGGTATTCAGTTTGCGCAGCGACCGGCGGCGGGAATTATCCAGGAGTTGGCTGAGTATGTGCTGCCACATTTTGCCTCTCACCAGGCGCAGCCTGCCCTTGCAACAGCATGGTAAGCGACAGGGGAACACAAGCATGACTAGCCGTGCAGAACAGCCGATAGCCGGTGGTATTCAGATCCGGGATTTGCAGCCGCAAGACCGTGTCGCTTGGGAGTTACTGTATCGGCAGTACGCCGAGTTTTACAAAGAGCCCATGAATGAAGAGATCCTGGCTCGTACCTGGTCCTGGCTGCTGGATGCGCAGCATCCTTTGCAGGGGAAGGTGGTAGCTACGGCGAATGGTGTGCTGCTGGGTTTGGCGCATTACCGTCCTTTCCCGGAGCCCTTGCTGGGCAAGGAGGCTGGTTTTCTGGATGACTTGTTTGTGTTGCCGGAACAGCGAGGCGGCGGGCTGGGCCGCCGTTTGATTGAGGCAGTCTCCCAGGCAGGTAAGGAGCAAGGCTGGCCGTTCCTGCGCTGGATTACGGCGCAGGACAATGCCCAGGCGCGAAGGCTATACGATGGTCTGGCTCAGGCAACCGTTTGGGTGACGTATGACTTGAGTTTGGGGACGGCTTGCTGACTTAATGCCCGTAATCCCAGTCCTTATGTGTTCTTGGAACTGGGATTACGGACATGGGGACGCTTGATTGCATTGTTGTCCGCCGTAGCTCGCTCCTGAGATTACTCATGAACAGTGGCGGCGGGTGATCCAAATGGAGGGAAGGCATACCGAAAACCTTCCCTTTTTTATCTTCAAACCTCGCGTTTGCTCTTTGCCTCCAGCAACATCAAAGCAAGCAACACCACACTGCTCATCCCTAGTCCAAACACCACCAGCGGCCACGCCGTATCCCCATCCAATAAGGTCACTGCCAAGGTGCCGATCACGCTAACGATCAGGCTTTCCACGCAAAAGTAGATCGCCACGGCGGAGCCGGCCACGTCGTTGAATTGAGCCAAGGCGCCATTGGCGGTGACGGATACGGTCATCACAATGCCGATGGCGGCCAGCCACATGGGCAGGATAAAGCTGGTAAAGGAAGGTTCCAGCAAGATCTGCCCGGTTGCCAGCAAGAGGGTGGCAAGAAGGATCACGCCCATGCCGCGCTTCAGGCTCCCGGCGGTTCCCCAGCGGGCCACAAAGGTTTTGGACAGGCGGGTGGTGGCAATCATCACCAGGGCAACACTGGCAAAGGCCAGGCTGAAGCTCATTTCTGAGTAACCCGCTTGTCCGATCAGGACGCGTGGGGCCGTGGAGAAGTAGACGAAAAATGTCCCCATCCCGGTGGAGAAACCCAGGGTATAGACCCAAAAGGCTGGGCTTTTGAAGACGGCCAGCGCGGACTGTTGTGAATGCAGTGGTTTGGCAGGCCGAGTTTCCTGCCAACGGAACAGCGCGTGGAGCCAGGCCAGCAGACCCATTCCGGCCAGGCTCAGGAAGATGGCCTGCCACCCGCCCGCACGGGCAATCAGAGCACCTGCAATAGGCCCCAAGGCGGGTACGAATGCCAGGATGGCGCTAAACAGGCCGTAGATCACCACCCCTTCGGCACGATCGGCGTAGACATCGCGTACGGTGGCAAACAAGGCCACCAGGGTGGCCGAGGCCCCCAGTGCTTGCAGCACTCTGAAACCTACAAAAGCCCAGGCGGTGCTGGATAAGGCGGCGGCGATTGAGGCCAGCACGAACAGCGCGGCTCCGGCCAG
The DNA here is from genome assembly GCF_019343455.1 of Alcaligenes ammonioxydans. NCBI lineage: Bacteria > Pseudomonadati > Pseudomonadota > Betaproteobacteria > Burkholderiales > Alcaligenaceae > Alcaligenes > Alcaligenes ammonioxydans. Next base: position 3,584,719 of record NZ_CP049362.1, on the reverse strand, counting down.
CAAAACTGGTCGTCGGCCTATGCGGTCCGACAGAGGGCCAAAGATCAGTTGCCCCGCACCCAATAGCAGCATGTACAGGCTAAGGGTCAGCTGGATGAGGGCTGGGGTCGTGCCCAGAAGCTCCGGCATGGCCGGTACGACGGGCAAGTAGATATCCATCCCCAGGGACGCGAGGATGTCAAAAGGCGCCATCAACAGCAAGGCGGCTGGCAGCGTATGAGCCCAGGAAGAGCGTGAGCAAGACATAACAAAATTACCACTCGAAAAAAGGAATCGGGCGGCGTCTGTTTGTTATCAATCAGCGGGATTGGAAGTACAGAGCGCCGCAACAAGACAAGAGCTTGTTGCGGCTTACTCAGTTGCTGACTTTGTGCTCGTCATTCAGACGGCTCCTCACAGAAATAGCTTGAAGATGTGTCGCGGGGGAAACGCTGCATGGCGGCATCTGCCCAGTTGAAAGGGATGTGGCGCGACAGTTGCTCATTATAGGGGGAGGCTTTTACGGTCTTGAAGCCTCAGCTTGTGATGGCTGGTGGTTTTTTGCCCGGCAAAGGTTTGGCCAGACGCGACACTGCCTCGCTGGGGCTGCCGGTCTTGTTCTTCCTGACCCGGATCGCAGCGGCTTTCAGCAAGCGCGGGAATGTCGGACATTGCGTATGGTTGGCGGCGGGGCATTGGCTGCGTCGCGTACCCCTACGCCTTGGACCCATCGTTTGCATAGTTTGCTGACACACGCGATTTTCGGTCTGGGCATGTACCTTGCGGCCTTGCTGACCCAGCAAGTGGCCTAAGGCGATGTAATTTGTTGGGACATCTGTCATGAGTAATCTGAAAACTACCGGCACCTTCCCGTCGGCCGTCTCTCTGCTTGCCCTGAGCCTGTTTGCCATGGGCAGTGTCGTGTTTCTGATGGGCGACATCCTGGGCTGAGTGCTTGCAGTCACGATTGGGTCTGACATTGAGCATCGAAGAAGTCCAGGAGCTGTTCTCGTGTGTAAGTCAGCCCCAGGATGCCGATTCCAGCTGACCGGAGGGTGGTGGCTGGGATTAGGCCTGTTGTTTGGGCAAGGCCAGCCATTCCTGGGCCGTAATGCGGCTGATGTGTTCAGTCCGGTAGTCTCGCAGGAACGGGTTGTATTTGTTTTCCTCGGTGCGGTGATGGCGAAACCCGCATTTGGCCTGCACACGGTGTGATTGGGTATTGTTGGCAAAGTAGCCGCACCACAGTGCGTTCAGTTTCAGCGTTTCAAACGCGTGTCGCATCACTTCGCGCACGGCCTCGGGGATCAAGCCCTGACCCCAGTAGGGGACGCCAATCCAATAGGCAATTTCACCTTCTTCTTCACTGAGCTTGAAGTTGCTGTTCTTGCCGATCAGTATGCCAATGCATCCAATAGCCCGGCCATTGTCTCTCTGTTCGACGGCATACACTTCGGGCATATTGAAAACTGTGCGGATAATTTCGGCACTTTCCTCAACGCTGGTATGAGCAGGCCAACCGGCAATCGGGCCGACTCGCTCGTCGTTGGCGTATACATACAAATCCTCGGCGTCGCTGTTCTGCCAGGGGCGTAAAATGAGTCTTTCTGTTTGAAGTGTCATTTTCTTTACTCACAATGAAGCAGAAAACAGAATAGAAGCGGGCGGCGTGAGCGAACAGAGCAGGACCTTGGTAGTTTCGGTACTTTTAGCAAGTCTTGCAGGGTGCCGAGTGCTAAAGAGCAGGACAACATCATGCATCACACTCCACAATTACTCAGCACCCAAGACGGCTGGCTGACGGGCGAGACAACGCTGGCTGACAGCATGGGCATGCCGTTGTCTTTTGGTCATGCCTATATGACCTTGATGATCTGCCTGTCGGGCCACGCTCTGATCAGCCTGAACTTCAAGGATCAGCCTGTACGGCCTCAGGATGTGCTGGTTTTGGCGGAGGACACGATTGCGCTGCTGAAAAAGCGTTCGCGCGGTTTCAAGGTGTTTTTCCTGTTGATGCCCAAGAGCCTGGCGTCAGAAGTGGCGTATCAATTGCCTAATGCCTTGTTTGTGTTCCTGCATGACCATCCACTGTGCGTGCCCCCGCAACAAGACCGGGCCTTGCTGGCGGCTTGGCTGGTGCAACTGCGCGAGATTGTGCGAACCCGCACGCTGTATCAGCACATCATGCTGCGCAATCAGTTGCAGAATTTCTTTCTGCGGATTGCCGATCAGATTCCGCCCGAGTATCAAGGCGGAAAGACGTTCAGCCGCAAGGAGCAGATCAGTTGGCGGTTCTGGGAACGGGTTGGACAGCAGTGCAGGCAGCATCGTGAGGTCAAGTTTTACGCGGATGCGCTCAATATCACCCCGTTTTACCTGTCCCAGCTGACCAAAGAGTTTTTCAACGACAGCCCCAAGGCCTTGATCGACAGGCAAGTGGTGCTGGAAATCAAGGCGCTGCTTTCCTACAGCCAGTTGGCGATGGGGCAGATCGCCGATCAGCTCAACTTTGGGGACCCCTCGTATCTGTGTCGCTACTTCAAGCGCCACACCGGGCTGTCTTTGAGCCGTTATCGCCAGCATGCGCAAGGTGAACGCACGCCGGGCTGATCGAGAGTGTGAGCAGGCCCGCTCTGGCGTGGTTCGCAAGCGAACAGGCCAGTGGTGCGGGTCGTGTCAGGTCCGTGCGGCACGAACATGGCGGTGTTGTGTGGCCCGGAAGGCGAGGTGCCGCTGCGCTTGAGAGTTATGTTTGGGAAGCAAACTCGAAGCGGCGCCGGTTTGGGGCCTACATCCGTCCCGTGAATTTGTAGCGATCGCCAGGATGCCAGAACCTAGCGTGAGTAGTGAACTGCTCACTGGAAAACGTGCGGCGGTCCATCACCAAACAGGGCTGCTGCTCTTTCATATGCAGGGCCTGTGCGATTCCGGTGGGTGGCACCAGCACTTCAATGCTGTAAAAGCCGGTTGGCAAGGGGGCGACCCGCACCAGATATTCGTTAGGCGTGATCTGACTCCAGTCCTGCTCCATATAGTCGGGTGCCATGCGCGCATCCACCAGACGATCTTCGTACTGGATAGGCAGGCCGTTCTCGGCATGCACAATAATGGAATGAAACAGCGCCGCGCCCGGAGCAATGCCGTACAGGCGTGCCTGTGCCGGGCTGGCCTGCAGCCGCTCCATGCTCAGCACTTGACAGCTATGTTGATGACCGCGCTCGCGTATGTCTTGTGCAATGCTGCGTATCTCGATCAGCGTGGACTGGAATTTGGGTTGGGCTACATACGTGCCCGAACCCTTGATGCGGATCAGCAGTCCATCGTTGGTCAGTTCGCGCAGGGCCCGGTTGACCGTCATGCGTGATACGCCAAACTGCTCACATAAGGCCAGCTCTGTGGGAATCAGATCGCCTTCCCGCCATTGTCCGGTCTGAATCTTTTCCACGACATAGTTCTTGATCTGTACATAGACGGGGAGAGCCGATTCGGAGGACGAGTTGCTCGTCAAAGGGGCAACCATGCTGATGCTTTCCTGTAGGGACGTGTTCACACTCAAGGGTTTGTGCAGGCAACCATCGGGGGTGCTGCACCGGCCATGATTCTAATACCCCGACAGTGTCCCTGGCCGTCTGTTTTCGCGGCGCTGCCAGGGCAGGCATATGTATAGACAACTATTGGAAATGACTATACATTGGCAAAAGCTTACAAGAAAACCGTTGTTTTGTCGGCGCTTGGACCTGCCTTCCCTGGGTGGAAACAGTCTGCCAGATAGAACCAGCGCGTATCCAGAGACACCTCAGATGGAGGACAGCACCATGCCTGATCATCACACTTCGACGGCCAGCCAGGACCCCCGTTTCGATCCTGCGCGGGAGATTCATGCCCCCACGGGTACACAGCTCAGTTGCAAGAACTGGGTGGCAGAAGCCGCGTACCGCATGATTCAGAACAATCTGGACCCGGCCGTGGCCGAGAACCCCCAACATCTGGTGGTGTACGGTGGCATCGGGCGTGCGGCTCGAAACTGGGCGTGCTATGACCAGATTCTGGCCAGTCTGCGCCAACTCGAGGATGACCAGACCTTGCTGATTCAGTCCGGCAAGCCGGTGGGCGTGTTCCGTACCCACCGTGATGCGCCGCGCGTGCTGCTGGCCAACTCGAATCTGGTGCCCAAATGGGCCACGTGGGAGAAGTTTCACGAGCTGGATCAGGCCGGGTTGTTCATGTACGGACAGATGACGGCGGGCAGCTGGATCTACATCGGCAGCCAGGGCATTGTGCAAGGCACGTACGAGACTTTTGCTGAGGCAGGTCGTCAGCATTTTGGGGGTTCGCTGGCCGGGCGCTGGATTCTGACGGCTGGCCTGGGGGGGATGGGCGGCGCACAGCCTTTGGCTGCCAGCTTTGCCGGTGCGGTATCGCTGACGATTGAATGCAAGCAAAGCAGTATCGACTTCCGTTTGCAGACTCGTTATCTGGATAAGCAGGCGCGCGATCTGGACCATGCACTGGAGCTGATTGCCCAACACACGGCTGCTAAAGAAGCCGTGTCGATTGGCTTGCTGGGCAATGCCGCCGATGTGCTGCCCGAACTGGTGCGACGCGCTCAAGCCGGTGGTTTGAAGCCTGATCTGGTGACGGACCAGACCTCTGCCCACGATCTGCTCAATGGCTATTTGCCTTCAGGCTGGACGGTGGAGCAGTGGCAGGCCGCTCAGAAAGATCCGGCGCAACACGTCCGCATTCAGCAAGCTGCTGCCCAGTCTTGCGCCATCCATGTAAAAGCCATGCTGGATTTCCAGAAAATGGGCATTCCGGTTGTGGATTACGGCAATAACATTCGCCAAGTGGCGTTTGATGAGGGCGTGGCCAATGCCTTCGATTTCCCCGGTTTTGTGCCAGCCTATATTCGCCCCTTGTTTTGCGAGGGCAAAGGCCCGTTCCGTTGGGTGGCCTTGTCGGGCGACCCGGAAGATATCTATAAAACCGACCAGAAAATCAAAGAGCTGTTCCCCGACAATGAGCACGTGCATCGCTGGCTGGACATGGCACAGGAACGTATCGCTTTCCAGGGTCTGCCTGCTCGAATTTGTTGGCTGGGGCTGGGCGAGCGTCATCGTGCCGGTTTGGCCTTTAACGAAATGGTGCGCAAGGGTGAGCTGAAAGCGCCGATTGTGATTGGACGTGACCATCTGGACACCGGTTCGGTAGCCAGTCCCAATCGCGAAACCGAAAGCATGCGGGACGGCACGGATGCCGTGTCGGACTGGCCTTTGCTCAATGCGCTCTTGAACACAGCTGGGGGGGCCAGCTGGGTGTCGCTGCATCACGGCGGCGGCGTGGGCATGGGCTACAGCCAGCACGCGGGGATGGTGATCGTGGCCGATGGCAGCGAGCAGGCTGCGGCCCGTCTGGAGCGGGTCTTGATTAACGATTGCGCCAGTGGTGTGATGCGTCATGCGGATGCAGGTTACGAGCTGGCGATTCAAACGGCCAAGAATTTCGGGCTGACACTGCCCATGATCAAGTAAGAAAAACAGGACAGATAAATGAGCAAGAGTATCGAGCTTTCTCCCGGCGCACTGACTTTGGCGCAACTGCGCCAGATCTGGCAGAAACCGACTGTTCTGACTCTGCCGGCAGAGGCGGTGGGGGCGATGGACGCGTCCTCGGCCATTGTGGCCAAGATCATCCGTGCAGGTCATCCTGCCTATGGCATCAATACCGGCTTTGGCAAGCTGGCCCAGCAACGCATTCCCGACCACGATCTGGAACAGCTGCAAAAGAACCTGATTCTGTCGCATTCCGTAGGGGTGGGTGAGCCGGTTTCCGATGCGGTGGCACGGCTGATTATGGCCATGAAGATTGCCAGTCTGGCGCGTGGCTTTTCGGGCATACACTCGCATGTGGTCACGACCTTGCTGGATATTCTGAATGCGGGCGTGGTGCCTTTCATTCCGTCCAAAGGTTCGGTGGGCGCATCGGGTGATTTGGCACCCTTGTCGCACATGACCTTGACGCTGATCGGGGAAGGGCAGGCCAAGTGGCAGGGCGAATGGATGCCTGCCCAGCAGGCTTTGGCCAAGGCTGGTATCACCCCGATTGTGCTGGCCGCCAAGGAGGGGCTAGCTCTGATCAATGGCACGCAAGTGTCTACGGCCCTGGCATTGCATGGCTTGTTCCGCACCCAGACCTTGTTCCGCAATGCGATTTTGGCCGGAGCCTTGAGTGTGGACGCCGCCAAAGGCAGTGATGCGCCTTTTGATGCGCGTATCCATGAGGTGCGTGGACAGCCAGGACAGATTTACGCGGCCCGCTTGTATAGGGAGCTGCTGGCTGGCAGCCAGATTCGCCAGTCGCATCGGGACAATGACAACAAGGTGCAGGACCCCTACAGCTTGCGTTGCCAGCCCCAGGTGATGGGCGCGATCCACGATCTCATCACGCAAAATGAGCGCAGCTTGCTGATCGAGGCCAATGCCGTCACGGACAACCCGCTGGTATTCCCCGGCAAGAACGGTGAGCCCGATCAGGTGATTTCCGGCGGCAACTTCCACGCCGAGCCGGTGGCCTTCGCCGCCGACGGCCTGGCCCTGGCGATTGCCGAAATGGGTGCCTTGGCAGAGCGTCGAGTCGCGTTGTTGATTGATGCCAGCATTTCCGGTTTGCCACCGTTTCTGGTGCCTTCTGCCGGTTTGAATTCGGGCTTCATGATTGCCCATGTGACCGCGGCGGCGCTGGCTTCGGAAAACAAGTCCTTGGCACATCCTGCCAGCGTGGATAGCCTGCCTACGTCGGCTAACCAGGAAGACCACGTCAGCATGGCGACCTTTGCAGCGCGCAGACTGGAGGATATGGCACAAAATACCGCTGCAATTGTGGCGATTGAATTGCTGTGTGCGGCGCAGGGCATTGATTTTCATGCTCCTTTGCTGACTTCCGAGCACTTGAGAAAGGTGCAGGACGCGATTCGTCAGGCCGTGCCTTTTTACGATCAGGATCGTTATCTGGCTCCCGATATCGAGGCCCTGAAAGCCCTGGTGCTGGACGAGAGTCTGGCTGGCACGGCAGCCGACCTGTTTTAGGGTCCAGGGCGTACTCCCGAGCCTTGTTGTCTTCATGCCAGTGGCCCTGGCCCAGATGGGCGGAGCCAGGTTTTTTGCATAATGACGTGGCGGACAACCCAGTGAAAAACGACTGCGCCAGGCTTTGTTGACCGCGATGGCGAGCCAAGGACTGTCGGGCCGAGCGCGGACTAGGGCCTGCCGGGTAAGGCTTTCAGGCTCGTTTTTTCAGGCGCGGTCCAACAGCTGGCTCAGTGTGTCTTGATAGGCGGCAAACGCCGTTTCCTCCTGGGGGTGCTGGCCGTCGATCACACAGGCTTTGCCACTGACGAATACGTCGCGAATCGGATTGGTGTGGGCGCGCTCTGAAAAGACCAGGGCGGAGAGCCAATGTGATTGATCCAGTCCCGCCAAACTGGGGTGAGCCAGATCAATCACCATCAGGTCGGCCTGATGCTCGGGGGCAAGCTGCCCCGTGGCCCGCCCTGACGCCTGCGCCCCACCGCGGGCGCAGGTCCCAAATAAATAGTCTGCGACATAGGGCTGTCGAGGCGAAGCCAGCACGTTGCGTTGCTGACGGCTTAAACGTTGGCCATATTCGAGCAGACGCAGTTCGGCGCGCCAGTCCACGCAGATGTGGCTGTCTGATCCGATGCCCAAGTGGCCATGGTCGGCCAGAAAAGCAGCGGCCGGAAACAGGCCGTCCCCCAGATTGGCTTCGGTTGTCGGGCATAGGCCCGCCACTGCGCCACTGCGGGCAATTTGCTGACGCTCCGGCTCGCCAATGTGAGTGGCATGAACCAGGCACCAGCGCTCGTCCACATTGAAGTTATCGAACAGGTAGGCGACCGGACTGCAACCCTTGAGCTCCTGGCACGCCAGCACTTCGGCCATCTGCTCGGCAATATGGATGTGAATCTGATGGCGGGAGGGCAGGCTATGCAGGCCGTCGATCAGCGTGCTGATGGAACCCACATCGGTGGCACGCAGGGAATGGGGCGCCACGCCATAGCGCCGGTCCACGTTCAAAGGGTGGCTGCTGTGCAAGGATTCCAGCAGGTACAGCAGTTGCGTGGGGCTGTTCAGGAAGCGCTCTTGGTCCGGTCGCGGTGCTTTGCGGCTGAAGTCGCTGTACTGATACAACACCGGCAGCAGGGTGATCGCCAGTCCGCTGGCGCTGGCCGCCTCCAGAATCCCTTGGGCCAGCAGACCCGATGGCCTGTATCGGCCTCCCTCACGCGGGTGATGCAGGTAGTGAAACTCGCAGACGCTGGTATAGCCGGCCTTGAGCATTTGTATGTAAAGCCAGTGGGCAATCGCATACAGGTGTTCAGGCTCCAGACGGGCGGCGAAACGGTACATCAGGTCGCGCCAGCTCCAAAAGCTGTCCTGGTCTTGTCCCCGAAATTCCGTCAAGCCTGCCATGGCACTTTGAAAAGCGTGCGAATGCAGATTGGGCATCCCTGGCAGCACGGCGCCCTGTGCCCGATACACCTTATCGCTCGCGTCCTTGGCGGGCGGGCAGGTTCCAGGCAGAACCTGCGTCAGCGTGCCGTGCATGTCCCAGCGCATCAGCACATCGGCTTGCCAGTGGCCGTCCAAATAGGCCCAGGGCGCCCACAGGGCTTCATGCTGTTGGACAGGGTTCATGATGACTCCTTGCGCAGATCGCGGCTGATGGCGCCTTGGTACACCACCAGGGCGCAGCGGGGCAGGCCCAGCCAGTAGACCAGTTCCGACAGTGACTCGATATCCCAGGCGACAAAATCGGCGCGGGACCCAATGCTCAGTTCTCCGCGGATGTCCGGGGCTCCCAGGGCTTGGGCGGCATGATGGGTGACGGCGGCCAGGGCCTCAGGCACCGTTAGCCTGAATAAGGTGCTGCCCATGTTCAGCATCAACAGAAGGGAGGTGCAGGGAGAGGTGCCGGGGTTGCTGTCGGTGGACAAGGCCATGGGTACGCCGTGCTTGCGCAGCAGCTCGATCGGGGGCAACTGGGTTTCACGCAGGAAGTAATAGGCGCCGGGCAGCAGTACGGCAACCGTTCCGGCTTCTTTCATGGCGAGCACCCCTGCTTCATCCAGATACTCCAGATGATCGGTGGACAGGGCGCGGTAGCGTGTCGCCATTGCTGTGCCCCCTAGATTGGAGAGCTGCTCGGCATGCATTTTTACAGGTAGTTTTAGGGCTTGGGCCGCTTTCAGTACGTGCTCGGACTGTCTCAGATCAAAGGCGATGCGTTCACAAAATACATCCACAGCGTCAATCAACCCCTCTTGTGCCAGGGTGGGCATCATCTGGCTGCAGACCTGATCCACATAGGCGTCGGTTTGACCTGCGAACTCCGGGGGTAGGGCATGAGCACCTAAAAAGGTAGTGCGCACTGTGACCGGGCGCAACTCTCCTAAACGCCGGGCCACGCGCAGCATTTTTCGCTCGCTGTCCAGATCCAGGCCGTAGCCCGACTTGATTTCGATTGCGGTCACGCCTTCGTCCAACAAAGCATCCAGACGACGCAGGGACTGGGCCAGCAGTTGCTCCTCGCTCAGGCAACGGGTGGCCTGAACCGTTGAAACAATACCGCCTCCCTGGCGGGCTATTTCCTCATAGGAGGCTCCGGCCAGCCGCAAAGCGAATTCCTGGGCTCGGGTGCCACCGTAAACCAGGTGAGTGTGACAGTCGATCAGGCCGGGGGTGACCCAGCGATTGTCCAGCTTGTGTACGTGTTTGGCCTGTTGCCATTGGGGGGGGAGTGCATGCCGGGGCCCCATCCAGACGATGCGGCCCGCTTGTTCGACCAGGCAGGCATCCTCAATGACGTGTTCGGGGTCGGCGCGGGGAGCCAGACGTAAATCAGTCCAGAGTGTGTAGTTCATCAGTCATTCCGTAGGGGCGATATACGCGTAGACCAGCGGGGCCGCGGCATGATCGGCGGTCAGTTGCAAGGAGACGGAGACAGAGGTGGAGCCGATCAGGGCCTGTTCTGCGGTCAGAGCCCAGCTTGCGGTTCCAGCCTGACATGTATAGCCGCCGCGTGGTGCGTACAGAAAGTGCGTGCCTGCCTCCAGCTGCACAGGAGTGTCGCGTCCCGCCCATGCCTGCAGACGGCCCTGGGCCCGGCCCCGGCGCACCATCAGATTCAAATCCTGGGTAGGGCCCTGCGCCAAGAAGCAGCTAACCTTGTCCTCACCCGCAAAGACATAGGGTTGGAGGGGATGCAGTGCATGGCGCTGTTCGTTGTGAATCAACTGCATGTGCTCGCCTTCGATGAGCAGGATATGGCGCTCTATACCGGGAAAACGGGAAAAATCACCGGAGGTCTGCACATGGGCCAGGCTAAGGCGCCAGTCAAAGCTTTCATATCCTGCTTGGGGGGGATGGCACAGGATCTCGCGTGTGGTGCCGCCCCCATTTTTCCAGTTTTGCACGGGCAGCTTACTGATGGTTAGCAGACCAAACAAAGTGCTTGGGTGGGGCTGGCTCATGGTGGCAGGGCTCCATGCGGATTTTAATTGTATATACAATAATGAAGTATAGACAAAGCGCGACGTTTGTCTGGGCCGAGAGCTTGTTTTTTCAGGGTAAATCCGGAGCGGATGCGCGTTGGCTACTTGCGCTGCAAGCCGCTTGGTGGCAAGGTATACGCTAATAAACCCGCGTCATAATTCATTCAAAGGTGCAGGATGCCTGGTTTTCCGGCATCCTGCGTTCATTGTTGCAAGCTATAAAGTTTGCATATGAAGTATTTAATCGTTCTTCTTCAGGACTTTTCCGAATCATGGATACCCTCTCGCAGCCTTTTACCTTTTCCCAACGTGCCCAGAAACTGAGTGGCTCCGCAATTCGTGAAATTCTCAAGGTCACGGCGCGACCCGAGATTATTTCCTTTGCGGGCGGTCTGCCCACTCCAGTCGGCTTTCCTGTCGAGGAAATGCAAAGCGCGTTCAACAAGGTATTGAGCGAGCAGGGGCGGACTGCGCTGCAATACACCACGACTGAAGGATATCTGCCGCTGCGCCAATGGTTGGCCGAGCAAATGAGCGCCGAAGGCGCGCCCGTTCAGGCCGATGAGATTTTGCTGGTGAACGGTTCCCAGCAGGCGCTGGACATGCTGGGCAAGCTGTTCATTGACGAGGGTAGCAAGGTATTGGTGGAGTCCCCGACCTATCTGGGCGCTTTGCAAGCCTTGTCGGTCTACGATCCTTCTTTCGTCGCCATTCCGACTGACGGTCAGGGCATGATTCCCGAATATGTCTCGGCACCGGAGGCCATGGGCGCTCGTCTGTTGTACGCCTTGCCCAATTTCCAGAATCCGACCGGCTTGCGTCTGCCGTTGGAACGCCGCCAGGATCTGGTGGAGCGCTGCGCTGCGGCCCATATTCCTATTATCGAGGACGATCCCTACGGCGAGTTGCGTTATGCCGGCGAGCGCCTGCCCAGCCTGCTGTCCCTGGGGCGCAAGGCAGGCGCGACAGTGGTGCGTTTGGGCACGTTCTCCAAAGTGCTGGCTCCCGGCCTGCGCCTGGGTTACATCGTGGCCCCTGCCAAAATCATCGACAAACTGGTGCAGATCAAGCAGGCCACGGACTTGCACACGTCCACACTGACACAGATGGCGGTTTACGAAGCCGTACATAACGGTTTCCTGGAACAGCACCTGCCCAAAGTGCGCGATATTTACCAGAAACAGTGCGCCATCATGCTGGACGCCATGGACAAGAACTTCCCGGACACGGCCCAATGGACCCGTCCTGAGGGTGGCATGTTCATTTGGGTGACCTTGCCCGAGCACGTGGATGCCACGGCCCTGTTGCAAAAAGCCATTGAAAATCTGGTGGCCTTTGTGCCTGGTGAGCCGTTCTACGCGGGCAATGGCGTCAAGCGCAACACATTGCGCCTGAGCTTTGCGACCGTACCCGAGGAAAAAATTCGCGAAGGCATTGCCATCTTGGGTAAACTCATCAAAGAAGCCTGATCGCTATCTGACGGGCATGGGGCGCAGCCAGACGGGTTTGCGCCTTTTCAAGCGCTGGCTCAGCCAGCGTTGTGGTTTTCAGCGCCGCTTATTGCACTTTCTTGGCTCCCAGAGCGTGAACGGGTTTCTGGAATCCACCGCATACCCTCTGTCAGAGGGTATGCTTGTTTTCGGTCTATGGCCCAGGGCCTGGATTTGGGTTTTACCTCTATGACATCTCCATCCGCTTCGAAAGCCCCCCCGCGTCCAGATCTGTCTGATATGCGCCCCAACAATGATTGGGTAGCCCGCTATCTGCCTGCCTCCTGGGGGCCGTATGCCCGGCTGTGCCGCTTGGATAGGCCAGTAGGCACCTGGTTGACTCTGCTGCCCGCGCTTGCCGCTCTGGTGCAGGCCGCGGACGGACTGCCCACCTTGTGGCGTCTGGTGATCTTTTCCCTGGGCGCTTTGCTGATGCGCGGTATTGGCTGCTGCTTTAACGATATGGCGGATCGCAATTTCGACCATCAGGTCGAGCGTACCCGTTTTCGTCCCTTGACCAGTGGCCAGATCACCATGCGTCAGGCCGTGCTCTTCGTGCTGGCGCAAATGGCCGTGTGTGCCTTGCTGCTGTTGGCGATCAATGAATACAGCCGGTGGCTGGCGCTGGCCTTGCTCCCGATTGTGATGATTTATCCCCTGTGCAAGCGTTTTACCTATTGGCCGCAAGTGGTCCTGGGCATCTGCTTTAACTGGGGCATGTTGATGGCCTGGTCGGACACCCAGAACATGGTGCCTTTTGGTGCCATCCTGATGTGGGTGGGCGCGATTTTGTGGCAGGTTGGCTACGACTCCATCTATGCCTATATCGACATGGCTGACGATACCAAGCTGGGTCTGCACTCCACGGCGCTGCGTTTTCGCGAGGCAGGCAAGACCTGGATCAGCGGTTTTTACATTGCCGCCATGTTGTGCTGGCTGATCGGCGGTTATCTGCTGAACGAGCGTATTCTGTATTACGCGGTCATGGCGCTGATTGCGCTGCATCTGCTGTGGCAAATGCGGCATTTTGACGTGCGCTATCCCGAACGAGGCCTGCGCCTTTTCCGTGCCAACATCTGGGTTGGTGTCTTGCTGGTGGTGGCTGCTTTGGCCGGCACTCTCCGTTTGGCTTGATACGTATTCAAGCAATTTACGTAAAGTTTTAAAGGTTTGAAAAATGGCCTCTCCTCTTGAGTATGTTGCAACGGCGCTGTTTGCCATTGCCATCGTCCACACCTTTTCGGTTCCGGTGTTTGCACGCTTGGCCAATAAAGGCGGCAGCCATGCAGGGCTGTGGCACATGTTGTCCGAGGTTGAGGCGGTGTTTGGCGTGTGGGCCTGTGTGCTGGTGGCCTATATGGCTGTTTTTGTGGATTTACAGTCGGCGATTGAGTATCTGGAAGGGCGCAACTTTACCGAACCCATGTTCGTGTTTGCGATCATGGTGGTCGCGGCCAGCCGTCCCATTTTAGAGCTGGTGAACAAGACGGTGTCCGTCCTGGCCCGTGCGCTTCCCATGTCTGACAAGATTTCCACGTATTTCATTACGATTTCCGTGGTGCCTCTGGCCGGTTCGCTGATTACCGAGCCGGCCGCCATGACCCTGGCGGCGCTCCTGCTGCATAAAGCCTATTTCCGTCATCAAGGCCATGCCGGCTTCAAGTATTTGACCGTGGGTGTTCTGTTTGTGAACGTCTCCATCGGCGGCGTCCTGACGGCCTATGCGGCCCCGCCCGTCCTGATGGTGGCCAGTACCTTTGGCTGGGATACAGCCTATATGTCCACCCACTTCGGGTGGCGTGCGGTCGTCGCGGTGCTGATCAATGCCACGTTGGTCACGCTGGTGTGCCGCAAGGCCTTGCTGGAAATGGGCCAGGGCATGCCCCAGGAAGCCAAGACGCAGCGTTCCGTGCCTGTGACCGTCATGGCCATTCATGTGGCTTTTCTGGTTGCGATTGTCTTGGGCGCGCATCATCCAATTGTGTTCATGGCCTTGTTGATGCTGTTCATCGGCTATGCCCACTCGTACAAACACTACCAAAGCCCCTTGCTGGTGCGTGAAGGTTTGATGGTCGGCTTTTTCCTGGCAGGGCTGGTGGTGCTGGGTGGACTACAAAAATGGTGGCTTCAGGATCTGCTGGGTGGTCTGTCGCCCACGGTGCTGTTCTGGGGGGCTACCGCCTTGACGGCTGTCACCGACAACGCGGCCTTGACTTACCTGGGCTCCCTGGTTGAGGGGACCTCGGAAATCTGGCGTTACATGTTGGTCGCGGGTGCGGTCACAGGGGGCGGTTTGACAGTGATCGCCAATGCGCCCAATCCAGCCGGTTTCTCCATTTTGAAAGGCAGTTTCCCGGACGGCGCCATCTCGCCGTTGCGCTTGTTGCTCAGTGCGGCCGCGCCCACCCTGGTTGCTGCCTGCCTGTTTCTGATCTGAACCTGGTGCCACCTTGCGCGGTGACTCTGGTGGGGTGCAAGTTCAGTGCGATTGAACGCCAAAAGGGCTAAAATCAAGCCAGAAGCGCTCCCGTGACGTGTTTGCGGGGGCTCGTTGAGCGGGGCGCCGGCTTGAAATGGGCAGGTGCCGCCCCCATTTACTGGTATCTCGAAATTTGTTTCGGCTTTTTTTAGTTAGGATGAGTCGTGCCAATCTATGCGTATAAATGCAGCTCGTGCCAATACGAAAAAGATGTGCTGCAAAAAATGTCGGACCCCGTTTTAGAGGTTTGTCCAGAATGCAATCAGCCCACCTTTACCAAACAGGTAACGGCGGCCGGGTTCCAGCTCAAGGGTACGGGCTGGTATGTAACGGACTTCCGTAACCAGGGTGGCAGCAAGCCTGCGGACAGCGGCTCGGCATCCACGCCAGCTGCTTCGTCGGCGCCTGCGCCTTCAACGTCCAGTTAACACTATTTCTTATGCGCCCCTTCAAGCGTTATTTCGTCACTGGTCTGCTCATTTGGGTGCCCCTGGTCATTACAGTCTGGGTGCTGACCTTGCTGATCGAGACGCTGGAGAGCGTTGTGCCGGAGTTCCTGTCTTCGCAGGCCTTGTTTGGCCTGCGGATTCCCGGTTTTAGAATTTTGCTGGTGCTGGCGGTCTTGTTCGGCACGGGTTTGCTGGCGGCCAATTACCTGGGCCGTGCGATGGTGGATCGTTGGGAATTGCTACTTGGGCGTATTCCTTTGGTTCGTTCCATTTATAATTCGGTCAAGCAAGTCAGCGATACGGTGTTGGCACCCGACGGTCAGGCTTTTCGCGAGGCTGTCCTGGTGCAGTATCCCAGGGCCGGCTCCTGGACCATTGCCTTTTTAACCGGTACACCGGGCGGACAAGTGGCGCAGATACTGGGAGACGACTTTGTCAGTGTCTACGTGCCCACGACGCCCAACCCGACCTCCGGTTTTTTCCTGATGATGCCTCGGGCGGACGTTCACAAGCTCGACATGACGGTGGATGCAGCGCTTAAATACATCGTATCCATGGGCGTGGTCAGCCCTGTCGAGCCCATAGCCCTACCCCCAGTTTCTGACCAGCCTGCGGGCCCTGAAGGGACGCCCCCTTTGGCTGGAACCTGAATTTTCCAATTTGCAGTTTTTACTATTTCGGAGTCATCCTAGATGCGTACGTGTTATACCGGCGAGGTTTCCAAAGAATACCTGGGCCAGACGGTCAATTTGTTTGGCTGGGTACATCGTCGCCGCGACCACGGGGGTGTGATTTTCATTGATCTGCGCGACCGTGAGGGTCTGGCGCAGGTTGTGGTCAATCCTGACAACGTGCAGGCCTTTGAAGTGGCTGAGCGCATCCGTAATGAGTACTGCCTGCGCATTACCGGTCGCGTTCAGGCTCGTCCCGAAGGCACGGTCAATTCGGATCTGCGCTCGGGCGAAATCGAGATCGTCTGTGACGAAATCGAGATCCTGAACGCTTCGGTCACACCCGCTTTCCAGCTTGATGATGACAATCTGTCCGAAACCACCCGTTTGACGCACCGTGTCCTGGATTTGCGCCGTCCGCAAATGCAGAACAACCTGATGCTGCGCTACAAAGTGTCCATGCAGGCCCGTCGCTACCTGGACGACCTGGGGTTCATCGATATTGAAACGCCCATGTTGACCAAGAGCACCCCCGAAGGCGCTCGCGACTATCTGGTGCCTTCGCGTGTGAACGCCGGCGAATTTTTTGCGCTGCCCCAGTCGCCCCAACTGTTCAAGCAGATGCTGATGGTGTCGGGCTTTGACCGCTACTACCAGATCACCAAGTGCTTTCGCGATGAGGACTTGCGTGCGGACCGCCAGCCCGAATTTACCCAGATCGACTGCGAAACCTCT
Organism: Alcaligenes ammonioxydans; assembly: GCF_019343455.1. Classification (NCBI taxonomy): domain Bacteria; kingdom Pseudomonadati; phylum Pseudomonadota; class Betaproteobacteria; order Burkholderiales; family Alcaligenaceae; genus Alcaligenes; species Alcaligenes ammonioxydans. Next base: position 3,568,346 of record NZ_CP049362.1, on the reverse strand, counting down.
TTCCTGAACGAAGAGCAGATTCGCGAGATTTTCGAGGGCATGGTCACACATATTTTCCGCACGGTGCAAAATGTGGAGCTGCCCAAGTTCCCCACCATGAGCTGGACTGAAGCCATGCAGCGCTACGGCTCGGACAAGCCTGATCTGCGCGTCAAGCTGGAGTTCGTGGATGTGGCTGACCTGATGCGTGAAGTGGATTTCAAGGTCTTTTCCGCACCGGCCAACGACCCAAGCTGCCGTGTGGTTGCCTTGCGCATTCCTGGCGGTGGCGCCATGCCCCGCAGCGAAATCGACGCCTACACCAAGTTTGTCGGTATTTACGGCGCCAAGGGCCTGGCCTACATCAAGGTCAACGATGTGACCTCGATTCCTGAGGGCCTGCAGTCGCCCATCGTCAAGAACATCAATGTAGAGGTTCTGAAGCAGTTGATGGAGCGCACAGGTGCTCAGAATGGTGACCTGATCTTCTTTGGTGCCGACAAGGCCAAGATCGTCAACGATGCGATCGGCGCGCTGCGTATCAAGATCGGTCACAGCGAGTTCGGCAAGGAAAACGGCCTATTTGAAGAAGGCTGGAAACCTCTGTGGGTGGTGGACTTCCCCATGTTCGAGTACGACGAGGGCGAGAACCGCTACTTCGCCGCTCACCACCCGTTCACCAGCCCCAAAGATGGTCACGAAGATCTGTTGGAAACCGATCCCGGCAAGGCCTTTGCCAAGGCCTACGACATGGTGCTGAACGGTTGGGAAGTGGGTGGCGGCTCGGTCCGTATCCACCGCGCCGATGTTCAAAGCAAAGTATTCAATGCCTTGAAGATTGGCCCTGAAGAAGCTCAGCTCAAATTTGGCTTCCTGCTCGATGCCTTGCAATACGGTGCGCCTCCACACGGCGGTCTGGCCATGGGTCTGGACCGACTGGTTACCCTGATGGCGGGCGCGGATTCGATTCGTGACGTGATCGCGTTCCCCAAGACGCAGCGTGCTCAGTGTTTGCTGACTCAGGCCCCCTCGGCGGTGGATGAGCAGCAACTGCGCGAGTTGCATATCCGTCTGCGGGCCGTGGACAACAAATAAGTCAAATCGGGGGACGGCGTGTCAGTGATTCGGGTAGTCAGCTACAACATTCACAAAGGACGCTCGGCTTCTGGCAAACGAGAGTCCTTGGCGGATTTGCGCCTGGGACTGTACGGACTGTCTCCCGACTTGCTGTTTTTGCAGGAAGTGCAGGGGCGCAACCAGCTGCAAAGCAGTCTGGACGCCCAGCATGAGTCTTTGGCTGCGGCCTTGCGCATGAATACGGCCTATGGCTGCAATGTGGTTCGTCCGTATACGGACCACGGCAATGCCTTGCTATCGCGTTTTCCTATCCTGCAGTATGAAAACCAGGATATTTCGGATCACCGCATGGAGCAGCGTGGTCTACTCCATGCGGTCATTGATATTGATGGCCGCCCGGTGCACTGCATTGTGGTCCACCTGGGACTGTTTAACAGTGGCCGGGTTCGTCAGGTGCAGGCGCTGCTCGATCGCATCAAGCGCATTGTCCCGGCCGATGAGCCGTTGCTGATTGCGGGCGACTTCAATGACTGGAATAACCGGCTGGCCCCGATTTTTGTGCAGCAATTGAACCTGTACGAAGTGTTTTCTTTCTCGCCTCGCGGACAGGTTGATAACCGTTTCCGCTTGCGCCAGCCCATCAAGTGGCTGCGTACCCGGCGTAAAAGCGGGTTGGTGGTGCCTGAGCAGGGCATACAACTGGGTGTGAACGGCGCAGCGCGCATGACGCCTCCTCCCCGCACGTTCCCAGCGGCATTCCCCTGGCTACGACTGGATCGGGTTTATCAGCGTGGTTTCGCGGTCCGTAATGCCCGTGTGCTGGTGGGGGACCCCTGGAAGCAGTTGTCTGATCATGCCCCTATCCTGACTGAGCTGGAGCTGCCCTGAAGGAGCTTTGCCGTTCAGTGGTTTCTTAACGCATAGGCCTTGCAAACATGCCGAGTCTGAAGCGCGATCCACTTTGGCACGATGGTAATCAGATCACCTTGCTGCAAAATGGGCAGGAGTTTTTTCCGGCTATTTGTCAGGCGATCGATCAGGCCACCAAGCGCCTGCATCTGGAAACCTATATCTTCAACCTGGATGATAGCGGTCACAGTGTTCTGGACGCCTTGCGTCGGGCCTGTGAGCGAGGGGTACGCGTGCGTGTGGTGATCGACGGCTTTGGCAGTGATGTCTATGCCTTGCAGATCGCTGAGCAGTTAAAGGCCATGCGAGCGCGTTATCGAATTTACCGACCCAAGCCCAAAGGATGGCGGGAGCCGCGTCTATCCCTACGACGTTTGCGCCGGTTGCACCGCAAGATGCTGGTGGTTGATGAGCGCATTGGTTTTGTGGGCGGCATCAATATCCTGGATGATTTTGATGAGGTGCCGCTAATCGATGGGAAGGGCAGGCCACGTTTTGATTTTGCCGTGCGCTGCGAGGGGCCGATCGTCGATGATATGGTGCGCGCCCAACAGGCCTTGTGGCTGCGCATGGCCTGGCGCAGACGCAAGGACTGGGACAGTTTTACGCAACGCTTCACCACTTGGCGCGAGTGGCGCAAACGGCGTCAGGCTCGCAAGAAAGCGCAGCAGGCCGGAGAGGTGTTCGAGGGGGTCCGGGCCACCTTGTTGCTGCGGGATAATGTGCGCTATCGTCAGCAGATTGAGCAGGCTTACTTGCACCTGCTGGGCAAGGCGCAGCAACAGGTGATTTTGGCCAATGCTTACTTTTTCCCGGGCCGCAGCCTGCGGCGACGCATTGAGCAGACGGCACAGCGGGGCGTGCGGGTGCGTTTGTTGCTGCAAGGTCATGCCGAGTATTTTCTGCAATATCGGGCCTGTAGATTTATGTACGGGCAGTTGCTGGACCACGGCATCGAGCTGTACGAGTACAAGGCCAGTTACTTGCACGCCAAAGTGGCGGTCATTGATGATTACTCCATGGTGGGCTCATCCAATCTGGACCCGTTCAGCCTGTTGCTGGCGCGTGAGGCCAATGTCCTGATTCAGGATGCGCCGTTCACCCGGGATTTGCAGGCCAAGCTGGAATACGAAATCGAGCACAATGCCACGCGGGTTCATCAGGAACACTATCAGCGTCTGGGTTGGCTGAGCAGGCTGGTCGATTATCTGGCATATGGTATGTTGCGTCTGGGTGTGCTCTTGACGGGCAAATCGTCCTTGTACTGAGGTCGGTGCGGCTTTGCTCAGGCGGGGCTTTACCCATACAAGGAGTCGGCCGACAGGCCGCGCCTTATAAAATATTTCTTATACTTTAATAGTTTGGTCCCGAAGGACCGAGTTGACCGTAACCATAATTACTTTTACCCGGAGGGTGGACCACATGAAAACACGTGCAGCTGTTGCCTGGAAAGCGGGCGCGCCGCTAACGATTGAAGAGGTCGATCTGGCAGGCCCCAAAGCAGGCGAAGTGTTGGTCGAGATCAAGGCGACAGGCATTTGCCATACTGATTACTACACCCTGTCGGGCGCTGACCCGGAAGGTTTGTTTCCCGCCATTTTGGGCCATGAAGGTGCAGGCGTGGTGTTGGATGTCGGCGCGGGTGTCACCAGCCTGCGCCCTGGCGATCATGTAATCCCCCTGTACACGCCCGAATGTCGTCAGTGCAAATCCTGCCTGTCGCGCAAGACCAATCTGTGTACAGCCATTCGCTCTACCCAGGGCAAGGGTTTGATGCCCGATGGCACCTCGCGTTTCTCCATCGGCGGCAAACCGGTTCACCATTACATGGGCACATCGACCTTCGCCAACCATATCGTGGTGCCTGAAATTGCGCTGGCCAAGATCCGTAGTGATGCTCCGTTCGACAAGGTGTGCTACATCGGCTGTGGCGTGACCACCGGCCTGGGCGCTGTCCTGTTTACTGCCAAGGTGGAAGCGGGCGCCAACGTGGTGGTGTTTGGTTTGGGCGGGATTGGCCTGAACGTGATCCAGGGCGCCAAGATGGTGGGTGCGGACAAGATCATTGGCGTGGATATCAACCCCGAGCGCGAAGCCATGGCCCGCCAGTTCGGCATGACGGATTTTGTGAACCCCAATGACGTTGAAAACGTGGTGGACCACATTATTCAGCTGACTGATGGCGGTGCGGATTATTCGTTTGAATGTATCGGCAACACCAAGGTCATGCGCCAAGCCCTGGAATGCTGTCACCGCGGTTGGGGCCAGTCCATCATTATCGGCGTAGCCGAGGCCGGCGCCGAAATCGCTACCCGTCCGTTCCAACTGGTGACGGGCCGTGAATGGAAAGGCTCTGCATTTGGCGGCGCTCGTGGTCGTACCGATGTCCCCAAGATTGTGGACTGGTACATGGATGGCAAGATCAATATCGACGACCTGATCACCCACACCTTGCCGCTGGAGCGTATCAATGAAGGCTTTGACCTGATGAATGCAGGCAAGTCCATTCGTTCGGTGGTGATGTACTGATTGCGATCGTCATGAGGGGGCAGGCGTGAGCCCGCACCCTTTATCCCGGTCCAGGAGAGGTGGGAGGTCTTCGGGTGCTTTCACTGATCCTGGGCCGGATTTGCTATTGAGAACACGAGGGGGCTATGACTCAGACACTGGAACTGCTTAACGAACATCGCTGTTTTAATGGTTGGCAGCGCTACTACCAACACGCGTCGCAGACGATCGGTTTGCCCATGCGTTTTTCTGTGTACCTGCCGCCTCAGTTGCAGGCCCATGCCCAAAAGGGTGCGACCAATCTGGCCGAGGCCGTCGGCCAAGGCCGTGTGCCTGTCCTGTTTTTCCTGGCTGGGCTGACCTGCACAGAAGAAACCTTCATGATCAAGGCCGGTGCCCAGCGCTATGCTGCCGAGCATGGCATCATGCTCGTTGCTCCCGACACCAGCCCGCGTGGCGCTGGCGTGGAAGGAGAGAACGATGGCTGGGACCTGGGAACCGGGGCCGGCTTCTATCTGGATGCCACAGAACCTGGATGGAGCACGCATTACCGCATGGAAAGCTATGTGAGCCAGGAGCTCTTTGATCTGGTCACGACCCTCTTGCCCGGCGATGCCAGTCGTGTGGGTATTTTTGGCCACTCCATGGGGGGCCATGGTGCCTTGACCTTGGCCCTGCGCCATCCCGGTAAATATCGCTCTGTATCAGCTTTCGCTCCTATTGCGGCCCCCAGCCGTTGTCCGTGGGGCGAAAAAGCCTTCGGTGCCTATCTCGGTCAGGACCGTCAGGCCTGGGAGCAGCACGACGCCAGTGCCTTGATGAGCAAGCGCAGCACCCCTTATCCGGCTGGTATTTTGGTGGACCAGGGCTTGAGCGATGGCTTTCTGGCCGAGCAACTGTATCCGGACGTCTTTGAGCAGGCCTGTGAGCAGGCCAAGCAGCCTTTGACCTTGCGTCGCCACGAAGGCTATGACCACGGCTACTACTTCATTTCGACCTTCATTCAGGACCACCTGGACTTTCACGCCGAGCGCCTGTGATTGGCGGATAAACTAGGTCGCACTTTGTTGTTTTCAGGTGGGCGTAAAGGCGTTACTCTCAGGCTGCCACGGTTTTCAGCTTGTTTGTGGCGTTCTGCCCACCGATTTATTGCAGCTTGACGCTAAAGAGTGAACTTTTTCTTGCTGCGACGCTCTTATTCCTGTATTTGAAATTTTTAGCACTCCAGAGCATCGAGTGCTAAACTCAATCATTGATGAAATGCGTTTTCCGCGGTTTGAGAGCCTTGCTCAGTGTTCTCGCCGGCTGACTTTTTAAGGATTTTCCATGACACAACAAGCGAACGCTTTGGCCCTGGCGTCTGGTAATGAACTGGTCGCCGCCGTGTCTAATCCAGGCGCACTGGGGACGATCGAAGCGTATATCTCTGCCGTTAACCGCCTGCCCATGCTCAGCGCCGAGCGCGAAACCGAGCTGGGTCAGCGCCTGCGCGACCAGGATGATCTGGATGCCGCGCGTGAATTGATTTTGTCGCACCTGCGTCTGGTGGTCTCCATTGCCCGTCAATATCTGGGTTATGGATTGCCCCATGCCGACCTGATCCAGGAGGGCAATGTGGGCCTGATGAAAGCCGTCAAGCGCTTTGATCCCGATCGCGGGGTGCGTTTGGTGTCGTTTGCCGTGCATTGGATCAAGGCCGAGATTCATGAATACGTCGTGCGCAACTGGCGCATGGTGAAAGTGGCCACGACCAAAGCCCAACGCAAACTGTTTTTCAACCTGCGTCGTATGCGTCCGGACGGACAAACCTTGGATACCGCGCAGGTCGATGCGATCGCGCGTGAGTTGGACGTGCGCCCACAGGACGTCAGCGAGATGGAAGTGCGCCTGTCGGGTCACGATATGGCTCTGGAGGCCCCGACCAACGACGATGATGACAATTTCGCGCCTATTTCCTATCTGTCCGATGAAGGACACGAGGAGCCGAGCCGCGTGCTGGAGCGCCGCGCTCAGGACATGTTGGAAGGCAGTGGCCTGGAAGAGGCGATCGACACGTTGGACGAGCGTTCGCAGCGGATTGTGCGCGCACGCTGGTTGCAGGATGATGGCGGTGCCACTTTGCACGATCTGGCTGCTGAGTTTGGCGTGTCGGCCGAGCGTATCCGTCAGATTGAAGTGGCCGCGTTCAAAAAGCTGCGCGTGGCGCTGTCTGCTGCCGTGTAAGCCGTTTTAAAGAGTTACAACTTTTCAGGGAAAAGGGCTGAACTTACGCTGATCTTCGCGGACTAAACAATACATTTGCTGATTTTTGCCACCTACGCATATCGGCATTTGCACGTCCGCTTCGGCTTCTCCTCTTCCCCTCCCTTTTGAAGCGGATGTTTACGGGACACCGACCAGGTGTCCCTTTTTTTTGTCCTGATGCTGCTGCCGTTTGCCCAGCCGGGTCGGTCAGACCCGGCTAGGGCTTATACGGAAGGCTTAGAAGGACAGGGCTGCGCGTAGCCAGAGGGTGCGGCCAGGGTCATTAAAGCGCGTGGCGGCGCCAAAGCCAAAACCGCTGTTACCGGCCAGATTCAAGTGTTCACCATAGGTTTTGTTGAACAGATTGTCGACACCGGCTGTCAGGGACAGATTACGGTTGATTTTGTAGCCTCCGTACAGCGACACCGTGCTAAATCCCCCGGTAGGCCCGAAATCATAACCAACCACATTTCCCTGATCTCGAGCGTAGCGCGTCTGCTTGGCCACAATGCGCCAGATACCGCCTGCAGACCAAGGGCCGTGTACATAGTCCGCCGTTAAACGCAGATCCAGAGGGGGCATTTGTGGCAGAGCCCGACTGTCTGTGCGGTTGCTGCCCCAGGCATAGGCCAGGCTGCTGCCCAGCGTCCAACTGGGGGAGACTTTCCAGTCGGCACCCAATTCGCCACCCATAATACGAGCATTGACGTTGCGAGCCTGCGTTTTTCTGCCCATCATGCCGCCAGGCAGGTAGTCGAACAGGATGTAGTCCTGAATCTGGCCGAGGTAAGCCGAGGCCCAGGCCGAGACCGTGTCATCCTTGTACTGTGCGCCAATATCCAGTTGCGTGGTTTTTTCTGGTTGAATGCCCAGGAAGGCGCTGGGACTTCCCTGTGGGCCGCTGGCTGGAGAAATGAGCTCCCAGTAGTCTGGCATGCGCTGTACATGGCCGATACCGGCGTACAGGCTCAAGGGCAGGCTTGGCAGATCATGCTCAATACGTATAAAGGCGCTGGGCAGGGTTTCTTTGCGACGTTCGTTGGCACCGGGGTTGGGCTTGCTCATCATGCCGCTGCCCAGACTGGGACGCAGGTCCCGGGCGCTGGCCCAGTCCAGACGTGCGCCACCAATCAGACGACTGTTATCGTTCAGATCCCAACGCGCCTCGGTAAAGAGGCCGATATTGTCGAACTCCGCATCTTTTATCCAATCCTGATCACGGTAATCCTGCATACCCATACCGCTGCGCTTGCGATGGCGGCTGCGCATCACATCGGTACCGGTCGTCAGGGTCAAATCGTCGCGTAACGCCCAATCCACACTGATGCGTCCGCCCCAGGTCAGGCGATCCACGTTGGAGGCCATGGGCATGGACATGCCAGCGCTGGGTTTGAAGGGGCGCAGCTCATAGTTGTCCATAACGTGATCGGCGTAGTTGTAGTAGAGCTGGGCCTCCACCTGGCGCACAGCCCCTTCCTGCATCTCTTTCTTGAAGCGTAGCCCCAGGTTTTCGCGCTTGAACTTCGTGCCGTCCATGCCACGTCCTGCGTAGCGGGCATACCCGTCGCCCGTACCGGCGCTAAGCTCCAGTAAAGTGTCGCTATCGGGTGTCAACCCAATGGCGACATCGGTATTCCATTTTTTCCAGCGTGAGGGGACGCGCTCGCCGTCCCCATCCTTGTAGTCCTGCGCGCGGTCCTGGTTGGCGGTCAGGCGGGCATAGTAAGAGGCATTGCCGGCCGCGAAATCCACGTTTCCGGCGTGGCGTCCTGCCGACCCGCCTAGCAGGCTGGCTTCCAGCGTGGCATCGTTCTCGGTGAAACCGGGTGCTGTGCGCTCGAAACGTATCGTTCCGGCAGAAGCGCCCGGCCCCCAGCGTACGCTTTGTGGGCCTTTGATGATGGTCAGCTCATCAAAGGACTGGGGCGAAATGTAGGAGGTAGGCGCATCCATCCGGGACGGGCAGGCACCGGGCATGGCGCTGCCGTTGGTCAGTATGTTCAGACGCGAGCCAAACATGCCGCGCAGTACTGGATCACCATTGCTGCCGCCATTGCGGATGGCGGCAAAACCCGGAATTGTTTTCAGGTAGTCGGTGCCGTCGCTGGCCGGCAAGGGCAGGCGGGGCAGCTTGGGGTTGGTACTAAATTGCAGGGGCGACTCGGGGGCCACACCTGTCACCACAATGGGGCTCAGTTGTTCAATAACGGTGGCTTGGGCCAGGGCCATAGAGGGCAGGCAGGCCAGAACACCGGCGCGGATCAGGCCGGGGCTTACTAGGTTCTTCATGACTAAATTCCAAAGCGCAGCCATCGTCCAGCGGCATACCCGCTTGGTCGAGAGCTGCAGGGCAGAGAAAGCGTAGCGGCAGCGCCGAACGCGAGGAATCAGGCAGGAAGAAGGAAGGGAGGAGCGCGTGGCCCCACGGGTGGGCCGCGAATAAAGGTTTGGGCCAGGGCCGGGTGGAGTGCCGGAAGCAACAAGGGCCGGAAATGGCCCAGGCTCAAGGGCGTCACGAGCGCGACAGGCGCGGGTGTCAGAGCCGCTTGCAGCATGACGCAGAATGGGCAGGTGGCGCTGGTGGTGGCCTGATCGGAGTGCGCTGTGGCGTCCTCGCCTAACAGGGCGGCCCAGTGTTGCGCCATTTCAGGTGGCAGGCTCTGTCCGGAAGGCAGACAAAAGGCCAGGGCATAGCCTTGATCGCCCTGTTTAGGCATATAGCCGGTTGGTACGACTCCGCGCAACACCACAGCCAGCAGCAACAGACACAGGCCCAGTCGATGGGGCCAGGCATGGGCGGCGAGGAAGGAGCGCGGAAAACTCATGATGCGAAAGTATAACCAGTTATGTCAGGGGCGAATTTGCGCTTGCGCAGGTTTTGAGTTGCCGCTTTACGGATGAGTGTGTGCCCCGGCACAGGCCAAAAAACGTAAATTTTGCGAGAAAAAGATAATTTGGCGGCTGTGGGCCGGGGAAAAAGCGCTATTCTGATTCCTGCGGAAAGCGGGGGGATTTTCCGTGCCGATCTGGCTTGCCCATGTCTGAATGCGTAGGCACATGCCAATCGGGTCAATGCCGATGACAAAGGATGTCGCGATGCACATTGGGCAGTTTGTTTTTGGACTGGCAGGCCTGTTGGGATTGGTCGCCTTTATGCCGCCTTTGGCTGGACGCCTGCGACTACCGTATTCCGTACTACTGGCCTTGATCGGCTTTGCGCTGGGCATCCTGCTGCATTTGCATGCCTGGGCGCCCAAGATGGTGTCGGACTTTCTCAATACCCTGCAGGCCTTCGACATCTCGTCCGAGACCTTTCTATACGCCTTTTTGCCCATCTTGTTGTTCGAGACATCGCTGGCCATGAACTTGCGCCGCTTGCTCGATGATATCGGTGCTATTTTGATGATGGCAATTGTGGCCGTGGTGGTCTGTACCTTTGCCGTGGGTTACGCCTTGAACGCGGCGTCGTCTTATGGACTGGTAGTCTGTTTGATGTTGGGCGCGATTGTGGCCACGACAGACCCTGTCGCCGTGGTGGGCATCTTCCGTGAAGTGGGCGCACCCAAACGGTTGTCCACGCTGGTCGAAGGGGAGGCCCTGTTTAACGACGCCGCTTCCATTGCTCTGTATTCCGTGCTGCTGGCGGTGCTGACCGGAGGTGGTGAGTTAAGTGGTAGTACGGTGCTGGGCAGCTTCCTGTTCAGTTTTCTGGGTGGGGGGATCTCGGGCTTCTTAATGGGACGGCTGGCCAGTGGTCTGTTTGTGCTCTTGCGGGGTTGGCCCGCTGCTGAAGTAACCCTGACCATTGCCTTGGCGTACCTGGCCTTTTTTGTATCCGAACACTATCTGGGTGTGTCGGGAGTGGTCGCTACCGTCATTTCCGGTTTGGTGGTGGGTTCCACGGGTCGTACCCGCATGTCGCCCGCGACTTTCGAACTGTTAAGCAGCTCCTGGACCCAGATGGGGTTTCTGGCCAATTCCCTGATCTTTCTGTTCGCCGCCATGTTGATTCCGCGCCTGATGGCAGAAATCACCTGGATGCAGATTGGTCTGGTTGTATTGCTGTTTGGGGTGACGCTTCTGGCACGTGCTGCGATGGTGTTTGGCGTGCTGCCTCTGTTGGGCCGTACTCGCTTTGGCACTCGGGTCAGTCGACCTTACCGGGTGGTGATTTTATGGGGCGGGCTGCGCGGAGCAGTCTCCCTGGCGCTGGCCTTGGCGGTTACGGAACAACACGCCATTCCGCATGATGTGCGCCAGTTCATCGGTGTGGCCACCACGGGCTTTGTGCTGCTGACCCTGTTTGTGAACGGGATCAGCTTGCGGCCCTTGATTCGTCGTTTGGGTTTGAATCAGTTGACACCGCTGGAGCGCCATTTGCGCGATCAGGCGGTGAGTCTGGCGCTGGAAGAGCTGCGCGACAAGACCGAGGAACTGGGGCGGCAAGAGCAGATCAAGCCACAAGTGATCGAGCGCCTTTGTACGGTTTTTGAGGCCAGTCAGGCCGGTGTGGCGTCGGGCCAGATTCAAAGCCTGACCGAGGCACAGAAAATCAAAATGGGCATGGCGATTTTATCGGCCCGCGAGGTGGAGCTGTTTTACGAGCTGCTGAAATCGCAGATTGTGGATTGGAAAACAGCCGAGGCCCTATTGAGCCGGGCCGAACGCATGAACGATACAGTGAGGCTGGCCGGTTTGGCCGGTTTTGAGGCGGCGATTGCAACAGACCTGCGTTATTCGCGTGGTTTTCGTACCGCTTTGCGTCTGCATTATCTGTTTGGTTTGCAAGGCTGGCTGGTACGCGAACTGGATAAACGCTTCTCCAATCTGATCGCCAAACGCTCGGTTGCGCAGCGTCTGATTCGTTTTGCCGAGACTGAATTGGCGCCCTTATTGGGAAAACAGGCGACCGGTACGATTGTGCAGGCCCATAAGTTACGTTTGTCTCAGCTGGAAGAGGCCCTGCACTCCCTGACCCTGCAATACCCGGTGTTTGCGCAATGGTTGCAGGAATCCTATCTGGCGCGTGTGGCAGCCTCGCAAGAGCGGGCGCACTATCGCACCATGCTGTCGCATTCCCTGATTACCAGCGAGATGTATGCGGATCTGGTCAAACAGATTACGCAACGCTGGCGCTATCTGGATGAGCGTCCCACTCTGGACATGACCATGAGCGCCATGGAGCTGATTGCGCAGGTGCCCATGTTCGACGGCATCTCCGAGCAAGCCAAAAAAGAGCTGGCTCGACGCTTGCGTCCACGTCTGGCGCTGCCAGATCAAAAGATCCATTTGCGCTATGGCGGCATGCGTGCCATGTTCTTTGTGGCGTCCGGGGCGCTGGAGTTGACCTTGCCTGATGGCAGCCTGGTGGAACTGGGGACAGGGCAGACGATTGGTGAGGTCAATGTTGTGGAGCACAGCGACCACGTTGGTGAAGTGCGCTCCCTGGGCTATAGCCGCCTGCTGATGCTGACCGAGCGTGATTTCGATACCTTGCGTGGCAAAGATCCCATCTTCAGTGAAAAGATCGAGGCCGTGGTGCGACAGCGCCAACGCGCGTATCAGGTCTGGCAGGAATTCGAGTCCGGCCAGCGTCAGCACGAAGAATTGCCACCCTTGTTTGGTTTGGCGCATGCCTTGAGCGAGGCAGAAAACTTTGTGGGCCCGCCCTTGCCACCTGATTGGGAACGGACAGTAGAAGCCTAGTCGAAAAAAAACGGGTCTGCTGTGACCCGTTTTTTTGGCGGACGGTTAAATAAGCCGCACCCAATGATCTATCAGCAAGGCCCCAAACAGAACCGCCAGATAAATAATGGAGAAGCGGAACAGCTTGCGGGACAGTTCATCGCTGTAGTTGCGGTGCAGTTGATGGGCATATTGAATGAAACGTGCGCCCAGCACGATGGCAGCCACCAGATACAGCACGCCGCTCATGCGGATGACGAAGGGCAGCAGGCTGGAGGCCATCAGGATGTAGCTGTAGAGCAGCACATGCAGCGTCGTAAAAGTCTTGCCGTGGGTGACGGGCAGCATGGGCAGCCCCGAACGCTGGTAGTCGTGCTGGCGATACAAGGCCAATGCCCAGAAGTGGGGGGGCGTCCAGATGAAGATAATCAGCACCAGCAGCCAGGCTTCTGCCGGTACGGCGTTGGCAATCGCTGCCCACCCCAGAGCGGGGGGCATGGCACCGGACAAACCGCCGATCACGATGTTTTGTGGGGTCAGGGGTTTGAGGATCACGGTATAAATCACCGCGTAACCGATGAAGGTGGCCAAGGTCAGCCACATGGTCAGCGGATTCACCCAGTAATACAGCACCAGCATGCCTATGCCACCCAGCAAACCGGACATGGCCAGGACTTGAGGTGGGGTAATGGTGCCGCGGGCAGTACCGCGACGGGCAGTGCGCAGCATGCGGGCATCAATCTGGCTTTCGATCAGGCAGTTGATGGCAAAGGCGGCGGCAGCCAACATCCATATGCCCAGTGTGCCGGCTACGACTGTGCCGGGATCGGGCAGGCCGGGAGCAGCCAGAAACATGCCGATAACGGCACAGAAAACAGCCAACTGGGTGACGCGCGGTTTAGTCAGTACCAGATATTGGCGCAGGAGCGAGGCGGGAGCCAGGGTGGCGGTGTTTGTCATACTGTATTCCTTGGGGGACAGTCGACTTGCGGGAAAGCCGTACCAACAGGGTGACGCAGCATAAAACGAGACCGGCAGCTCCCCCATTATGCAGGACGGCAATCAAAAGAGGCCATTGAAAAAAGATCGTGGTTAACCCCGTGACGAGCTGGGCCAGCAAGAGCAACAGCACCCCGGTGGCGGGGCGACGCAAGACAGGATCGGCGCGCAATTTCCAGGCGACCGATCCCAGAATCAGAAAGACAAGAAAGGCCATATTGCGATGAACCCAGTGAATGGCAGTCAGTGCGGCCTGGGAAATCATTTCACCGGATGGCAGCTCGCCCAGCGCACGAAACAGTGAAAATCCGCCGTGCAGGTCCATGTCGGGAATCCATTGGCCGTGGCATTGCGGAAAGTCCATGCAGGCCAGTGCCGCGTAATTGGTGCTGACCCAGCCGCCCAGCCCAATCTGAATGGTCAGAAGGAGAAAGGCACCGATCAGCCAGGGTCGCCAACGACGGGTGGACAACAAGACAGGTGGGCCAGGATTCTCGCGGGCAGCCAGCCAGGTCATCAAGGCCAGTACGCTCATGCCGCCCAGCAAATGGGTGGTGACGATAAGGGGCATTAGCTTGTGGGTAACCGTCCAGGCGCCAAATGCTCCTTGCACGCACACCGCCAGCAAGGTGAACAGAGCCAGCCGGGCGGAGTGCCCCAGGGCGTGACGATGTCGCCAAGCCATCCAGACGATGGCAATAATCAGCATGCCCAAGGCCGCGCCCACATAACGGTGAATCATCTCGATCCACGCCTTGCCCCAGCTGACTGGGCCATAGGGCATGGCTTGATAAGCTTGTTCGATATGTGCACCTGCGCCCAGCGGCGTGAGCTTGCCATAGCAGCCAGGCCAGTCCGGGCAGCCCAGGCCGGAATCGGTCAGGCGCACAAAGGCGCCGAACATGATCAGGTCCAGGGTCAGAAACCAGGTCAGGTAGACCAGCTTGCGGTAGCGATGGCGGATATCGGTCATGCGTTTATCCGATGCGTGAATTGTTCAGCAGTTTGCGTATATCGGTACGAACCTTGAGTGGGTCGGCATCACCGGGAAAGGCCATCATCAGGTTGCCATTGGGGTCGATGATCCACATGCCGTTTTTGACGGCTTGCTCGGGGGCCTGGCCTGGGGCGCCAGGTGCCAGAAACGGGGCCAGTTGCTGTGGGTCGGCCCGCAGCATGTGGGTGCCTTTATAAGCCTCCAGAATTTGCTCGGAGGGTTGGCCGGAGTCGGTCACAAACCAGACGCGGGCCAGGCGATCCACGTTCTTGCCCTGGCTGGCGTGGGAGTTGCGCAGGATGAACAGCTTGCGCACGCAACTTTCGGGACAGGCGCTTTCATCGGCACTGACCAGCACCCAGCGGCCGCGCAGCGATTGCAGATCAAAGGCCTGACCATCCAGCGTCTGCAGCGGCAATAAGGCTTGCGCAGGCACGCTGCGTTGTGGCTCGATCAACTGACCATAGGCATTGCTTTCAGCGGGTCGCAGTCCCAAGGCCGGAATGTAATAGGCGGCCAGTGCAAACAGCACGGGTGCCAGGCTGACCGCCAGCAGCAGGTACAGCGGAGTCAGGGAACGCGGGCGGGCAGGGGCTTGAGTCGTGTCCACGTCAGGTCTTCCTTGTAGAGGCGAAATGGGGCCTGGAGCGTCGCAGCCATTTCCACGCTACACCGATCCAGGCACACAGGGCAATCAGGGCAAAGCCGAACCATTGCAGGGCGTAGCCGCGGTTTTTCTCAAAATCGATATTGGGGTCGGGCCATTGGGTTTGCAGCGAGGAGGCGGGCGCGGTCTGGGCCAGTACACGCGGCAGCAACGGCACGTCAATGCGGCTGCGCAACTGCTCCAGGCTCAGGTTTTGCACGACAGGTGGTGTGCGCGACGAGGTGGGCAACTGCTCGGGCAGGGGGCTGTTGCCCAATTCGAACAGACGCGGCACTCGTTCCAGCAGTTCGCCGACAATGGTTTGGGAGCCAGTGGGGGCAGGTGGGACCTCGGGGGCTTGACCAGGTTCGCGCGGCAGCCATCCGCGTAGCACCAGCAGACTGGAGCCCGTCAGATCGCCTTCATCCAGTACAAAAGGAGTCGCTACCCAGTAGCCCGGCTTACCTTTGAAATTGCGATTATCCAGGAGTACAGTTAACTCACTGCGCCAGGAGCCGTGCACGGCGACCGACTGCCACAAAGCGCCTTTGTCCAGGCTGGCTTTGGAATCGATGTGCAAAGGGGCTTGCTGGCGGCCTTGAGCGATTTGTTGTGCCAGGTTTTGACGCTCCTGTGCGCGGCTCAATTGCCAGCGTCCCAGGTTCATGAACAGCAGCATCAGCAAACCCAGACAGAGCAGGGCAAGCAGAGGACGAGTCGAAGAAGAACGAGAATTGTTGCTGGACATCCATTCAACCTGAAGCGGGGGAGACGTAATGCGTGTGCTAGTCCTGATCGTGTTTCTGGGGATTATTGTTTCGTTGGGGTCTGCCTTGGTGTACCTGATGCGGGACCGGGGCAATTCCAGTCGTATGGCTTATGCCCTGACCTGGCGTGTGGGTTTGTCCGTGGCCCTGTTCCTGTTTGTCTTGCTGGCCCATTATCTGGGCTGGATTGAAAGCACTGGCGTACCCTTGGCTTGAAAGAACAAACCAGGCCCGTACAGACAGGCCTGGTGCATGCATTGCTAGAACCAGTACACGTACAGATACAGACCCAGCCAGACCACGTCCACAAAGTGCCAGTACCAGGCGGCACCCTCAAAGCCAAAATGATGCTCGGCAGTAAAGTGACCGCGTATCAACCGTATCAGCATCACCGTTAGCATGGTGGCGCCGATAATCACGTGAAACCCGTGAAAGCCCGTCAACATGTAGAACAAGGCCCCGTAGGCGCCGGAGGTGAACTTCAGGTTCAGCTCAGCGTAGGCGTGCAGGTATTCGTATGCCTGGCAGGCCACAAACGCAACCCCCAGGGCAACGGTCATGAACAACCAGAAAATCGCGCTGCTGCGCTTGCTGGCACGCAAGGCATGATGAGCAATGGTCAGCGTCACGCCCGAGGTCAGCAGCAGGGTCGTGTTGATGGTGGGCAGCCACAGTGGGCCTACGGTCTGAAAGGGGGCAATGGTGCCTGCCGGGCCCTGGTTGGGCCAGGTGCCCGTGAAGTCGGGCCAGAGCAGGGCGCGGTGATCCAGGTCACTTAACAGGGGGGTGGCAATTTCACGGGTATACCAAAGAGCCCCGAAAAAAGCCGCAAAAAACATGACTTCTGAAAAGATGAACCAAGACATGCTCCAGCGGTAGGAGACATCGACACGGACACTGTTCAGGCCAGTTTCGGATTCGCGTATGGCATCACTGAACCAGAAATACAGGACCAGCAAGAAGCTGAGAATCCCGACCAGAAACACCCAGAAGCCACCTGGCCAGTCATTGATCCAGGTCGCCGCCCCCAGTAGTGTCAGGCACAGAGAAAGACTGGCGCGTACCGGATGTCCCGACAAGCCGGGGACGTAGTAATACGGCGCCTTGGACGGGTGAGCCGTAGTCTCGACATGCATAGTGTTCTCCTTCGGGTCAGGTGCCCGGGGGGCGCCGTCTTCGGCCAGGGTTCAGCTGGCCTGACCAATGAACCAGCGGGCCACCATAATCAGGCCCACAACGAAAACAACCGTGGCGATCAAGGCGGCAATAATCAGATAGACCGGATTGATCTTGGCAATGTCCTGTTCATGGTCGCGACCACGACGGACTCCAAAAAAACCCCAGGCAATGGCTTTCAAGGTCTGGAAAAAGCTGAGTTTGCGCCGTGTGAGGTCCCGAAAATCGTCATCCATATCACTGTCCTAAAAATTGACTGCCTTTCAGAAAGGTCCAGGCCATGATGGCAATGACGAACGCAGCCAGGAGCAGTCCCAGACGGCGGTTGCGACGGCGTTGTTCGGGAGTCATAGGGCGTTCCTCCGGCTCATTTGACGACAGGGGGGATTTCAAACGTGTGATGCGGTGCGGGCGAGGGAACGGTCCACTCCAGCCCCTCCGCGCCTTCCCAGGGCTTGGCACTGGCCGCTTCGCCTTTGCCGCGAGCTGCCTGAATCACGATGTAGATCAGCAGCAGTTGCGACAGCCCAAACCAGAAGGCGCCAATGGTGGCAATCTGGTGAAAGTCCGTGAATTGGCCAGCGTAGTCCACATAACGACGCGGCATGCCCGCCAGACCCAGAAAATGCATGGGAAAGAAGGTTACGTTGAACGAGATCATGGTGGACCAGAAATGAATCTTGCCCAGGCGTTCGTTGTACATGCGGCCCGTCCACTTGGGCAGCCAGTAGTAGGCGCCGCCAAACAAGGCAAACAGCGATCCGGCAACCAGCACATAGTGAAAATGTGCCACTACGTAATAGGTGTCGTGGACCGCAATATCAATCGGCGCCACGGCCAGGATCAGGCCTGTAAAACCGCCAATCGTGAACACGAAGATAAAGCCGATGGCAAACAGCATGGGCGTTTCAAAGGACAGCGAGCCACGCCACATGGTAGCCACCCAGTTAAAGATCTTCACTCCGGTAGGGATGGAGATCAGCATAGTGGCGTACATGAAATACAGTTGCCCGGTCACGGGCATTCCGGTGGTGAACATGTGGTGAGCCCACACCAGGAACGACAAGATGGCGATGGCGGCCGTGGCATACACCATGGAGGCATAGCCGAACAAGGGTTTGCGCGAGAAGGCTGGAACAATGGCCGACACAATCCCGAAGGCCGGCAAGATCATGATGTAGACCTCGGGGTGGCCAAAGAACCAGAAGATGTGCTGGTAAAGAACCGGGTCGCCGCCGCCGGCCGCGTTAAAGAAATGGGTGCCAAAGTGGCGATCGGTCAGCAGCATGGTCACGGCTGCGGCCAGTACGGGCATGACGGCAATCAGCAGATAAGCGGTAATTAGCCAGGTCCAGCAAAACAGCGGCATTTTCATCAGGGTCATGCCGGGGGCGCGCATGTTCAGGACCGTCACCACAATATTGATGGCCCCCATGATGGACGATGCCCCCAGAATGTGGACTGCAAAAATGGTGAAGTCCATGCCTGGACCCATTTGCAAGGACAGGGGGGCATACATGGTCCAGCCGCCGGCCGGGGCGCCGCCAGGTACAAAGAATGAAGCAGTGAACAGGATCGCGCCGACTGGCAAAAGCCAGAAGCTGAAGTTGTTCATGCGGGCAAAGGCCATATCCGAAGCACCAATTTGCAGCGGAATCATCCAGTTGGCAAAGCCCACAAAGGCCGGCATGATCGCGCCGAAAATCATGATCAGGCCGTGCATGGTGGTGAACTGATTGAACAGCTCGGGCCGGAAAAACTGGAGACCGGGCTGAAATAGTTCGGTCCGCAGCAGCAGAGCCAGCACGCCGCCTTCGAGCAACATCACAAACGAGAAGATCAGGTACATGGTCCCGATGTCTTTGTGGTTGGTGGCGAATAACCAGCGACGCCAGCCGCTAGGGGTGGCATGGGCATGATGGTGATCCTCATGTCCGCTCGGGTTCGCTACATGGTCGACGGTGACGCTACTCATGCTTGACTCCTTGCTGCACTCCCCCTGGCCGTAGTCAGGGATAGATTGATGGTGTGATGGGCGACGGGCGCTAAATCAGCGCTGTGCCTTGACGTCGGCGGGCGTGACGACAGGGTCCGGCCCTTTGTCTGCGTTGCCCCAGGCGTTGCGTGTGTAGGTGATGACCGCGGCAATCTGCACATCATTGAGCTGATCGCGAAAGGCAGCCATGGCCGTGCCGGGATGGCCATTGAGCACGGTGTCTATCTGACCTTTCATGGGAGCGAGCACAAACTTCGTGTTGCCCTCCAACGCCGGGAAGGTGCCGGGTACACCTTTGCCATTGGCCTGGTGACACGCGACGCAGTTTTGCGCAAAGACTTGTTGACCACGTTCGATCAGCTCGTCTTTGCTCCAGTCCTTGTTGGGGTCATCGGCCTGGGCAGTGAGCAGGTCGGTCTGCTCTTTGGCCCACCGGTTGTACTCATCCTGCTCCATCACTTGCACGACGATGGGCATATAGGCGTGGTCCTTGCCGCACAGCTCGGCACATTGGCCACGGTAAATACCCACCTTGTCTGCACGGAACCAGGTATCACGCAAAAAGCCGGGAATGGCGTCTTGCTTGACACCGAATTCGGGCACCATCCACGAGTGAATGACGTCTTCTGCGGTCAGCATGACACGCACTTTCTTGTTCACAGGAACGACCAGGGGCTTGTCTACTTCCATCAAATAGTTGGGCCCGATGGGCTCGCGTCCTTCGATCTGGGCACGGGGGGTGGACAGGTTGGACAGGTATTTGACGCCGCTGGCTGGGCCGT
This sequence comes from Alcaligenes ammonioxydans, assembly GCF_019343455.1. Classification (NCBI taxonomy): domain Bacteria; kingdom Pseudomonadati; phylum Pseudomonadota; class Betaproteobacteria; order Burkholderiales; family Alcaligenaceae; genus Alcaligenes; species Alcaligenes ammonioxydans. The sequence continues at coordinate 3,548,581 of NZ_CP049362.1, read as the reverse complement.
CCAGATATTCGTAGCCCCATTTCCACTGATAGCCGGTGACCTTGACGGTCAGATCCGCACTGCTGGTGTCTTTCATGGCCACCACGGTTTTGGTGGCGGGCAGGGCCATGCCGATCACAATCAAAAAGGGAATGACTGTCCAGGCAACCTCGACACCCAGATGCTCGTGAAAGCGTGCCGCAATGGCGCCCTTGGACTTGCGGTGCCGGATGATGGAGTAGAACATCACGCCGAACACGCCAATGAAGATGATGGTACAGATAATCAGCATCATCCAGTGCAGCCAGGCGATGTCCTGGGCTATGGGGGTGACCCCATTGGGCAAATTGAGCTGATTGACACGGGGTCCACCTTCCATATTGGTGGTCTGAGCCAGGCTAGGACCTGCCATCGAACAGGCGGTCAGAGCAAATAAACTTCTCCACATCTTCATTGTTGTCCCTCTTTTGGTGTTGCCATGCCAAACCGGGGTTCGGCTGCGTCAACGCTCCGAAAAATCCAACGCTGGAAGAAACTGCGGTGTTGCAGTGGCGGGCTTGTAGCAGCTAAGTGCTGGCCCGCTCGAAGTTTTTAGTCGCTTATCTGTTCACGGAAATTATATAGAACTTGCTTTAGCCTTCAAGGGCAGGGTATGTCCCTAGAAGACAAGGTTGGACTAAACGCTACAAAAGCCGTAATGGGTCAAGGCTTGAATTACAATCGCCGACTATGACTTTGTTCCAAAACCGATCGCTTACTCAGGCCCTGCGACAGCGCATGCTCAGCCTGACCAGTCAGTTGCAACAACTGCCCCCGCCGGGCAGCCGCCCAGTCACGGTTGACGGGCGTGTTGCCGGCTGGATCACGCCCAAGGCCGCCCATTGCATCGAGCCCCTGCCGGGGGTGACGATTGAAGAGGATGTCTTGCGTCTGAGCGATTGCCCGAGCCAGGACCTGAGCCTGGCTCAGGTCCTGGATCAGGTTGCCTTGCGTTTGCAGGAAGGCGGCTGCATCCGGGCCTGGCGTGATGAGCTGCTGGATGTGGTCGGTGAAGGGCAATGCCTGTCCCGTATTGAGCGTGGTGCGGTGCGGCCCTTGGGGTTTCTCACGCAGGCAGTGCATTTGAATGGCTGGTCCACGGATGGCCGTATCTGGGCCGCGCGCCGTTCCCCAACCAAATCCACAGACCCGAACATGTGGGACACGCTGGTGGGCGGACTGGCGGTCAGTGGAGAGTCGCTGCAGACATCCCTGATTCGTGAAAGCTACGAAGAGGCTGGTTTGCCAGAGTCGGTGCTGGCCCATAGCAGCCCTTTGCGTGTGTCCTTGCGCATGCACCGTCGGCTGCCTGAAGGCTATCAGGTGGAAAATGCCCTGGTCAGTGACTGCGTGCTGGCTGACGAGGTACGGCCCTGCAATATGGACGGCGAGGTTAGTGAATTTCGCTTATTGACGCTGGATGAAGCCTGGCAAATGATAGAAGCAGACATGTTCACCCTGGAAGCGCAAGTGGTGCTGATTGACAGCATCAAGCAGCATCTGGAACAGCTGGCCTGAGCCTGGGATACGCCGGGCAGCCATCAACCCCATGGGAGCTAAGCATGAACCCGAATCCTTTTGGTATACCTGATTTCAATGCCCTGGGCGGCAGCAACAACCCCTTGCTACGTAGCATGGACATGATGGCCCAAGCCTGGAAAAACATGGCAGGCGGTGGGGCAGGTGACGTGAGCTCTGGCATGATGCCTAGTCTGTCCCCCGATGATCTGGACCGCCGCATTCGTGACTTGCGTGCCGTGGAAAGCTGGTTGCAGTTAAACCTGTCCATGTTGAGCACCACCATTCAGGGCCTGGAGATTCAGCGCTCCACCCTGGCGGCCATCAAGACCATGGCCCAGCAAGGGACGCAGGCGGCTGGCGGGAAAAATCCCTTTGAGGCCTTCATGGCTTTTAATCCTCTGGCTGCGGGAGCGGCGGGAGTAGCGAGCAGTGTGGCAGAGGCCAAGGCGCAGGCCTGCCCACCTGAGACTGGTTCGCACACGGCAGCGCAGCCTGCATCCATGCCGTCACCGTCCTCGCCGCCCCAGTCTGAAGCGGCTGCCAGCCAGAACAGCCCCGGCGACAAACAGCCTGGCGCTCAGCAGGACGCCGACGCAGGTGCAGGCAATCCCGCTGCCCAAGCCTGGTGGAACATGTTGCAACAGCAGTTTGATGCCATGGCCACGGCTACCGCTGCCTCGATGCAGCAGGTGGAAAACTATCGTCAGCAGGCAAGCAAGGCTAAACCGGCTGGTTCGTCAAAGCCCGCTAAACCGGCGGCTGCCAATGCCCATACTTCTGCCAAAACCAGTGCTCCGGCCGCGGCCAGGACCGTAAAACCGTCCGCGAAAGCAGCCACTAAAAGCGCGGCCAAGGTGGCCACCAAAACGGCGGCTAAAAGAACCGCCACGCGCAGCACTACACGCAGTACCAAAAAGAACTGATCGACCAACCTAGTAGGTAAATTTTTATGCTTAATATCGTGATTCTGGCAGCAGGCATGGGCAAGCGTATGCAGTCTGACCTGCCCAAAGTACTGCATCCTATCGCCGGCAAATCCATGCTGGCCCACGTGCTCGACAGCGCACGTGAACTGGAGCCGGAAAAAGTTGTGGTCGTGGTAGGTCATGGCGCCGAGCGCGTTCAGCAAACCTTCGCCCAGGCCGAGCTGGCCTTTGCTCTGCAGCAACCCCAGCACGGTACGGGCCATGCGGTGCAACAGGCTGTGCCGGAGCTGGTCGGTGGCGATAAGGACGATGATGCCACTCTGGTGCTATACGGCGACGTCCCTCTGGTTCAGGCCGACACCTTGCGCCGCTTGCTGCAGGCACGTGGCCAAGGCGTGGCCGTGTTGACTGAAACACTGGCCGATTCCACCGGCTACGGTCGCATCATTCGGGGTGCGGACGGTTCCGTGCAGCGTATTGTGGAACACAAGGATGCCAATGAAGCTGAACGTGCCGTAAAAGAAGTGAATACCGGTATTCTGGTTGCTCCTACGGCCCGTCTGAAAGACTGGTTGACCCGTATTACGAATGATAACGCTCAGGGCGAGTATTACCTGACCGACATCATCGCCTTGGCGGTGGCCGATGGCGTGTCGGTGCAGGCGGCCCAGCCGGCGGCTGGGTGGGAAACCCTGGGGGTGAACAGCCGTATTCAACAAGCCGAACTGGAACGCTTGTGGCAAGCCGAGCAGGCTCGTCGCTTGCTGGAAAAAGGCGTGACACTGGCTGACCCGGCTCGCTTCGATGTGCGCGGCACCCTGGAATGCGGTCGTGATGTGTTCATTGATGTGGGTTGCGTGTTTGAAGGCAAGGTTGTGCTGCAGGATGGCGTGCGCGTGGGCCCGCACAGCGTGCTGCGTGACGTGACTATCGGCGCCGGTACCCAGATCGAGGCCTTCAGCCATCTGCAGCAAGCCCAGGTAGGCGAAGACGCCCGTATCGGCCCTTACGCCCGCCTGCGTCCTGGTGCTGTTCTGGCCAATCGCACCCACGTGGGCAACTTCGTGGAAATCAAGAACACCCAGCTGGGCGAGGGCTCCAAGGCCAATCATCTGGCCTATATCGGTGATGCCGATGTGGGCCAGCGCGTGAACATTGGTGCAGGCACCATCACCTGCAATTACGACGGCGTGAACAAATTCCGTACCGTGATTGGTGACGATGCCTTCATCGGTTCGGATACGCAGTTGGTGGCTCCGGTGACCGTAGGCCGAGGCGCAACAATTGGCGCGGGTACGACCCTGGTGCGCAATGCACCGGATGATCAGCTGACCTTGTCGCGTTCGGAACAGCGCAGCGTGTCCGGCTGGAAGCGCCCCGTTCGTAAGTCCTGATGGGTGTCAGCCCATCTTTGACCTCCCTGGCTTTGCCTGACAAGGGCAGGGAGGCAAGGCGTACGTCGGGCATACCCGACTCCAACGGATTGACCCTGGATCAATGCCATGCGCATTTTGCAGCTTAATTTCGAGCGCGGTTGGCGCGGTGGCGAACGGCAAACCTTGCTGAGCGTCCAGCAGATGCAGCAGGCAGGCCATCAGGTCAGCCTCTTGGCCCGGCGCGGTGAAGCACTGGCTGCTCGGGCCAAGGAACAGGGGTTGAGTGTGGTGGAATGCGCCTCTGTGGGTGCCGCGCTGCGCTATCTGCTGGTGCATGGACGTGGTTTTGACATCGTCCATTCCCAAACCGCGTCCTGCATGAGCTGGTTGGCCTTATTGCATTTCTGGCTGCCCAAGCGGCTTGTTTTTACACGGCGCACGGCTTTTCCCGTTGACCGCAAACGTATCGAACAACGTAGTGGTGGGCGACAGTCAAGCAGTCCCTTGAGCGTGAAAGAGCGCCGGACGCGCTGGAAATGGCGCAAGGCGGACCGGCTGGTTGCCATCAGCCAGGCAGCGGCGGCAGAGCCGCGACGTCTGGGTTTGTCTGTCGAGGTGATTCCCAGCGCCATTGAGTATGTGGCGTCGGATGAGGCCTATGTGAACCACTTGCGTCAGCGCTGGAACCCAAATGGACTGCGTGTTCTGGGGACGATGGCTGCATTGTCGGCCGAGAAGGACCCCTTGACTCTGATTCGGGCGGTTCACGCCCTGTCTCAGCGTCGCCAGGACTTTGTGTTTCTGCATTTTGGTGCGCCCGGCTCCGAGTCCGCGGCGGCACAGGATTTGATTGCGCAATTAGGTCTGGAGTCTTGCTATAAGCTGAGCGGTTTTGAAGCCCGCCCCGAACAGGCTTACCGTCTGATGGATGGCTTTGTCCTCAGTTCCCGGCATGAAGCGCTCGGGTCCAGTGTGCTGGATGCGTTCGTGTATGGCGTGCCGGTCACTGCCACGATGGCGGGCGGCTTGACGGAGTTGCTGGGTAATGGACGTGGGAAGTTATGTGCGGTCGGGGACGCACAGGCTATTGCTCAGGCTTTGGATGACACCTTGAGCAATCCGGCAGCAGCGCGTCAACAAGCCGCGCTGGCGCAACGCTGGGTGCAGCAGGAGCATGACCCTGCCGTTATGGTGCAGCGTTATTTGCGTTTGTATCAACAACTGGTACTGCAACGTGTGCAAACCTGAGCGCGGCTGATTCACGCGGTTTTTGCGCGTTCCACACGCTGCGCTTGTGCGGGTCCTGACGCGTGTTTTAATACCTGCCATCGCCATCGCCATCGCCATCGCCATCGCCATCGCCATCGCCATCGCCCGCCGTTCGTATCTTATTCACGGCTGGTGGCGTTTCGGCTCTAAAACTTGGTCTGGCTCAGATTTTGGGTGCAGGCAACGGTACACGTGTTTCGAATTTGGCCTGATGAATGGAAAAAAAACTGCGGATATTACGTATGTTCGCCTGGCTGGTGAACAGGGCATGAGCCAGCTTGTGATAGGCCGTCATATCGCTGACTTGCAAAATCACAATGAAATCCACCCCGGTTGAGACGCGATAGCACTGCGTCACCGCCGCTTCGGGGGCCATCAGGCGCTCGAACTGCTGCAAATATTCTTCACCCTGACGGTCCAGCGTAATCTCCACAATCGCCGTCAAACTGGAGCCCAGTTGCTCCGCGTCCAGCAAGGCGACCTGCCTGCGAATCACCCCTTGTTCACTTAAACGACGCACTCGCCGCAAACAGGTTGGGGGAGAGGCATGCACGAGCAAAGCCAGTTCCTGATTGCTGATGGAAGCATCATTTTGCAGCTGCTCCAGAATGCGTAAATCCAGCTCGTCTAGTTCAATCATGACAATGTTTATCTAATCGTATTGAAATAAAATTCCATAAAATCAGAATTTTTATTTATTTATTTTGTTTTTATTATTAAGTGAAATTTTAATTCATTTCAAAAGAAAAATAGACATAAAATTTTTTGTGTTTCAGATCAGAATAAGCAGATTGCATTGATTAGTCGGCCGACCGAAAGGGGCCATGAACAGGAGTTGGCTATGTGTGGAATTGTTGGCGCTGTGGCGCAACGCGATATTGTTCCCGTGCTGCTGGAAGGTCTGAAACGTCTGGAGTACCGGGGCTACGATTCTTGTGGCGTTGCTGTTCATGCGCAGGGCCAGTTGTTGCGGGCGCGCAGTACTCAGCGCGTGGCCGAGCTGCAAGAACAGGTTAAGGCAGACCATCTGCAAGGCTTTACCGGCATTGCTCATACCCGTTGGGCAACCCATGGCGCGCCGGCTACTCATAATGCACACCCGCATTTTTCGGGCAAAGGTAAGGCCCGCATTGCGCTGGTGCATAACGGCATCATTGAAAACCACGACGAGCTGCGCGCCGAGCTGCAAGCCATAGGCTATGTGTTCGAGAGCCAGACCGATACCGAAGTGATCGCTCACCTGATTGACCACCTGTACAACGGTGATCTGTTCGAGGCTGTGCAGCAGGTTATTCGCCGTTTGACCGGCGCTTATGCGATTGCGGTGTTCTGTCAGGATGAACCGCACCGTGTGGTGGGCGCGCGCCACGGCTCGCCCCTGGTGGTGGGTGTGGGTCAGAACGAGAACTTTCTGGCCTCGGATGCGCTGGCACTGGCCGGAACGACCGATCAGATCATTTATCTGGAAGACGGTGACGTGATTGATCTGCAAATCAGTAAAGTATGGATCATGGACAAGGAGGGGCGCTCTGTAGACCGTCCCGTCCACACCGTTCATTTGCACACCGCTGCGGCTGAATTGGGCCCCTATCGTCACTTTATGCAAAAGGAGATCTTTGAGCAGCCCCGCGCGGTGGGTGACACCTTGCAAGATATCGAAAGCGTCACCCCCGAGCTGTTCGGCGATCAGGCCTACAAGGTGTTCCAGGACATTGACAATGTGCTGATTCTGGCTTGTGGCACCAGCTACTATGCTGGTCTGACTGCTCGTTACTGGATCGAATCGCTGGCCAAAATCCCCGTCAACGTGGAAATTGCCAGCGAATACCGCTACCGCGACAGCGTTCCTAATCCCCGCACGCTGGTCGTGACTATTTCCCAGTCCGGCGAAACGGCTGACACGCTGGCTGCCTTGAAGCATGCCCGCAGTCTGGGCATGGAGCAGACCTTGACCATCTGCAACGTCGCCACCAGTGCCATGGTGCGCGAGTGCAAGCTGTCCTATATCACTCGTGCTGGCGTTGAAATTGGCGTGGCTTCCACCAAAGCCTTTACGACTCAGCTGACGGCCTTGTTTCTGTTGACCATCGCACTGGCGCAGGTCAAGGGCCACCTGAATCAGGAGCAGGAAGGCGACTACCTGAAAGCCTTGCGTCACTTGCCTACCGCTATCGCGGCCGTGCTGGCTCTGGAGCCGCAAATCATGGCCTGGGCGGACCGTTTTGCCAGCAAGGAAAACGCCTTGTTCCTGGGCCGTGGCATGCATTACCCCATCGCCATGGAAGGTGCGCTGAAGCTGAAAGAAATCAGCTACATCCACGCTGAAGGCTATCCGGCCGGTGAACTGAAACATGGCCCGCTGGCCCTGGTCACCGAAGCCATGCCCGTGGTCACTATCGCTCCACGCGATGAGTTGCTGGAAAAGCTGAAATCCAATATTGAAGAAGTCCATGCTCGTGGGGGTGAGCTGTATGTGTTTGCCGACGCCGATACCCGTATCGGCAGCAGTGAACGTGTGCATGTAATCCGTATGCCAGAGCACTACGGCAAACTGTCCCCTATCCTGCACACCGTGACCCTGCAATTGCTGGCCTATCACACGGCTTGCTCGCGCGGCACGGACGTGGATAAGCCACGGAATCTAGCCAAGAGTGTGACCGTCGAATAAACCTTGATTCAAGGTGCCAAAAATGAAGAGCCGCTGCGGCGGCTCTTTTGGTATTTCGTTTCGGATGGCCGTTTGTGGTCGGTTTTTATCGAGAAACATGCCTCATGAGTGAGAGTAGGCTTTACCGCTAAGCCGCTGTAAATAATGGATCTGGCTCTGCCCCCTGACAACAGGGTCTATATCCCAGCAGAACATACCTTGCACGTGTTCCGGAAGGATGTGAGTCACGGCAAAGTCAAAAAGATCAAACAGTGTCTGGGACGTATCTCGTTTACAAGGAATGCACGGGGGAAGCTGTAAGGTGTCGTACAGGCTGACAAGGTGAGACTCAAGGCCCGGATTTGGCGTAAAGCTGAATTCGGGCTTTTTCACAGCTTTGAATTGCTTGCGGGATTTATAATCAAACTACAAGATTAGTAATCTAACTAAATGGTTGGCGCTCAGAGTTACGAGCGTGAAAAGTCTTTGCCCCGGATGCGTGTGCAGGTGCTGATGCTGGGGTGGTAATGCATCCGCGTCGTGTTGTCTGCTCAGCTTAGCGAGCAGGTCTTGGAAAGCGATGTCTGGGCAGCAGCGCCAACACTTTCTGGCCGGGCTGCAAGAGGCAATGGCTGGTTTATCCAGCCAGGGTATTGAGGTTCTGACCCTGAGCGTTACGGAGCCTCATATCGATCAAGCCAGCAGCCATCACTTTATGGGTGTGTGGCGCTTCCCGGATCAGCGGGCTTGCCAGGCTCTGCTGGCGGGTATCCAAGCCAGCGGTTGGTATGAGTACTTCGATCACATAAACGCGGCGGGCGCGCAGGGTGAGTTTGCTCAACACCTGCTTGATCTGGCGAATGTTTGATGGAGTGGTAGGGCACGAGTTGCTTGTTTTTCCGGCTCTCGGTGCCGGCTATCTATGTGGTGTAGGCATGGAGCCTGGTTACGAGCCCATGCCACTGATGGCTTGATCGGGAAAGAAAGGAAGGCAATCACTTCATTTGCTGCACCGCATCTCAAGGAAAACCTCCATGTACGGCAGCTAAGCATGGCGGCACACTGGAAGAGAGGCCGCGCCCGCCCGGGGGTGGTCTGTTTTCGGGATGAGCGCAACTATGCAGTCTTCACATGTGGCACACGTCCAAGAGATCACGGCTGTTTGGCAGGGCAGCCTGTCCCGGCGCGATCAGGCTGTGGTCCATAGCTGGCGGCGGTGTATTGAGCATCACAGGCTGGACCCGGCACAGGCTTGCGAGGCCTATATCGTGCCCGATTCCCAGCTGCGTGAGCACCGTCAACAGTCCGAAGCCCTGATCAATATTGCGCGCTCCGGGCTGGAGCGTCTTTATCAACAGGTGTCCGGGCTCAATTACGTACTGCTGTTGTCCGATAACAAGGGCGTTACGGTGGATTTTCTGGGTTCGGAAGGCCAGCGCGATGCCTTGCGGCAGGCCGGCCTGTATATGGGCTCGGAATGGTCTGAAGAGCGTGCGGGAACGTGCGCGGTGGGCACTTGCCTGCACACGGGCGAGGCCCTGACCATTCATCAAAATGATCATTTCGATCATATGCATGCGCCTTTATCCTGCACGGCGGCGCCTATCTATCACTATGACGGCAAGCTGGCCGCAGTACTGGATTTGTCCTTGTTGCAGTCGCCGGAGGCCAAGGCCAGCCAGGGCTTGGCCCTGCACCTTGCCAATGCGGCGACCCGTCGTATTGAATTGGCTAATTTGATGGCCTGCCACCGTCAGGAATGGATTCTATGTTTGTCGCAGTCGCCGGAGTTTCTGGATATTGATCCGGAAGCGGCTATTGCGATTGATGGCTCTGGCCGTATCAAGGGCATGACGCATACGGGTGCCCGAATTCTGGCGCGGGCAGCGGGGGTGGACTGGCGTAATCCTGCGGATTTGCTGGGGCAGAGTTTGATGCGCTTTCTGCATCTGGAAGTGGATCAGTTACCGACCTTGATGCGCTATCGCCCCACGCAGGAGCGAGTCGTCATGGCCCGGGATGGGAGTGTGCTGTTTGCCCATGCCATTGAGCCCAGACGTGTATTGAACAATCGGTCTGTGGGGATGGATGGGGCAGCCGTGGATGCGGCCTTGCCACAGGGATTGCGAGGCTTGGCAGGCACGGATGCGGCCATGCAGTCCATGCTGCTGAAAGCCGCCCGTTTGGCAACGCGGGAAATGCCGGTACTGTTGCAGGGCGAGACGGGTTCGGGCAAAGAATATCTGGCCCGTGCGATTCACACGGCTAGTGGTCGTCGCGGGAGTTTTGTGGCCGTCAATTGTGCGGCCTTGCCCGAGAGTCTGATTGAAAGCGAATTGTTCGGCTATTTAGCTGGCACGTATACCGGCGGTGCTGCACGAGGTCGCACGGGTTTGATCGAGGCGGCTGATGGCGGCACTCTATTCCTGGACGAGATTGGCGACATGCCGCTGGCTTTGCAAAGTCGTTTGCTGCGAGTGCTGGCCGAGTCCGAGGTCATGCCCTTGGGCGCACGCACAAGCAAGCGCGTGGACCTGCGCGTGATTTCAGCCAGCCACCATGATTTAAGCGCCCTGGTAGAGCAAGGCCGCTTCCGTGCGGATTTGCTGTATCGCTTGAATGCGGCGGTGTTGACCCTGCCTGCCTTGCGTCATCGCAGTGATCTGGAGTGGCTGGTGCAGCAGATATTGCATCGGCGTAACAAGGGCGATGTACCCGGCTTGTCTCCCGAGGCCTGGCAAGCGTTGCAAGCGTATGAGTGGCCAGGTAATTTGCGCGAACTGGACAATGCGCTGGTGCTGGCACTGGCCTTGGCGGAAGGTTCCTGCATTGAGGTACAGGATTTACCAGAGGCGTTGCGCGAGCGGCGTCTGGCCACATCTACAAGTAGCCCGACGTCAGTTATCTGCGCCGGGGAACCCTCCTGGCGGCAGGTTTTGCAGGCCTGCGACGGTAATGTCAGTGCGGCAGCGCGGCAGCTTGGAATTAGCCGGTCCACCTTGCATCGTTATATCAAACGAGCAGGTCTGACTCAGCAAGACTCGGCCCCTGACACAGGCTGCGACACCTGATGCACCACCTGTGTCACCACTGGCACAGTTTCACCGCTTTAAAACAAGCGATACCCCTTTAAAACAAGCCGTTCCCGGTTTGGCACGGTGTTTGCTATGTACTCCATAGCTGGGCAGCAAAAGCCCGGCGCACCATTAAAACGATATGGAGACAAATCATGCAAACACAGCAGCAACTGCAGCCGTCTGCGCGACAGTTGGACACGGTTCTTGACCAGTTGACCCATGCGCTTGCCAGCAATGCACCGGACGATGCGGCAGCCCTGTTTGCCGAAGAATGCTTTTGGCGTGATCTGGTCATGTTCACCTGGAATATCCGAACCATGGAGGGGCGCGATCAGATCCGCGACATGCTGACGCAGCAGCAACAAGGTGTCGTGTCAGCCAGGTTCGAGCGCGACAGTGCCGAGCCGGTCAGTGACGATGGCCAAGGTCTGGTGGAGGGCTGGTTCCATGTGGAAACCGATGTGGCGCGTGGCTATGGCCATATTCGCGTCAAGGACGGCAAGATCTGGACCTTTCTGACCACCATGTCTGAATTGAAAGGCTATGAGGAGCCGTTAGGCGTGCGTCGTCCCATGGGGGCCGAGCACGGCATCCGGCGCGGCCGTCAGACCTGGCAGGAGCGTCGTCAACAGGAGCAGGCAACATTAGGTACGTCTGAACAGCCCTATGTATTGATCATTGGGGGCGGACAGGGCGGCATTGCCCTGGGCGCACGTTTGCGGCAGTTGAATGTGCCCACGCTCATCATTGATCAACATGCTCGACCCGGCGATAGCTGGCGCAAGCGTTACAAGTCTCTGTGCCTGCATGACCCCGTCTGGTACGACCACCTGCCTTATATGCCTTTCCCCGACAACTGGCCTGTCTTTGCGCCCAAGGACAAGATTGGCGACTGGCTGGAAATGTACGTCAAGGTGATGGAGCTGAATTACTGGAGCAGCACCGTGTGCAAGAAGGTGCGCTACGACGAGCCCAGCCAGACCTGGGAAGTGGAGATCGAGCGTGATGGCAAGCCCATGACGCTACGGCCACAGCAACTGGTCTTTGCCACGGGCATGTCCGGCAAGGCGAATGTGCCCAGTATCAAGGGACAGGAGGTGTTCAAGGGTGAGCAGCAGCACTCCTCGCAGCACCCTGGGCCGCAAGCGTATGCGGGCAAGAAAGTAGTCGTGATCGGGGCCAATAACTCGGCGCACGATATTTGCGCGGCGTTGTGGGAGGCGGGGGCGGACGTCACCATGGTGCAACGTTCGTCCACCCATATTGTGCGGTCCGACTCCTTGATGGAGATCGGCTTGGGAGATCTGTATTCTGAACGGGCGCTGGCTTCGGGAGTCACCACGCGCAAGGCAGACTTGCTCTTTGCGTCCCTGCCCTATCGCATCATGGCGGACTTCCAGATTCCTGTGTACGACAAGATCCGCGAGCGTGATGCAGAGTTCTACCAGAAGCTGGAGGCGGCAGGCTTCATGCTGGATTGGGGTGACGATGGTTCGGGCTTGTTCATGAAATACCTGCGACGTGCTTCGGGCTACTACATCGACGTAGGCGCTTGCGAGCTGATCATCGACGGCAGCATCAAGCTGAAATCCCGGACCGACATCAGCCATCTGACCGAGAACGCTGTGGTACTGACAGACGGCACGCAATTGCCTGCGGATCTGGTGGTGTACGCCACGGGCTACGGTTCCATGAACGGCTGGGTAGCGGATCTGGCCGGCCAGGAAATGGCGGACCGGGTGGGTAAATGCTGGGGCCTGGGTTCGGAAACCACGAAAGATCCGGGGCCATGGGAGGGCGAGCAGCGCAATATGTGGAAGCCCACCCAGCAGCCAAATCTGTGGTTTCACGGTGGCAACCTGCACCAGTCGCGGCATTACTCACAATATCTGGCCTTGCAGTTGAAAGCGCGTCAAGCGGGTTTGCCGGTGCAGGTCTATGGGCTGCAGCAAGTACATCATTTACGGTAATTGACCGGCTCACGGTGTCGCGTTTGTTAGTGGCACTGCTAAATTTCTTACCTTATGTATCCGCCCTGTCTTGCCTCTCCATGGGCATGACAGGGTCTGTTGTCGTCCCGGCCCTTGGGTAAATTATTGCTCGTGCGAACAGCCTTCTGGTCAACGTTGTCCCCTACGTGAAAACCAGTCTCGATGCCGGGTAGGGCGGTTTGGGGCCAACTGGTACAGGGTCAGAAAAACAGGGTCAGGGACACCTGCTTATTCAGGTCGAAGAAGCTGCCTTGAGCAATTTGAAGGGAAATTATTATAAGGAAATTGCTTGTAGCATTTCGTAGTTGTCGCCTTGGTCGGGAATGTTACGGTGGAACCATCCATTGCAAACAACGAAATTTTTGTTGATTGATTTGGACTCCTTTTAATAGCAGGGATAAGGGAATTTTTAATTCTAAAAATACTCTTTCTGATATTGGAGAAAATCTATGAAAAAATCCGCCATCCTATCCAGTTTTCTAATGGCCTCGGCTTTGAGTTTTGGCCTGCAAGGCGGCGCACTGGCTAATGAGCCTGCCGTTAATCAGGATCATTCCGCAACAGCGGGCGAAGCCGTCAGCGATACCTGGATTACCACCAAGATCAAGGCTGATCTGGCCAGTACCAAGGATTTGAAGAGCACGGATATCTCTGTTGAGACCAATAACGGCGTTGCAACATTGACCGGTACCGTGCCTAGCGAAATCGAGCTTAAAAAAGCGGTGGCAGCCACCGAAAGCGTGAAAGGTGTTGTGAAAGTCGACTCGTCGGGATTGAAAGTGAAGCCGGAATAATTATTCCCTGATCAATCTCTGTAATGAAATTCCTTTGTAAATAGGAGAACGACTATGAATGAAGATACGATTAAAGGCAAATGGAAGCAGCTGACTGGTAAAATTCAGGCGAAATGGGGCAAGCTGACCAATGACGATATGGATGTTGCCGAGGGCAATACCGAGTATCTGGTCGGTAAGATTCAGGAGCGCTACGGTATTGCACGTGAAGAGGCTGAAAAGCAGGTTCACGATTTTAATCGCGGCATCTGATCCCCGGCTTGATGGCCCGTTCAGAGAAAACGCCCTGCATATGCAGGGCGTTTTTGTTTTCTGAAACCGATCGCGCACTCAATGACCGGGTTTCTAAGCCTGCCAGGTTCAGAATGGCGCTTAGTCCTCGTCCATGGCTTGGTAGCGTTCGACCAGATAGTCCAGCAGGGCCCGTACGGCGGGCATTTGACCACGGCGCGAGGAAAACACCGCATGAATGATCTCGCGGCGCGGCGCCCAGTCCGGGATCAGTTTGACTAAAGCGCCTTGTGCCAATTGATCGCAAACCACCAGTGTAGGCAGTTGGACGATTCCCACTCCAGCCAGGGCCGCGGCGCGCAGAGCGGTCATGTCCGTCGTGATCAGACGGGGGGTGTGGTGCAGCACGGCTTGCGCTCCATTGGGTCCGAACAAGGTCCAGGTATGGGTTTGCTGAGGCACACCCAGGCCCAGGCTGGGATAGTCGGCCAGATCCGCCGGCGAACCGGGCATGCCGTAACGGGCAATCAGCGCCGGGCTGGCTGTCAGACATTGGCTACGATCGGATAAAACACGCATCACCAGATCACTGTCCTGCAGGGGCGGGGGCGGACGCGGATTGCGATATCCAGTGCTTCTCCGATGAGATCCACCTTCCGGTTGGTGGCCTCCAGCTGAACCGTCACATGCGGATAGCGGACCATGAAATCAGCCAACATCGTGCTGACATGCGCGTTCAGCAAGGTGATGGGGCAACTGAGACGTACCACGCCACGTGGCTCGGCATGCGTCATTTCAATGGCGGCTTGTGCCGCTTCAGCCTCTACCAGCATGGCCTTGCAGTGTTCGTAATAGGTCTGGCCGATTTCGGTCACCGTAAAGCGCCGGGTAGAACGTTGTATCAGCCGAACCCCCAGGCGCTCTTCCAAAGCGGCCAGTCGGCGGCTCAGGGTGGATTTGGGCAAGCCCAGTGCGCGACCGGCCGGGGCAAAGCCGCCGTGATCCACAATCTGAACATAAAAGTACAAGTCATTTAAATCGTGCATAGCGCTTTTATCGTTCCATAAATGGAACAGAGATGACCGTTTTAGGGGGCTACTGACTTCATCGTTCCGAGTTTATTCTGTCTCCTATGTTGAAACAAGGAGATGGACATGAAGAACATTCTTGGTATTTATAGTGCGCCCCGTCCCCATTGGGTGGGCGACGGCTTTCCCGTTCGCTCCCTGTTTTCGTACCACACGCACGCAAAACAGCTGAGTCCTTTTCTGTTGCTTGACTATGCCGGCCCGGCCGAGTTCGCGCCCAGCGAGCACAAGCGCGGTGTAGGTCAGCATCCGCACCGGGGGTTTGAAACGGTCACCATCGTCTACAAGGGGGAAGTGTCGCACCACGACTCCACCGGCCAGGGGGGCACGATCGGACCGGGCGATGTGCAGTGGATGACGGCGGGTTCGGGCATCTTGCACGAGGAGTACCACTCTGATGCCTTTGCCCGTTCGGGCGGCACCTTGGAGATGGTGCAGTTGTGGGTCAACCTGCCAGCCAAAGACAAAGGCACGCCTGCCGGTTATCAGGCTATTACTGACAAGCAGATCCCTGTCGTGCCTCTGCCCGATGCTGCCGGCAAGGTGCGCATTATTGCCGGTGAAAAAGACGGCGCTACAGGCCCTGCCAGAACCTTCACCCCCATGAATGTATGGGATTTGCGCCTGAATCAGGGGGGGATTGTCGAGCTGGAAAGTCCGCAAGGCTGGACGGCCGCCTTGGTGGTTCTGCACGGCACGGTGCTGGTCAATGGGCAAAGTGTGGTGCGTGAAGGGCAATTGGTAGTGCTGGATCGCGCCGGTAGCCAGTTCATGGTGGAAGCCAATAACGATGCGGTGGTCTTGCTGATCAGTGGTCAACCGATTGATGAGTCCATCGTGGGTCATGGGCCGTTTGTCATGAATAGCCAGCAGGAAATCTTGCAGGCGATGGACGATTTTAACAATGGCCGCTTTGGCTCCATGCCTTCTGGCGCGACTTCCTAAGGCTGGTCGGTGAGGGCGGCCCGGTCCGCTCTCACTGGCTGGGTTGAAACAGCTCAACGCTTTGTTTTTGCAGCGCGATTTCCCAGAAGCGCTTTAGCCGTGCCGGGTGCCGGATTGGCACCCACCCTTTCTTACTCATTCTTAAGGAGAACTGAGATGACTACGCCTTACAAACGTCTTGATAAAGACCAGGCCGCTGTATTACTGGTCGATCACCAAACCGGGCTGCTGTCTCTGGTTCGTGATATTGATCCGGACAAGTTCAAGAACAATGTGCTGGCTTTGGCTGATCTGGCCAAGTACTTCAAGCTGCCCACGATTTTGACTACCAGCTTTGAAGAAGGCCCTAATGGCCCCTTGGTTCCCGAACTGAAAGAAATTTTTCCCGATGCGCCTTACATCGCACGTCCTGGTCAGATCAACGCCTGGGATAACGACGAGTTCGTCAAGGCTATCGAGGCAAGCGGCAAGAAGCAGCTGATTATTGCGGGAGTCGTCACGGAAGTGTGCGTGGCATTTCCGGCCCTGTCGGCCCTGGAAGCCGGGTTTGATGTGTTTGTGGTAACCGACGCCTCGGGGACATTCAATGAAATTACCCGCCATGCAGCGTGGGATCGCATGTCGGCGGCTGGCGCGCAGTTGATGACCTGGTTTGGGGTGGCCTGCGAGCTACACCGCGATTGGCGTAACGATGTGGAAGGTCTGGGTGCCTTGTTCTCTGCCCATATTCCTGACTATCGCAATCTGATCCACAGTCACAGCAAGTTTACTTCTGGCAAGTAAGCGTTTGTTTGCCCTTCTGCCCAGTTTGATGGGCAGCATTTTTTTCGTTTTGGTCGCCCGCGAGGAGCAGGCAGACATGGATAAAATTTGCTCATTTTGACTGGCGGAAGGCGGACGAACGGAGTAAAAAACCAGGTGCTGGTGTGAACGGGTAAATAGACCATGGTCTGTGGGGATGCTGTGAAAACCTGGGTTTGCATGACAGCGTGGAGCGATTTTTAAAAGGTAGCTGGAATGCGATTGAAAGATAAGGTGGCGCTTGTAACCGGATCGGCAGCCGGTATAGGTTTGGCAACGGCCAGAAAGTTTGCCCAGGAAGGCGCGGTAGTGGTCTTGTGTGACCGGGATGCCCAAGCCCTTGAGTCGGCCGCACAGTCCTTACACGCCCCGGGCGTGACGGTCGTGGCCTATACCGTGGATGTCACCGACCGTG
The DNA here is from genome assembly GCF_019343455.1 of Alcaligenes ammonioxydans. Classification (NCBI taxonomy): domain Bacteria; kingdom Pseudomonadati; phylum Pseudomonadota; class Betaproteobacteria; order Burkholderiales; family Alcaligenaceae; genus Alcaligenes; species Alcaligenes ammonioxydans. The sequence goes on along the minus strand of NZ_CP049362.1, from coordinate 3,531,482 downwards.
CTCAGATTGATGCGATGGTGGCGGATGTAAAGCATCGGTTCGGCCGTATCGATGTATTGGTGAACAATGCTGGGATCACCAAAGACGCCAAGCTGCTGCGCATGACGGAACAGCAGTTTGACGATGTCATTGATGTCAATTTGAAAGCGGTATTCAATTTCACTCAGGCAGTGGCCGCGGTGATGCTGGAGCAGGAAAGCGGCGCTATCCTCAATGCGTCCAGTGTGGTGGGGCTGTATGGCAATTATGGTCAGACCAATTACGCGGCCAGCAAGTTTGGTGTGATTGGGTTTACCAAGACCTGGGCCCGTGAACTGGGCCCCAAAGGGATTCGCGTCAATGCCGTTTGCCCTGGTTTCATCGAGACGGACATTTTGAAATCCATCCCTGAAAAAGTGCTGCAAGGCTTTCGCGATCATTGCTGGCTGCGCCGTATGGGCAAGCCGGAGGAAGTGGCCAATGTATACGCGTTCCTGGCTTCGGACGAGGCCAGCTTTATCAATGGCACGACCTTAGAAGTATCAGGTGGCCTGACGATTTGATGTTGCGTCTGCAGCGGCGCCTGAATCGGGGCCGCGCCAAGGCCTGGAGCGCAAGTTACAAGCCCGATCCCGCCTTGAAACGGGATCGGGTTTTTTGATGCAGGCTTTCAGCGGGGATGCCGCGGCGTGAGAACTGTTTGCCGATTTCCCGGCCCGCGCCAACGGGCTTGGCAGCAGGGACAGGATTTAATCCAACTCGGGGTGGCGGTCCACCAGACCTTGGCGTTTCTGTTTCAGGCTTTCCAACTCGGCCTCGGCCTTGGCAATGGCTTCTTCCACCTCCTGGACGCTTTGCTCGATGTGATCGTAGGCTTGTTGGAGCAGTTCTTTGGCTTCCTTGGGGTTGGAGGCGGTCGGCGTATCGCCGCGCAAGGGGCGGTTAGCCGTTTCAGGCAGGAACACGGCCGTAATCAAACCGATGACACTGGCAAACATCAGGTAATAGGCAGGGATCAGAAGGTTATTGCTTTGCTCCACCAGCCACGCAGCGATGGTTGGCGTCAGGCCCGCCACAATAATCGCAATATTGAAAGAGGCGGCCAGGGCACTGTAGCGTAGTCGGGTCGGGAACAGGGCGGGCAGGGTAGAGGCCATGACCCCGGTCAGGCAGTTCAGTAAAACGGCCAGAATCAGCAGTCCCAGAAAGATCTGCACATTGCTGTCGCTGCCAATAAAGTGGAAGGCGGGAATGGCAAAGATCAGCAGTCCCAGACTGCCGGCCAGCAAGAAGGGCTTGCGCCCGATCTTGTCGCTGACAAAGCCCACCACCGGTTGCACAAACAGCATCCCGATCATCACCACCACAATAATGAAGACACCGTGTTCTTCGGCATAGCCCAGACTGCTGGACAGATAGGTCGGCATGTAGGTCAGCAACATGTAGTAGGTAATGTTGGTGACCAGCACCATGCCAATACAGATCAGCAGGGCTTTACGGTATTTGGAGAAGATCTCGCCAAAGGAAATCGTCGGGCGCTCTTGCAGGGCGGCACGGTCCTCTTTTTCCATCTTTTCCAGTTGCTCGGTAAAGGCTGGCGTCTCTTCGGCCGCATGGCGCAGATACAGGCCCAAAATGCCCAGTGGGCCGGCTATCAGGAAGGGAATGCGCCAGCCCCAGTCCTGAAAACTGGCTTCGCTCAGGGATGTTTGCAGCAACACCACCAGACCAGCGCCCAGCACAAAGCCTGCAATGGAGCCAAAGTCCAGCCAGCTTCCCAGAAACCCGCGTTGCCGGTCAGGTGCATATTCGGCCACAAAGACCGCGGCGCCGGTGTATTCGCCGCCCACGGAAAAACCCTGGGCCAGTTTGCACAGCAACAGCAAGATGGGGGCCCAGATACCAATCGCGAGGTAGGAGGGAATCAGGCCTATCAGGAAGGTGCTGATCGCCATAATGATGATGGTCAGGGACAGCACCTTCTGACGACCGAACTTGTCCCCCATCAGCCCGAAGAATACGCCGCCCAATGGTCGCACCAAAAAAGGCACGGAAAAGGTGCCCAGCGCCGCAATGGTTTGCACGGCGGGCGAGGCGTCGGGGAAAAAGACTTTACCCAAGGTGGCGGCCACAAAGCCGTAGACACCAAAATCAAACCATTCCATGGCGTTGCCCAGCGCAGCGGCAGTCACGGCCTTTTTGAGCTTGGTGTTGTCTACGACGGTGATGTCGTCAAGATGAAGCGGCTTGGCGTTGCTGGAGGTCGCGGAAGACTGCGTCATGGTGCTTCTCCTGGTGAGCAGGACGATGACGCGCTGGGTCGCCTTGTGGGCCATCAACACCCGGAAAGCAGCACGGGCATGAAGGCAGGGTGATCAGGCGAGCCTGAACGGTGCTACGTCCGGCTTTGCTGTTCGTCTATTCATGGAAAGGGTCGAGCAGACTGGGCCAGGTCGCGTCATCCTGCGCACGCGACTAGCGGTCCTTATTGTTACCGAGGCCGCGCGCCCCTCCCATGATATTTGCATATGCTTACAGAGCGCGGCATCCAGGCGGTAATGCTGCTTTTTTCACATAGGCCCGCAGCTCATCCACCAAGGCGGCCGCTGCAGGTGTCAAATCATGTTCCTGATGGAACATCAGGCATAAGGTGCGAACCAGTGTGGGGGCTTGCAGCAGCGAAAAACTCAGGCCGGGCATGAGAACCCGTTGAGCGGCCAGGGCCGGCAGCAGGGCAATGGCCAGACCACTTTGTACCAACGCCGCTTGTGAGGTGGTGCTGGACGCTTCATAAAAAGGGGCTGAGGCCTCAATGGGTAAATCCGGTCGCGATTGCAGCACTGCCATGATGCCTGTTTCGTCCACCACACCGACCAGTTTGCGCTCCTCCAGCGCCGACCAACTGACCGTGTTGTTGGCATCGGGTTTGATCTGCGTGTCGTCGCTGCGATAGAGCACGCCGAATTGATCTTCCAGCAGGGGTTGACTGTCCAGCCCTTGGACATCTGCCCAGGGACTGGTCAGACCAAAGTCGATTTCTCCTGCCACGATCTGGCGCTGAATGCGGCCTGAGTTGTCATCACGCAGATACAGCCGTACCGCAGGGTGCTGCTGCGAGAAATGAGCGGCAGCCGGTGCAATCAGATCCGTGATGGCCGAAGGGGCGGCCGCCACACTGACCCGCCCGCTTTTCAATTCTCCGTAACGCATGACATCACTGATGGCCCCATCAAAGTCCGCCAGCAATCGCGTGATGCGCGGCAGGAACTCCAGGCCAATAGGCGTCAGGGATACGCGCCGACTGGTGCGATTGAACAGAGTGGTATTCAAGGCAACTTCCAACTGCTGAATCAGGCCCGTGACCGAGGACTGGGTTTGAAAAAGTCGCCGGGCGGCGTGGGTGAAGCTGGCCTCCTGGGCGACGGCGACAAAGGCATTCAGGTGCTTGAGCGTGATGTGCTTGGGAAGTCTGTCCATTTCATTTTCTGATTAATCAATTAACTTAAACAATTTTTCATATTAATAATACCTTTGGATAATGCGGTCAACTCCCCTTTTTGTGGGAGGGTAAGTGGAGACGTAAATGCAGACAGACGACCGCAGCTTGGACGTCAAGATCAGCAATGGCTGGATTATTGATGGCTTGGCCACCCCGCGCTGGCGCGGTGATGTGGGTATTCGGTCGGGGCGTATTGTGGCCCTGGGCGATTTGAGCGCCTGGCATGCCGATCAAGTGGTGGATGCCAGCGGCCATGTGGTGGCCCCCGGATTTATCGACACCCACGGTCATGATGACTTGATGTTCATCGAGCGGCCCGCTCTGGACTGGAAAACCAGTCAGGGCATTACGACGGTGGTGGTTGGCAATTGTGGCGTCAGCGCCTTTCCGGCTCCCTTGCCCGACAATTCGGCGGCTGCCTTGGCCTTGCTGGGCGACTCGCCCTTGTTTAAGGACATGGCGCAGTATGCACAGGCGGTGCGCCAGTTAACGCCCATGATCAATGTGGCAGCCTTGGTCGGCCATGCGAATTTGCGCATGGCTGTCATGCAGGACCCGCTCGCTCAGCCTGACGCCGATGAGCAGCAGGCCATGCAAGCCCTGTTGGCCCAGGCTCTGCAGGATGGGGCGGTGGGCTTTAGTACTGGCTTGGCCTATGAGCCTGGCTGCATGGCCGAACCGGCCGAACTGGAAGGCCTGGCCCGTGTTGCCGCTTCCCAGGGCTCCTTGCATACCAGTCATATTCGCAATGAAGGCGATACGGTGCAGGAGTCGGTAGAAGAAGTGCTGGCGATAGGCCGCCAGACGCAGTGCGCCACCCTGGTGTCGCATCACAAGTGCATGATGCCGGCCAACTGGGGCCGCAGTAGTGAGACCTTGGCCAATATTGATCGAGCGCGCGCCGATGGCGTACAGGCCACCCTCGATATCTACCCCTATTCGGGCAGCTCCACGATCCTGATTCCTGAGCGCGCCCACACCATAGACCAGATTCGTATTACCTGGTCCGAGCCTCACCCGGAATGCAATGGCCTGTATCTGGCCGAGATTGCCGAACAGTGGGGCTGCGACCGTGAAACTGCCGCACGGCGTTTGCTGCCGGCCGGCGCGATTTATTTTGCGATGGACGAGAAAGAAGTCCAGCGTATTTTCAGCCACCCATGTTGCATGGTGGGCTCGGACGGATTGCCTGCGGATGCGCATCCCCACCCTCGGTTGTGGGGCAGTTTTACGCGCATTTTAGGGCGGTACGTACGCGAAGATGGCCTGATGTCCCTGGAGCAGGCGGTCGCCAAAATGACGGCCCTGCCTGCTTCGGTTTTCGGGCTGGAAAACCGCGGCGTGTTGCAAGTCGGCGCCTGGGCGGATCTGGTGGTGTTTAATCCCGAAACGGTGCAAGATTGCGCCACCTGGGAGCAGCCCACCTTACCGTCTCAAGGTGTGCAGACTGTGTTTGTCAATGGTGTACAGGTTCATCCTGTCGCTCCGGAGCAGCGGCCCGGACAGGTGCTTAAACGCGCCTTTGCCGCTCAGGCACAAAGCCTGGATGCGCCGATTATTTCGGTTTAAGCGGCGCATCGGACAAGAAACCAGTTGCCCGGATCTGGGGCCGTCAACCAGGGCAGGGTGATTGCATCACATGCAAAGGCCGGACTTATGAAAAGCCGGCCAGGAAGGATCGTTAAGGAGACGACATGAGTGTCATTCAGCAAGCAATGCCAACGGGCAAGCGCAATGCAGCCATGGTGGTGTTTTTAATTGGCATGGCGATTGCCTTGTACACCCATTTTTACATGCCGGGTGAAAGCTCCCTGTGGGGCTTGACGCCGGTAGTGGTGTTCGCGCTTATCGCCCTGCTGGGTGTGGACATTGTGTTGGCCACGATTGGAGCCATTGTTTTGGGCGCCATCATGACCAGCACGACGCCGATTGCGATGGGTAAACTGCTGGCCGAGTCCCTGGGCTCGTTCATTGCGGTGGTGGGTTTGATTATTGTGCTGGGCGCCGGGGTTGGCGAGGTCGCCGCCCGTACGGGTGCCGCTGAGCAATTGGTGCGAGCCATTGTGAAGCGTATCGGCTTGTCCAATCCGGTGCGTGTGCGTTTGGGCATCATGGTGGCGTCCACCCTGATCTGTGGCGCTCTGGGCACGTTGGCGGGCGGTAACGCCATTATCGCTGCGGTGGTGATCCCGATTGCCGCGGCCGTGCGTCTGTCTCCCCCCGCCGTGGCTGCCTTGTTCCAAAGCGCCGGCTCCGCAGGTCTGGTGCTGGGCCCATTCACTCCTAATGTGGTGACGGTAACGGGTCTGACCGGTTTGAGCTACACCGACTATTTGCTGGTGGCCGGCCTGCCGATGGCGGCGGCAACCTTGCTGACGGGCTGGTTCATGTCCGGCCGCATCCAGAAAATCACCAAAGACCAGTTCCAGTACGAAGAAGCCTCGCAAGGCCAGGCGGCTTTTGATGTGAATGCCAAGGCGTCGCCTAAAGCAGTACGTGCAGCCTGGGCTTTCTGCATCACGATTGTGGGTCTGGCGGCGGTGGGTATTGCCTCCAAGGCCGGCTTTGCATACGCCATTATTGTGATGGTGTCCCTGGGAGCGGCAACCGGTCTGGCCGGCGGCATGAACCCACGCGAGATTTTGCAGGCCATGTATGCCGGGGCGGGCAAGCTGATCTGGATTTTCTTCTTGTTCTGGCTGTTCAATCCCGTGCTGGTGCTGGTGGATCAGCTCAATGCCTATCACGCCTTGCTCGATTCGGTACAACCGTATCTGGTCGGCATCAGTGGCGCGGTACTGTGCATGTTGATTGTGGCCTTTAACGTGGTGGGCCATATTCCGGGAGCCGCCGTCGCACAGATGACCTTTACCGCCAAGATTTTTGGCCCCCTCCTGGCAGCAGCAGGCGTGGGTCCTGCCGCAACGGCCGCCGTCATTCTGGGTAGCTCGCAAATTGACTGGTTCGGTCCCTTTCCTTCTTCGGATATGTTCGGCCAGATGGGGCTGGCGCGTTCCACTCAGCTTAAATACATGTTGTATAACGGCTGGGCGGTGATGATCGTCAACTTGTTGATGTTCGCCGGTCTATTCCTGATTTTGGTCTGAGTGCGGAAGGAGAGTGTGTATGTTTGCCTTGGGAAGCGAGTTGTTGGATGCGCCACGGGTTCGTGAGCGTCTGCAAGAAAGACTGGAGCCTGTGCTGGCCCAGGAAGCCGCCCGCATTTCGATGGCGGTCTACGCGACCGACGGTACCTCCTTGTTTGAGTGGCATGCGCAGCGCGTCATGCCCTCGGCCAGCTTGATCAAGACGCCCATGCTGCTGTGTCTGCTGGAACAGGTTGCCCAGGGCAGATTGTCGCTGGATACGGTCTATCCCTTGCCCGAGGGAGACCGTACGCCAGGCACCGGTATTTTGAGCCAGTTGCCTGGCGTGACCAGCCTGAGCTTGCGTGAGCTGGCCCTGCTGATGATCATTTTGAGCGACAACGTCGCCACCAATGCGCTGATCGACTTGCTGGGCATGGCTAACATCAACGCCTGGTGCGCGCAGGCTGGCCTGCAGCAGACCCAGTTGCAGCGTCACATGATGGACATGAAGGCGCGGGAGGCTGGTAAAGACAACTGGACTACCGCCCAGGATGCCTGCTCGACCTTGCTCTACCTGCTTGGCTCGCCTGCCTTGCCGGAAAGCCTGCGTCAGCAGGGTCTGGACATGCTGGCTGACCAGCGTGAACGAGGACATTTTGCGGCAATTTTGCCTTCCATCGCTCAACTGGCTCACAAGACCGGCTCTTTGCCCGGCTTGCGCCACGATGCCGGAATCTTGACCATGGGTGAGCGCAGTGTGGTGCTGGCGGTGATGGCCGATGGCTTTACGGACGGGCGCACCAGCACGTCTCTTTACGGGGGGCAGGGGGCGGGGGTGTTGTCCCGTCTGGCCTTGGAAACTGCTCGCGCCTTGCAGTACTGAGCCGGGCTGAAAGGATAAAAGTATGTCTACGACACGTGTGGCCCTGGTTCAGCTAGATAGTGGCCGCGACCGCCAGACCAATCTGGATCAGCTGGAACATTGGGTGCTGGCCGCCGCCAGGGACGGGGCAAAACTCATTGTGACCCCCGAGTACAGCGATGTACGCGGCGATACGCCATGGCTGCAGCAAAACGCCACGCCTATCCCAGGCTTGGTAACCGAGCATATGGCCAGCCTGGCGCGGCGCACCGGTGCCTGGATTCATCTGGGTTCCATGCATGAGCGCCGTCCGGACGATCCTCGCCTGGGCAATACCAGTGTGACTTTCTCGCCCGATGGACAGATCGTGGCTCAGTATCGCAAAGTGCATTTATACGATGCGGTGGTCAACGGCCTGGAATACCGCGAGTCCGACGATTTTTGTCCTGGTGAGGAGGTTCAGAATGTGCAGGTCGGGGAACTGAACCTGGGTCTGAGCATTTGCTATGACATGCGCTTTGCCGAGCTCTTTCGTACCTTGCGAGCCCGGGGCGCGAATGTCCTGGTGGTGCCGGCTGCCTTTAATGTGCATACCGGCCGCGACCATTGGGAAGTGCTGTTGCGTGCCCGTGCCATTGAGAACCAATGCTATGTGCTGGCCGCCGCCCAAATTGGGGGGCCTGGTCCTGCCCTGCCCTGTCTGGGTCGCAGTATGATTATTGACCCTTGGGGGACGGTACTGGCCTGCATGCCGGATCATCCTGGCTATATCTGTGCCGATCTGGACCCCGCTCGTGTGCAGCGCATGCGCGAATCACTGCCGGCCTGGCAGCACCGCCGGGGTGATCTGTATCCTATTCCCTCTTGATTGTGTGCTGAAACCGACCGGAGCCCGTCATGACTGTTCCTGCTGCTTTTGAGTTTTACCCGGGCACTGTCCCCTTGCTGATCTCCATGCCGCATTCGGGCACCTACGTGCCCTCGGATTTGCTGACGCGTTTCACGGAATCGGCTCGTCAGGTGCCTGATACGGACTGGCATATTCCCCGCCTTTATGAATGCGCGCGCACATTGGGGGCTTCGGTTCTGGCAGCGACCTATTCACGCTTTGTCGTGGACCAGAACCGCCCGCCGGACAATAGCAGCCTGTATCCGGGTCAAAGTGTCACCGGCCTATGTCCAGTGGACATGTTTGACGATGCGCCCATTTATCAGCCCGGCCAGGAGCCGGACGAGCGAGAGGTTGCCCAGCGGCGCGAAACCATCTGGTTGCCTTATCACCAGAAACTGGAAGAAGAGCTCACCCGCCTGCTGGCGCTGCATGGTCGTGTGGTCCTATGGGATGCGCACTCGATTCGTTCGGTAGTGCCGCGTTTTTTTGAAGGCCGCCTGCCCGATCTGAATTTTGGCACCGCCAATGGTCAGAGCTGTGATCCTGCCTTGAGCGAACGTCTGATGAAAACGGCCTTGGCCAACCAGGACTACAGCAGCGTGTTGAATGGCCGTTTCAAAGGTGGCTACATTACTCGCCATTACGGACGTCCTGAACAGAACATCCATGCGGTCCAACTGGAAATGGCGCAGTGCTGTTATATGCAAGAGCAATGGCCTTTTGCCTACAACGAAGAGGCGGCCGGTCGGATCCAGCCCCTGATCGAGGCTTTGCTGCGCGACGCGCTGGCCTTTGCCACGCAAGCGTAAACGCCTTGTCGGCCCCGGCACAGACTGTCCGGGGCGCTACACTATCGCCTTGGCCACGGTGGCCGTAGAGCGATTCATCCATGTCCGACTTTCCCCCCCCCTGTTCGAGAAGCTGTGCTGTCCCTTGGATGGCTTGCCGCTCACATTTGAATCACCCAGCTGGCGTTGCGCCTCGGGTCATTGCTTTGACATCGCCAGTCAGGGCTATATCAATCTCCTGCCGGTACAGAACAAGCGTTCTCGCGATCCGGGCGATAGCAAGGAAATGGTAGCGGCCCGCCGTCGCTATCTGGAATCGGGGGTGTATGAACCTATTGCCGCCGGTGTGTGGCGTGCCTTGATGGATGGTCTGGAAGGGGAGGCTCCTTATGCCTGTCTGGATGCGGGCTGTGGTGAAGGCTATTACCCGCGTTACTTGCGTCAGCAGGATCAAGATGGGCAGTTGGCCCTGATTGGTCTGGATATTTCCAAATGGGCCGTTATGGCGGCGGCACGCAGCTCCTCGGACATCCGTTGGCTGGTGGGCAGCAATGCGCAACTGCCAGTGCCCGATGGTGCCTTGGATGCGGTCTTATGCCTGTTTGGGTTTGCCGTGCCCGAGGAATTTTGGCGGGCTTTAAAGCCAGGTGGCATCTGGGTTCAGGTTGAGGCCGGGCCGGAGCATCTGCTGGAGCTGCGTCGCATTATTTATCCGACGCTGAAAGCCGATAAGGAAGAGAATCTGGTGCCCCCGACCGGCTTTAGCCTGGAAACCACCGAACGCGTCCGTGCCCAGATCCGGCTCGACTCACAGGAACAGATTGCAGACCTGCTTTTGATGACACCTCACCTGTTTCGAGCCAGTGCCCAGGGGCGGGAACAAGCGCGTCAATTGACGAGCCTGCCCGTTCAGCTGGATGTGCGTATCAAGGTGCTGCGCCGTCTTTAAGCGCTCTGCTTGTCTGTTTCGTCTACGCCAGGATCGCACAGCTCGACGCGGTTGCGACCATTGCGCTTGGCTTTATACAGGGCTTCGTCCGCCAGTTTCAGGACGGTACTGTGGTCGCGGGCGTGAATCGGCCAGTGGGCCAGCCCGATTGAAATGGTGATGGGCGAGCCCGCAGGACTGCTAGTCTCGCTGATCAGAATGCGCAAGCGCTCGGCCAGTTGCAACGCCTGATCGATATCCTGATCGGGCAGGAAAATACAGAACTCCTCACCGCCGACCCGGCAGATCAGATCCGTGTCGCGGGTGCAGGCCCGCATGGTGTCGGCCAGAAAGCTCAATACCAGATCGCCGACATCGTGGCCGTAGGTATCGTTGACCCGTTTGAAGTGGTCAATATCCACGGTCAGTACGGAAAAGGGGGTGTCCATTTCCTTCCATTGCTGCAGCACCGTCGTCATGCCGCGCCGGTTGTTCAGACCGGTCAGGGGGTCGGTATTGCGTTCCACATTCATGACGCCCATCTTGCGGTTGACACGTTTCAAACCCAGTAGCATGGCCAGCTTGATCTGGCGGGACTCAAAGTACCAGGCGTGAACCTGGGCAATACGGGAGCTGGCATTGGCCGAATCCAGGTGTGGAGCCTGCCGGGCCAGCTGACGCAGGGGTTTGGCGATCAGCATGGCCAGCATCCAGATCAGAATCTGTACGGCCAGAAAAAAGGGAATGGAGTTGCGCAATACTTTTCCCAGCAAGACGGTCAACTCGTCCAGAACGACTTTTGTGGGGCTTTGTACCACCACCCCCCATTTCACATCGCTGCTGGGGGCGAAACCGGCCAGCATGTCCACGCCCTTGATGTTGCGCAAGGACAAGGCGTCACTTTCGCCCTGGCTGACGGCATCAATGGCCGGATTGCCGTGTATGACTTCGCCAATACGCGCGACATCCCGGTGGAAAATCAGGCGTTTGTGTTGATCAACCACATAGATGTAGGAGCCATCACGGTAAAAATGTTCACCTAGCAGGGTATTGAGGCTATTGGGCTCGTGCAGATAAATAGAGCCGCCCACCAGACCTTTGTAGTTGCCCTGTGCGTCAAAAAGAGGGTGGGACAGAAAAATCAGCAAGCGCCCCGTTGCGGACAGATAGGGCGGGCTAACGACGGGTTTACGCGTTTTCAAGGCCAGTTGAGTGCCTTCGCCGCGCAAGGTTGTGCCCAACAAGCTGAGCTTTTCAGGAGCATTGGCCAGGACCCGTCCCTCGGCATCGAGAATCAGCACCGAGTTAAAACTGTTGTTTTGTTCTTTCAGCCGTTGTACTTCGTCGATCAGTAATTGTTCGTCGATATACCTGGATCGCTCGAGCACGCCAGCGCTATAGCTCAGTTGCTGCAACAGGTTGGCGATAAATGCATCTGTACTGCTGGCCAGTTTCAGCGCGTAGGCGCGGTTTTTTTCCAGAGCTTGCTCGATCAGCAAGGAACGTTCCGCTGAGTAGGCCCCATACAAGGTGTAGCCCATGGTCAGCAGACTGCTGGCAGTAGCCAGCAAGAGAATCAGCCGGCGCAGATCAACAAAAAACATGAGGAAGGGCGAGTGCTCGAAATAAAGGGAGGAAAGGGGGCACAAGACAGGCGGGAGGCACCTAAATGATTATACGTAAAGAATGTTTCCGGGTTTGTGTAGGTGTGTCGGAAGGCCACAGGGGGGACGTCACGCGGGGCAGGGGGTGGCGCCAGCGTGTAAGATGTGAAATGGTCTAGACCCATAGACAATTACCCGATGTGTTTTGCTGGCTGGGTGAATTGGGTGGTATCGGCCGGCACTTTTCCATGGAGATCCCGATATGAAAAGCGTAGATAGTTTTAAAGCTTTGCACCAGTTGGATGTCGGCGGGCAGTCCTACGACTACTATCGGTTGGATGCGGTTCGTGGAGATGGTCTGGATGTTGCCAGTCTGCCTTATGGCTTGAAGATCCTGCTGGAAAACTTGCTGCGCACCGAAGATGGTGGGGATGTGACGGCCGATGACATTCGCGCCCTGGCGGCCTGGGACCCGGCTGCCGAGCCTGACCGCGAAATTGCTTTTACCCCCGCTCGCGTCGTGTTGCAGGATTTTACGGGCGTGCCTGCCGTGGTGGATTTGGCTGCCATGCGCGAAGCGATGCAGGCGCTGGGCGGCGACCCGCAAAAAATCAATCCTCTGGCGCCAGTAGAGCTGGTGATTGACCATTCGGTGATCGTGGACGATTTTGGCAAGCCCAGCTCGTTTGAACGCAACGTGCAGATTGAGTACGAACGCAATATGGAGCGTTATCAGTTTCTGCGCTGGGGCCAAAGCGCGTTTAACAATTTCAAGGTCGTTCCCCCCGGTACGGGGATTGTGCATCAGGTCAACCTGGAGCATCTGGCCCGTGTGGTCTTTACACGCGACGAGCAAGGCCGTCAGCTGGCCTATCCCGATACCTGTGTCGGTACGGACTCGCACACGCCCATGGTGAACGGTTTGGGCGTGGTGGCCTGGGGGGTAGGCGGGATTGAGGCTGAAGCGGCCATGTTGGGTCAGCCTATTTCCATGCTGATCCCGCGTGTCGTGGGCTTTAAGCTGACCGGTCAAATGCCCGAAGGCACAACGGCCACGGATCTGGTGCTGACCATCACCGACATGCTGCGCCAGCACGGCGTAGTCGGCAAGTTTGTCGAGTTCTATGGCCCAGGCGTCAGTGCCGTGCCTTTGGCCAATCGTGCCACCATCGGCAATATGAGCCCCGAATACGGCTCCACCATCTCCATGTTCCCGATTGACGAGGAAACACTGCGTTATATGGAGCTGACCGGCCGTAGCAAAGAGCAGATCGAGCTGGTGCGTGCCTATGCGCAGGCTCAGGGGCTGTGGCACGACCCCGAGCACGAGCCACGTTATTCCGAACGTCTGGAGCTGGACCTGTCCACGGTGGTGCCCTCGATCGCCGGACCTAAGCGTCCCCAGGACCGTATCGCACTGTCGTCCTCCAAACCGGCCTTCCGTACTGCGGTGCGTGATTTGCTGGGCGATGATGTCGCCACCTACGACGAGGCCGTCGAAGAGAGCTTTCCTGCCTCGGACGTGCCCTCGCATAAACCGCCAGCACCCCGGAAAGCGGCGGTGGAGTTCACGCTGGCCGATGGCAGCCCATGCACGCTGGATCATGGCTCGGTCGTTATTGCTGCGATTACTTCATGTACCAACACCTCTAACCCCAGCGTCATGATGGCGGCGGGGCTGCTGGCCAAGAAGGCCGTGGAAAAGGGCCTGAGCCGCAAGCCTTGGGTGAAAACCAGTCTGGCTCCGGGATCGCGCGTGGTCACGGATTACTACCAGCGTGCAGGTCTGACCCCTTATCTGGACAAGCTGGGCTTTGATCTGGTTGGCTACGGTTGCACCACATGTATCGGTAACTCCGGTCCCTTGATTCCGGAAGTCAGCCAGGCCATTAATCAGAACGATCTGGCGGTGGTGTCCACGCTGTCCGGCAATCGTAACTTCGAAGGGCGCATTCACCCCGAAGTGAAAATGAACTACCTGATGTCGCCCCCGCTGGTGGTGGCTTATGCCCTGGCCGGCACCATGGATATCGACCTGTACCACGAACCGTTGGGGCAGGGCAGCGATGGTCAGGACGTCTATCTGAAAGACATCTGGCCTTCCGCGGCGGAAGTACAGGAGGTGATTGGCAAAGCCATTGCCTCCGAGATGTACCGTGACGGCTACGCGGATGTATTTGCCGGTGATGAGCGCTGGCGCTCCCTGCCTACGCCCAAAGGGGATCGTTTCGAGTGGCAGGACGATTCCACCTACGTGCGAAAACCGCCTTATTTCATTGACCTGAAGCGTGAGCCCAGCCCTGTGGCGGACATACGGGGGGCCCGCGTACTGGCCAAGCTGGGCGATTCGGTGACGACAGACCATATCAGCCCTGCCGGTTCCATTGCCCGCACGTCGCCGGCTGCCACTTACCTGATGGACCACGGTGTCAAACCCCAGGATTTCAACTCCTATGGCTCTCGTCGCGGCAACCATGAGGTCATGATTCGCGGCACGTTTGCCAATGTGCGTTTGCGTAATCAACTGGCACCTGGCACAGAAGGCGGTTATACGCGCGACTTTACGCAGGACGGCGCGCCGGTAGCCACGATTTACGATGCCTCGCGTCATTACCTCAATGCCGGTGTTCCGCTGGTGATTCTGGCGGGCAAGGAATACGGCTCGGGTTCTTCTCGTGACTGGGCGGCCAAGGGCACCGTGCTTTTGGGCGTGCGTGCGGTGATTGCCGAATCCTACGAGCGCATTCACCGCAGTAACCTGTTGGGGATGGGGGTGATGCCCTTGCAGTTCCTGGCTGGTCAAAATGCTGCCACGCTGGGTCTGACCGGGGATGAGGTGTTTGATATTGAAGGCATCACGGCGCTGAACCAGGACCGCATTCCGGAAAAAGTCACTGTGCGGGCCGGTGATATCGAGTTCGAGGCGCTGGTTCGAATCGATACGCCCAGCGAAGCGCATTACTACCGTCATGGGGGTATCATGCAATACGTTTTGCGAGGCTTGCTAAAGGCATAAGCGCTGCGGCAGGCCAGAGCGTGTTGTGATACGCCAGCAGGTGCGCCAGTGACTTGAGGGGACTGGCGCACTGGTGGATGAGAGGGCCGGCATGTCTGCCGGCTTTTTTGCTTGGATAAAGAAAAAATGACACATACCCAGGAAGCTTCTTGGTCTGAGTTACTGTCGGGCCGCAATGGCTTGCGCTCCTTGGCCCTGGCCGGAGGGGTGGCTGTTCATGCCATTAACGTATACGTGGCCACCACCATTCTTCCTTCGGTCGTGGAGGATATTGGCGGGCTGGAGTACTACGCCTGGAATACCACGTTGTTTGTGGTGGCCTCGATTCTGGGCTCGGCCCTGTCACCGCAGGTTCTGGAGAAGTGGGGCCTGCGACACAGCTTTCTGATGTCGCTGTTGTTTTTTGCCATTGGCACGACCTTGTGCGCGGCAGCGCCCTCCATGCTGTTTTTGCTGTTTGCCCGCACGATTCAGGGTTTAGGGGGCGGCTTGCTGCTGGGTCTGAGCTATTCCTCCATCCGGCTGGTGTTTGAGGAGCGGCTCTGGCCGCGTGTCATGGCCCTGGTCTCCAGCATGTGGGGGGTGGCTACCCTGTCGGGCCCGGCCATTGGCGGCGTTTTTGCTCAGATGGGACAGTGGCGTCTGGCCTTCTGGAGTGTCTTGCCCTGTGCGGCCTTGCTGGCGGTGCTGGTCTGGACACAGCTGCGCGATGCGCGGGCTCCAGAATCACGACAATCAGGCTCGACCCTGGGCAAGGTATTGTTGTTGACGGCTTCGGTGCTGGTAATGTCGGCGGGCAGCTTGTCCACCTCCTGGGTGATCAATCTGGCCGGTGTGGCGGGCGGTGCTGCCTTGGTTTACGGGATGGCACGCTCAGACCGTCAATCTACCAGTCGTCTGTTTCCCCAAGGCACCTATTCGATTCGTACTGCTTTGGGCAGTCTCTATGCCGGTATTGGTCTGGTCAGCGTGGCCGTAGCGACCGAAATCTTCATTCCGTATTTCCTGCAGATCATTCACCACATGAGTCCCCTGAAGGCGGGCTATCTGACCGCCTTGATGTCAGGGGGATGGACCTTGGGGTCGATTGCCAGCTCCAGCCGTGGGCTGGAAACCGGCGATAGACTGATTATTGTCGGGCCGGTGCTCTCGGGCCTGTCCCTGGCTGCTTTGGGAGTCCTCATCCCATGGGTGGGCTTGAGTGAGGGGACAGACTATTCCTGGGCCCTGTATCTGGCTTTGCTGGGCGTGGGGGTAGGGATTGGGCTGGCCTGGCCGCACTTGTTGACGCGGGTTTTTCATTCGGCCCCCAAGGGGCAGGAGAATATCGCCTCGGCCGCCATTACCACCTTGCAGTTGTACACGATGGCATTGGGGGCGGCCTTGGCAGGGATAATTACCACGGCAACCGGGTTTGTGGACCCTGGCGGCATGCAGGGCGCGCGTCAGTCGGCACAGGCCTTGCTGTGGTTGTTTGCCCTGGCGCCCCTTTTAGCTGCCTTTCTGTCCGGACCGGCGCGCCGTGTGCGTCCTGGCGCTTAGTCCTGGACGGTGCTTTTGGGCAGGCGAAACAGTTCCGGGTCTGGGCCAAGACGGCCATCGGGCCGGTCCAGACTGGCGATATCGGCCATATCCTGTTCGCTTAGCTCGAAGCTGAAGATGTCCATATTGGCGCGCTGACGCTCGGGGGAGTTGGACTTGGTAATCACCATATTGCCCAGTTGAATCTGCCAGCGCAGCATGACTTGAGCCACGGAACGGCCATGCTGCTTGGCAATCTTGTTCAGCACCGGGTTGTCCCACAGCGTGCCCAGCCCCAGGGGGCTCCAGGCTTGAGTCTGAATGGCATGATCTTCATGATAGTGGCGCGATTCAGCCTGCTGGAAACCGGGGTGCAGTTCGATCTGGTTCAATACGGGCAGAACGCCGGTCTTGTCCAGCAGGGTTTGCAGGTGCTGCGGCAGAAAATTGCATACCCCAATCGATTTCACACGGCCCTCGTTGCGCAGATTGATCAGCGTCTCCCAGGTCTGGATGTACTGGCGGTTTTTGGGCACGGGCCAGTGAATCAGGTACAGATCTACATAATCGAGCTGCAGCTTGTCCATGCTTTCCTCAAAGCCTGCACGGGTATTGTCGTGGCCATGCATGTCATTCCACAGCTTGGTGGTCACAAACAGCTCTTCGCGGGGCACCTTGGACTGGCGAATCCCTTGGCCGACTTCGGCTTCGTTGCCGTAAATGGCGGCAGTATCGATCAGGCGGTAGCCCGCTTCGATGCCACTGCACACCACATCGGCCGTTTGCTCGGCAGGTACCTGCCAGACGCCCAGGCCCAGTTGCGGGGCGCGGTTATCATCATGGAAGGTGATTGTTGGGGGGGTAGTCGACATGGGTCTCTCCTCGGTTGAGTGCACGGCAAAACAGCCTGGATACGACTGATGAAACCACCGCGCATTGGGAACAATCGGGTTCTAGAGTACAAGCGCTGACTCTGTAAAAGTCCTTAAAAGGACCGGAATCCGCATGGGGTGGACACGCGAGGCTTGTACGCAGGCAGGAAATTAGCTTATTGTTTTTTGTCCTGCGGCGATTATAGAGGCGTCGACTGGTTTTTTTCTTAAGATGTTGCAATCTGCATCATTCACAATCCTATATAAGCAATCCTATATAAGCGTTTGCGCTATGGGATTCCAGCTGGAGTAAGTATGAGCGTACATACCACGCAGGTTCGCGTTAGCGTTCCCACTTTGATCGCCTGCAAGGGCAAACAAAAAATTGCTGCCTTGACTGCGTACATCGCGCCCGTTGCACGGATGCTGGACGAGCACCTGGACATGATTCTGGTGGGTGACTCGACCGCCATGGTGGGCTATGCGATGCCTGACACCTTAAGCATTACGGTCGATATGATGGCTGCCCATGCAGCGGCCGTGGTGCGCGCGACGCAGCATGCTTGCATTGTCGTGGATATGCCGTTTGGCAGCTATCAGGAATCACCCCAGCAGGCTTTTGCCAATGCCTCGCGCATGCTGGCGGCCAGCGGTGCGCAGGCGGTCAAGCTCGAAGGTGGGCATGTCATGGCGGAAACCACCCGTTTCCTGGTGGAGCGGGGTGTTCCGGTGCTGGCGCACGTCGGCCTGATGCCTCAGTACGTCAATACCATGGGCGGCTATAAGGCGCAGGGGATGACCGATGCCGCTGCACAGCGTGTTCTGGAAGATGCGGTCGCCCACGCCCAGGCCGGAGCCTGGGGAGTCGTGCTGGAAGGTGTGGCGGAAAGTTTGGGTCGCCGCATTACGGAAAGCATTGCGATTCCCACCATCGGCATTGGCGCCTCGCCCGCCTGCGATGGACAAGTCCTGGTGACTGAGGACATTCTGGGTCTGACCAATGGCAAGATTCCCAAGTTCGCCAAACCGTATGCGGATGTGGGGGCCTTGATCTCGCAAGCGGCTGCCCAATACGCGGCCGAAGTGCGGGATGGGACTTTCCCTACGCTCGATCAATGTTTCGGTGTTAAACGCTAGTCCGGCCAACTATTCCGCACTAGAATATTCCATGTTGATAAATGCGGCATTCACATAGAACGACATGGAAATTCGCCAATTAGAAGCTTTTGCAGCTGTGATGTCCGCAGGCAGTGTGACTGCTGCCGGTCGACTGTTGGATCGCTCACAGCCTGTAGTCAGCCGTCAGATCCAGGAGCTGGAGCAGGAGTTGGGCTTCCGGCTCTTTACCCGTACCCGCCCGCAGGTCACCCTGACGGAACAGGGACGGGAGTTTTATCTGGAAGCCCGGCCTGTGCTGATGAACCTGGAAGTGCTGCAAAGCCGTGCGCTGGAAATCGCCCGCGGGGGACTGCGGCCCCTGCGTATCGTGGCCACTCATGCCATGGCGATGGGTTTGTTGCCTCAGGTCTTGGGCATCATGGAGCAGCACGATCCGGCCTTCAAGCAAAAGCTGATGATTGATACCGTCAAGCCGGAGGAAGTTGTTCAAGCCATCGACGAAGGGCGGGCCGATCTGGCCGTGACCAGCCTGCCTTTGGATATTGATGGCTGTACCCTGCATTGGTCAGGGCAAAGCCCCTGTTTGCTGGGCATGGCGGTGAACCATGCATTGGCCAGTCAAGACCTGGTCCGGCTCAGCGATATTCAGGGCACTCCCCTGATTTCCGTTCAGAATCGTCATCGCTTACGCCATACCCTGGCGACCGCTTTGTTGCGTGCCAGTCCGGAGGCTCCCGAAGATATTCGTCATATTGAGGTGGCGTCCTCGCTGGAAGGGCTGGTGCTGGCCAGCCAAGGGGTGGGAGTGTCCCTGATTGATCCGTTCACTGCGCATGGCCTGCCTCTGCCCAACGTCGTGCTGCGCCCGATTGATATTCACGTGCCCTACATGGTTGGTGTGGTGTCTTTGCGGTCGCGGGAGTTGCGCCCCGATGCACAGCGCCTGGTTGAAGCCATGCGGCAATATGTGCTGCAGTTCATCCCGCGTTTTGTGCTGGGGGACGATACGGGCCTGCCAAGCACGCAGGACCCCTTTGATTCACTGTAATCAGCTGCGTAGCGCGGGCAGGCAGATCCGCCTGCTGCGCGTCCGGCTGCCATGGCATTAGCAAGCCATCGCGTACGACAACGCTTTCAGCTTCATGCCCAGACCGACCTTAGCCTTCACCCAACGCTGGCGTTGTAGTGAAGGGCGTGCGGCGAAACTGGCGATGTAGCGCGTCGGCGGCGGCCGTGTCTGCCCCGTGTTCCCTCATGTGCTTCCGGTAGAGGTGACTGGCAGCGATGCAAAAAGCGCGTGTGTTGCTGCGCCCAAGCGGGTGTCGGGACGAGCCTGGTCAAAAATGACATCGAAGTGATTGCGTCCTGGCATTTCGATGGGCGGCAGATATTGGGCGCCCTGTGCTTTCAGCAAGTCAGCAAACGCTTGGCTCTGGCGCTTGAACTCCGAGGTTTCGATTTCTCCCCAGCCGATGAGGGTGGGTGGAAAACCTGTCAGATCAAGCAACTGGGGGCTGACCGCCCGTGCGCTTGCCGCGTCCAGGGACAGTGCATCATTGATGCTGGTGCCTATCAAGGGTTGAAGGTCGTAAATGCCAGACACCAACACGGCCGCTGCCGGCGTTCCCAAAGGCAAATCAGCATCATCCTCCCACCCACGCAGACAGCACATGGCTGCCAGATGCGCGCCGGCAGAACTGCCGGAAACGACCATGCGTTGCGGGTCAAAGCCCAGTTTGTTGCCATGTTGATGCAGCCAGCGCAGTGCCTTGCGGCATTCCAGCACCATGTCATGGACGCAGGCTTGTGGTGCCAAGGTGTAATCAAGGGCGGCAAAGGCGATGCCAGCTGCCGTGCAGTCTGGGGCCGAGAACGATGAGGATGCTTTGGAAAGCTCCTGCCAGTAGCCGCCATGTATAAATAGCAGCAGGGGCGGGAGCGATTCCGAGTGCGTGCCCGCAGGCAGAAAGAGGTCGAGCTTATGCGCAGCAGCGTCGCCATAAGCGAGCTCGACATGGTGGGCACTGCCGACCAGAGCGGCTTTGCTCAGTGTGGCGTACTGCTCAATGTACGGCGCATAGTTGCCACCGATACAAGAGCTGGGCGAGTATTCACGCTCGCGATCTTGCGGCGAAAAAACGGGGTTGGGTATCTGTGTCACAGCGCAGTCCGCACAGTCCAGATTTCGGGGAACAACACGACATCCAGCATTTTGCGCAGGTAGCTGACCCCTCCCGTCCCACCTGTGCCGCGCTTGAAGCCGATAACGCGTTCAACCGTGGTGACATGACGGAAACGCCAAAGCCGGAAGGCGTCTTCAATGTCGGTCAGTTTCTCACCGAGCTGGTACAGATCCCAATGCGCATGAGGGTCACGGTAAACCTGTAACCAGGCGGCTTCCACTTCCGCATTGGCCAGGTAGGGCTGGGTCCAGTCGCGGTCCAGGTAGTTGGCGGGGATAGCAAAGCCCTGACGGGCCAATAGTCGCAATGACTCGTCATAAAGCGAGGGGGCGCGATAGGCAGCATTCACCTGGCGGAGCAGATCCGGCCGGTGTGCATGCGGTTTGAGCATGGCGGCGTTCTTGTTGCCCAGGGCAAACTCAATGCAGCGATACTGCGCGCTTTGAAAGCCGCTGGAGCTGGCCAGATAGGGCCGCATGGCGGTGTACTCCGGCGGGGTCATGGTCGAGAGCACGGTCCAGGCGCTAACCAACTGCTCCATGATGCGCGAGACACGTGCCAGCATCTTGAAGCTGTCGGCATAGCGGTCGGCAGCGACCGCTGCGGTAGCGGCGTTCAGTTCGTGCAGCATCAGTTTCATCCAGAGCTCGCTGGTCTGATGCTGAATGATGAACAGCATTTCATCGTGGGCGGGCGAGAGCGGGTGCTGGGCGCCGAGCACCTCATCCAGATGCAGGTAGTCGCCGTAGCTCATGGACTGGCTGAAATCCAACTGCGCTTTTTCTTCCGCAACAATGCGTTCTGTCTCGCCGACTCCCTTGTCAGCCGATGCGTTGGAGGCATTCATGTGTTCTGTTCCCGGTATGTTAATAATGACCCGAGCGACAGTGTGATCAAGTCGCCTGAGTCGGTAGAAAACCAAAGTCGCGTTGCGCGCCAGGGGGAGTGGGCCCCGCATCATGCCCGAAGGTCTCCATCAGCGGCAGGATGCGCTTACCCGAACAAGCGGGCTTAGGGGCAGAGACGCAAAGTGTCTGTGGTTTCATTATTTCATCCCACTTAGATTTATGCGTTGATCTTATTTATTTAAGAGGGTTGCGCCAAGCGGTTTTTTATACAAGCATAATTTTTTCAGTAAAAATTAAAAAACAGGTTTTTTTATGCATATAGAACTGGATGAGGTGGACTACCTTTTGTTGGCCGAGCTGCAGGCAAACGCCAGGCTTACCACGAGCGAGCTGGCGCAAAAGGTGGGGATATCCCAATCGCCTTGCTGGCGTCGGATTCGGCGCATGGAAGAGGCGGGACTTATTGCCGGCTATCAGGCGCGGCTGGACCGTCGTGGCCTGGGTTACGGGGTGGTGGCGTTTGTCAGTATCAGTGTCGACTTTCAGAACGAAGCGCGTTCGGTGCAGTTTGTGGAGGCGGTACGCGACATACCGGAGGTGGTGATGTGCCATGGCATTGCCGGACCGGCTGACTTTTTGCTCATGGTGGTGGCCAAAGACCTGGATAGCTACTCGGAGCTGCTGCAGCGCAAGCTGCATCGCCTGCCTGGGGTTCGGCAGGCGCAGACCAGCTTTTCCCTGCAGGAATTCAAAGGACTTAACGAGCTGCCGATTCCGTTATTGACGCGCCCCTCGGTCTGAGGCCCGCCCCCCCCCCTTATCGAGACAAGCCTGTCTGCCCATTTTGCCTGTTCTGCCTGCTTGGGCGATGTGCCTCTGGCCGGATGCCGCATTTTCAGGCATATACTTGATGCTTAAACAATTAACTTGAATCGGGCGTGAAAGCTCGACCTTACGTGGGAGGCAGCCTGCATCATGCGGCTCAATGTTCAGGATTTCCAGCTAGCGGCCCGGCGCCGTCTGCCCGGTTTTGTGTATGACTATGTTGCCGGCGGGGCAGAGGATGAGTTGTGTCTGGCTCGTAATCAAGCGGATTTGCAGACGATGACCTTATCGCCGCGCAGTTTGCGGGACACATCGGCCATCTCGACCAGCATAGAGGTTTTTGGACGGCGGTGGTCGGCTCCTTTTGGGGTGGCGCCGGTGGGCCTGATTGATGTGGTGCGTCCTGGCGGGGACGTGCTGGCAGCGCGCGCCGCTGGCAAGGCAGGCTTGCCCTACATTTTGTCTACGGCCTCCAACAGCGCCCTGGAACACGTGCGAGAGGCTTGTGACGGGCCGTGCTGGATGCAGTTATATGTCATGCAAGACAGGGGGATGGCCAATTCCATTTTGGATCGTGCTCGTCAAGCTGGTTTTGAGGCGCTGGTGTTGACGGTAGACGTGCCGGTCGGTGGGTACCGGGAGAAAGATATACGTCATGGCTTTAAGCTACCTTTTCGCCCCGGTCCCCGTTTACTGCTGGATATGGCTTTGCAGCCACGTTGGTTGTGGCGGCAGGCATTAGCCGGACAGCCCCAGTTCGTCAATCTGATGCCGACGGAAGGGGCCAGCTCCGCCCAGGCGCAGGCAGCCCTGTTGGCTAGAAGTATGGACCGCAGCCTGGTGTGGAACGACGTAGCGTGGCTGCGCTCCAAATGGGATGGCCCTGTACTGGTCAAAGGCGTGCTACATCCAGAAGACGCGCGTCAGGCGCTGCGTCATGGTGTGGATGGCTTGATTGTCTCCAATCACGGTGGCCGCCAATTGGACTGTGCGCCATCCACAATCAGTGTGCTCCCGCAGATCATGGCGATCGTCAACTCGCAGATCCCGGTGTTCATCGACAGTGGTTTCCGGCGGGGTTCGGATGTTGCCAAAGCGCTTGCCTGCGGTGCGACGGGCGCTTTTTTTGGCCGAGCGATTGCCTACGGCTTGGCCCAAAATGGTGAGCAAGGGGTTGCGACCGTGCTCAGCCTGCTGACTCAGGAGCTGGAGCGAACCATGACATTGCTGGGAGCGGGGTGTCCCGCGGATCTGGCCGAGTGTCTGGTCCCGACCGCAGAGTAAGGCAGGATAGGGCGGCATACAGGAATCACTGCCGATTCACCTCGAGAAGTTTGTTTTCCTGGCGAAAGTTGGTCACCACAGTCAGGTCTTGTTTGCGGAAGATCTCCTGCCCAAGCAGCCAGAGAATACCGAGCATGCCCCCTGATAAGCCCCCCAGAATGACAATTAGCGCACGCATAGGCTTGTCACGCTTTAAGGGAAGGGTAGGGGGACGTTGAGTGAAATATAAAAGGCTGTTGACTTTATAGTGTCGCAGCGGTTCAAGTTGCTCAAGTTCCCGCTTGATCTCAAAGTAATTAGGCGGGTAAATAATAGGTGATCTGGCCCAGGTCTCAAGTTCAGCGCTCAGGTACTTTTCACCGAGCATGAATAGGCGTTTGCTATCGCTAAGCTCAATGACGGTGGCCCCTTCCGTCTGTCTGGCAACGATATAGTCCTTGATGCCGGCAAGTTTGGCTGTATGCAGGGCGGCCTCCAGATTTTCAATGCTGTGCTGGCGGTCCGTCATCAGCTTGAATTCAATGTTGTGAAGATCCGTTTGTCGAGACAGTATCTGGGCATTGAGCTGGTCGTTGAATTCTTTATCGACTTGTTCAAATGCCAGTGCGTTTACCCAGTCCAGATAGCCGTTCAGCACTTCCTGGGCCTGCTCTGCGCTGGTCGCACTAAAGGAGAACCTGTAATAGGGCGCAATGACATCATGCTCAGGGGCCTTGATCTTGAGCTGATCTACCAGTTCCAGCAGTAAGAGGCGGTCGGCTCTCTGATCGCCTGTCAGCTGTTGTTTGTAGTAATCGCTCTCACTCAGGTAGGCCCATTGGTTTCTGGAAATGGCAGCTTGTGTGACAAATGCACTAAATAGCAAGGAGCTCAGTGCATGCGTGTCAATGGTCTGGTTGCCTGTTACTCGCGCCATGGCGCGACGTTGGTCCAGGTAAGCGCTGATTTGTTCTACGCGTGGTGCGCTGACGTACGCCACGGATGTCCATTGTTCTTTGGCAACAAGGGCATAAATGGTGGCTAGTACGACACCGGCGAAGAAGAAACGCAGAAATAGGGCGCGCTTTTCCCAAAACCTTCGAAGAAGCTGTACCAGATCTAGCTGGCCGTTATGTTGAGTGCTGCGTGCGTGGAGTTCTGACATTAGAAAGCAATCCTGGACTGTTTAGCATTAGAAGCATTCACTGCTTTAAATTTATATAAAGGCGAACCTAATGAGGACCTATGGATGAACTTGCTATCAATAGCAGCAGGTTTTATTAGGGGTACAAACAGATGAAAAGAATGTTATTCCTATAGAGCGTGCTGCATGCTGCCTGAAATAGCCGGTCCCCTTTTCCTAAGCAAAAATAGCGGGGCTGGGTGTGGGTCAAGCCTGGCATTTTTTTGCTTGTGAGTTTTGATGGGGATTCTTAAGTGGCTGATAGTAAAGGTTTAAAACGTAGCGGTTTGAATGTCGAGACAGCAGAACAAGTAGGGCTTAAGAGCAGCAAGATGAGCTCTGTGTACTGAATCGAGAAAAGCATTGCTGGGATGAGGACGTAAGAAACTTTCACTAAGATTCCCAGAGGTTATTTTGAGATCTGGGAATTAATCAATAAGGACGCTATTTTTGCGTGATTGAATAATAACTCACCGTGCAAAAAAGTTGTATAAAACATTGGGTTTGTCAATTGCCTTATTATGCGGTGGCTAATAAATAAAAAATGATTTAAAAGTAAAAACTGCGCATGGTTTTTATTGGTTTAATTATTGATATAAGAAATTATTAATAAATGATAAATCATTAATCATAAGTAAAAACTTAATAATAAAAACGAGTGATAAATGTCAGCTATAGACATATATCCAAATTGAAGGCGCTGCAGTAATGAAATGGTATGGCGGACTGGGCTCGTGGCCAGGCCCAACAGACGCCCTATGAGGGCGTCGGCCTCTTTTCTTCTGGTGACTGCAGGGTGGGGGCGAGCTGAGTGGTGTCGCTTCGAGAGACAGGCTAATGGTGCCCGTAAACTATGATTGCTGTTGCTGTTGCTGTTGCTGTTGCTGGGCTGCTTGCCAGGCGGCGAGCCACGCCCTGCCTGGAAGTGCCGACCTAACCATCGGGGCCAGGTACTCTGGTCAGGCGCTTTGTCTGCCCGTCAGAACCAACAGCAGGCAAGAAGTAGGCAGAAAAACAGCATAAAAAAAGGGCCACCATTTCTGGGGACCCTTTTTATGCGGTAAACCGCTGATATTCGTGGTGCCGGCTAAAGGAGTTGAACCCTCGACCTTCGCATTACAAGTGCGCTGCTCTACCAACTGAGCTAAGCCGGCGAATTGATGATTATAGCCGTATTTTTTCCAAAGAAGCAATCACCAGGCACAGATTGCTAGGAGCCGAAGTGTGAAAACGGGGTGCATAGATAGGTTCTGGTTATAAGGGCATGATGAAAATGTCGTTTTAAATGCCTTTTTCCCTACTCATAATTTGATCTATCCAAGCTGTGCTTATATAGATAGCACGCGATTGAACATGAATGCCGCGCCTGGAAGGTTGCGTCAGGGAACTGTGGGGAACACCATGAAATTGAAGTCTGTTGTTGGCTCTGCCTTGTTGTTGGCCTCGTTGCTGGGAGGTACAGCCAGTGCCCAGGTTACGTTGTTGAACGCCTCGTTTGACGTGGCGCGCGAAACCTTTGCGGCGATCAACCCCAAGTTTGTCGAGCACTGGAAAGCGACTACAGGCCAAGACATCAAGATTGACCAGTCGTTTGCCGGGACCTCCCGTCAGGCCCAAGACATTATTCAAGGCAAGAAAGTTGATACCGTCACCTTTAACCAGGTAACCGATATTGAGTTCTTGGCCGAGCGCGGCGCAGTAGCCAAGGATTGGGCCCAGCAGTTCCCCAACAACAGCTCCCCTTACTACAGCACCATCGCCTTTTTGGTGCGCAAGGGCAATCCCAAGAACATTCAGTCTTGGGATGATCTGGTGCGCGATGATGTGAAACTGGTATTCCCTAACCCCAAGACCTCGGGCAATGCACGCTATACCTATCTGGCTTCCTGGCTGTATGCCAACGAGGCGTTCGGTGGCGATGAGGCCAAGATCAAGCAGTTCGTGGCCAAGGTGTTGGGCAATGTAGAGAGTTTTCCCACTGGCGGTCGGGGTGCGACTGTGGCTTTCGCCCAGAACGGCCAGGGCGATGTGCTGCTGACTTTTGAGTCCGAAGTGCTCAACATTGCTGGCAGCGAAGAGTTCAAGGGCAGCGAGCTGGAAGTGGTGGTGCCTCCTGTCAGTGTTCTGGCCGAGTTTCCCGTGGCGGTGGTTGATCGGGTAGTGGATCAGAAAGGCACGCGCAAGGAAGCGACCGAGTACCTGAAGTTTCAGTACACCCCCGAAATTCAGCGCTTGCTGGCCGGCTTTAACTATCGGGTGACGGACCCGGCGGTTGCCAAGGAATTCGAATCCAAATATGCGCCCGTCAAGCTGATCAATCCCACCGACGTTCTGGGCCCCTGGACTGAGATTCAAAGCCGTCACTTTGCCGCTAACGGGGTATTGGATCAGTTGCTGGCGAAATAATTCATGAGCCGTACTCTTGTGGGCGAAGCGCAGGCTTCCGGGGTGAAGACTGCGCTAAAGCCCCTCTTTTTTTTGCATCGCCCCGTTATGCCGGGTTTTGGGCTGAGCTTTGGCTTTAGCGTCCTGTACCTGTCCATTATCGTGCTTTTGCCTTTGTCGGCCCTGTTCATGTACGTCAGCGACATGAGCCTGGCCGATTATTGGCGCGCAATCACTGACAAGCGCGTTGTCAGCAGTTACCAGGTCACGGTCAGTGCCGCCTTTTATTCCACCGTGATCGCCAGTGTGGTGGGCTTTATCATCGCCTGGATCATTACACGCTTTGAGTTTCCAGGGCGTCGGCTGATCGACGCCTTGGTGGATTTGCCCTTTGCGCTGCCGACGTCTGTGGCTGGCTTGACCCTGGCAACCCTGTTTGTGCCGGGCGGCTGGTTTGGCCAGTTCCTGCCGGAGGGCTGGAAGGTCGCTTATCAATACCCCGGTATTGTTCTGGCCATGACTTTTACCAGTTTGCCCTTTGTGGTGCGCATTGTGCAGCCTGTCATTGAGGAACTGGGTGCGGAGTACGAGGAAGTCGCCCATACACTGGGTGCGAGCGGGTGGCAGACCTTTAGCAAAGTCGTGTTTCCGCCTTTGATTCCTGCCTTGGTGACGGGAGCCTCGCAAGCTTTTATCCGTAGCCTGGGAGAGTTTGGCGCCGTCATTATGATTGCGGGCAATATTCCTTTCAAAACCGAAGTTTCATCTTTGATGATTTTTGTGCGCTTGCAAGAGTTCAATTACCCGGCGGCAGCGGCGATTGCCTCGGTGATCCTGATCGCTTCCCTGCTGCTGCTGTTTAGCCTGCAGCTGGTGCAGAATCGCCTGTTAGGCTGGCAGCGGAGGGCGTCATGAGAAAACCACCTAAGAGCCTGGCAGACCGCTTGATCCTGACGGTGGGCATCGGGCTGGTGCTCGGTTTGCTTGTTGTTCCCTTGGTGCTGATTTTCTCCAAAGCGCTGGGTGATGGCTTGCCCGCTTTGTGGAGCAATCTGCAAGAGGACTATATGCTCCACGCCATCGGGCTGACCTTGTTCGTGGCGGTGCTGACGGTACCGCTGAACATGGTGTTCGGCATCTTGCTGGCCTGGTGTCTGACGCACTACCAGTTTCGTGGCCGTCGCTTGTTAAGTACCCTGGTGGACCTGCCTTACGCGGTTTCCCCGGTGGTGGCAGGTTTGTGTTACCTCGTGGTCTATGGGGTAGAGTCGTCGCTGGGGCAGTGGTTAAGCGCACGGGATATTCAGTTGATGTTTGCCTGGCCCGGGATCTTGATGGTGACCATCTTCGTGACGACCCCGTATGTCGCCCGTATTCTGATCCCCGTCATGCAGGCTCAAGGTTCGGATGCGCAGGCGGCCGCCTTAAGTCTGGGGGCCAATGGTTGGCAAATCTTCTGGCACGTTACCTTGCCGGATATCAAATGGGCGCTGCTGTACGGCGTCGTGCTGACCAATGCGCGAGCTATTGGCGAATTTGGTGCGGTATCTGTTGTGTCGGGCACCATCATGAACCAGACCTTGACCCTGTCCTTGCTGGTCGATCAGCTCAACAATGATAACAAGGCGGCTGCGGCCTTTACCGCGGCTGCACTGCTGGCGGTATTCGCTATTGTGTCAGTGATGCTCAAGAGCCTTCTGGAGTGGCGTGTGGCCGCTGGACGCCGTCGTAATCAGGCTGAGGCGGTGCAGCAAGGCTAAGGGGCGAGCGCGGCGGTCGTAGCGTCTAACCGGGACGTAGTGCCAAAAACATAGAGCCCCATGCGGGGCTCTATGTTTTTCTGCGTCGACCTCGCCTTACTTGACGATCTTGAGGTGCGAAACCTTGTCAGCGTCTTTTCTGGCAGCGGGTGCTTCTGTTGTCGTTTCAGGAGCGACAGCAGTTGGTGCGTCGCCTTGTGGGTAGGGCTCGGACTCCATGACTTCAAAACCCATGCCGGCACCGGTTTCACGTGCGTAAATGGCCGAGACGGCGGCTACAGGCACGAATATGTCTTCCGTCACGCCGCCAAAGCGTGCCTGAAATTCAATGTATTCGTTGCCCAGAATCAGGCCGTTGGTGGCCAGATGACCAATATTCAGGGTGATTTGACCATCCTGAATATGGCCTCGCGGGACGACGGTATTGGCATCCACCGTCACCACGATATGAGGGGTGTACCCGTGGTCTGAACACCATTCGTGCAGCGCGCGCAACAGGTAAGGCTTGGTCGAGGTTTCTTGCATAATCGATTAGCGACGCATGACTTTTTCGGAGGGAGTCAGTGCTTCAATGTAGGCCGGACGCGAGAACACGCGTTCGGCATACTTTTGCACCGGAGCAGCGCTCTTGGGCAGTTCAATGCCGTAGTGGTCCAGACGCCAGAGCAAAGGAGCGATCGCCACGTCCAGCATGGAGAACTCTTCACCCAGCATGTACTTGTTCTTGAGCAAGATGGGCGCCAGTTGGGACAGGTGATTGCGGATTTGCTGACGGGCCTGTTCCTGGGCCTTGGCATCGGCATTGCGACGATCCTCCAGAGCCGCCACATGCACAAACAGTTCCTTTTCAAAGTTGTACAGGAACAAGCGTGTGCGGGCACGCATGGTGGGATCTGCGGGCATTAGCTGTGGATGGGGGAAGCGCTCATCAATGTATTCATTGATGATGTTCGATTCGTACAAGATCAGGTCACGTTCTACCAGGATTGGCACCTGTCCGTAGGGGTTCATGACGGCGATATCTTCAGGCTTGTTGTACAAGTCGATGTCGCGGATCTCGAAATCCATGCCTTTTTCAAACAACACGAAACGGCAGCGCTGTGAGAATGGGCAAGTTGTTCCAGAGTAGAGCACCATCATGGTAGGAGATTCCAGTCGTAGAAATAAAAACAAGAGCCTCACGGCTCAGGATTCAAAACCCTGCAAGGGGTTTTAACAATAAAGAGCCGGGCAGACTAGTCAAGCCTGCCCGTCTAGCATAGCGTTTTACTTGATGTCTTTCCAGAAAACGCTGTTCAGTCGCCATGCAACGGCAAAGAACAAGAGCAGGAACAGCATCACGCCCACGCCGATCTTTTTGCGCTCCAGTTGCACAGGTTCGGCCATCCAGTCCATAAAGTTGGCCAGGTCAGCCACATCGCTGTCGTATTTGGCAGCGGCCTTGGCGTTAACGGGCTCAAGCTTGACGGTGTCAGTCGCGTGGCCCGTGTAGTCGGCCAACACTTCTTTCTTGACGTTGGAGAAGCCGGCAGGATCGTAGGTGGCGGTGGTCTTGACCCATTCCTTGCTGCCGTCATCCTTGGCTTCCTGAGCCACGGTAGTGCGGTTCATGGTTACCCCACCCTGGCGCTCCCACAGTGCGTGAGGCATCCCCACGCTTGGGAAAACCAGGTTGTCCCAGCCTGTTGGGCGCGAGACGTCACGGTAGAACGTGCGCAAGTAGGTGTAGATGTAGTCTGCGCCGCTGGGGCCCAGGTTGGTGGACTTGGCACGGGCAATCACGGACAGGTCTGGTGGGGCTGCGCCAAACCATTTCTTGCCCATTTCAGGGGTCATGGCGATCTTCATCAGATCACCCACCTTGTCCGAGGAGAACAGCAGGTTCTTTTTGATGTCCTCTTCAGTCAGGCCGATCTCTGTCAGCTTGTTGTAGCGCATGGAGTTGGCGCTATGACAGTTCAGACAGTAGTTCACAAACAGTTTTGCGCCATTTTGCAAGGCCGCCATGTCATTCATGCGGTCGGGCGCGCGCTCCAGGGCATAGCCACCTCCGGCGGCACCAGCCACCGTGCAGGTAAGGGACAAGGCCAGAGCGCCAAGCAGTTTTTTAATCATGGTCATTCCGTTTCGTGTTGGGGGCCTAGTGAGGGCGGAAAGTCACGCGATCAGGTTCGGGTTTGAACGTACCCATGCGGCTCCATACTGGCATCAGCAGGAAGAAAGCGAGGTAGATCACCGTACCGATCTGGCTCAGCAGGTTGAACAGGTCGTTCGGGGCCTGCGTGCCCAGGTAACCCAGGATCAGGAAGTTGATGATGAAAATCGCGTACAGCACTTTATGCCAGGTAGGACGGTAGCGAATCGACTTCACAGGCGATTTATCCAGCCAAGGCAGGAAGAACAGGATCACGACCGTACCGCCCATGGCCACCACGCCCCAGAACTTGGCGTCAATGACACGCAGCAAAACGGCAACAGCAATCAGGATGGCCGGTACGGCCAGGCGCCAGATACCGGGCAGCTTGCCCTTGACGAACAGCACCAGAGCGCCCAGCACGGAAGCACCGGCCAGAACCCAGGTAAAGTCGGCGGTCGTTGCGCGCAGCATGGAGTAGAAAGGCGTGAAATACCAGACCGGTGCAATGTGCGGAGGCGTCTTCAGTGCGTCGGCGGGGCTGAAGTTGTTGAACTCCAGGAAGTAGCCGCCCATTTCAGGGGCAAAGAACACGATCGCAGCGAACACGATCAGAAAGCCTGCCACGCCCAGAATGTCATGGACGGTGTAGTAGGGGTGGAAGGGAATGCCATCCAAAGGACGACCTTGAGCGTCTTTGGGGCCTTTCTTGATTTCCACGCCGTCGGGGTTGTTGGAGCCGACTTCGTGCAGGGCGATCAGGTGAGCGACCACCAGACCCAGCAGGACCAGAGGCACAGCAATCACGTGCAGAGCAAAGAAGCGGTTCAGGGTGGCGTCGGAGACCACGTAGTCGCCACGGATGAAAATAGCCAGGTCAGGACCAATGAATGGAATGGCCGAGAACAGGTTAACAATCACCTGGGCACCCCAGTAGGACATCTGGCCCCAGGGCAGCAGGTAGCCCATGAAGGCTTCAGCCATCAGACAGAGGAAAATGGCGACGCCAAAAATCCAGACCAGCTCACGTGGTTTGCGGTACGAGCCGTAGAACAGGCCGCGCAGCATGTGCAGGTACACCACCACGAAGAACATGGAAGCGCCGGTGGAGTGCATGTAGCGGATGATCCAGCCGCCCGGCACTTCACGCATGATGTATTCGACCGATTCAAACGCCAGCTTGGCATCGGGCTTGTAGTTCATGACCAGGAAAATACCGGTCACGATCTGAATAACCAGCACCAGCAGTGCCAGAGAGCCAAAGAAGTACCAGAAGTTGAAGTTCTTCGGCGCGTAGTATTCTGACATGTGCTCTTTGTACATGGATGTCAGGGGGAAGCGCCTGTCAATCCATCCCAAGAGTCCTGTCGTTTCGACGGTTTTCTCGCCAGCCATGAAACGGCTCCTTTATCTTTTTAAATAGTACGTATTGGGTTGCAGCCGCCTTAGGCCTTGTTGTTTTCGTCCACGCCGATGGTGACCATCATGCCGTCGGCCGAGAACTCATAAGGCGGGATCTCCAGATTGTCTGGAGCGGGCTTGTTGCTGTAGACGCGGCCGGCCAGGTCAAACGTGGAACCGTGGCAGGGGCACAGAAAACCACCTTCCCAACCACCAGGCAGACCCGGGCCAGCGCCGGCGGCCAGATGCGGAGTAGGGGAGCAGCCCAGGTGGGTGCAAATACCGATACAGATAAAGATTTCGGGGCGACGCGAACGGTATTCGTTCTTGGCGTACGCGGGGGTGTAACCGGGGCGATCCGAGTCAGGGTCGGCCAGCTGGCTGTCCAGCTTGGGCAAGGCGTCCAGCTGCTCTTGGGTACGGTGCAGAATCCAGACCGGTTTCCCGCGCCATTCCACGGTGCGCATCTCACCGGGGGCGATGCTGGAAATATCGACCTCTACGGGAGCGCCGGCCGCTTTTGCTTTCTCGGAAGGAGCAAAGGAGCTGACAAAGGGAACAGCTGTCGCCACACCAGCGACACCACCTAATGCACAGGCGGTGGCGACCCAGGTGCGGCGCGAAGGATCGGGCGGAAGGTTGAGATCAACCGCGCCTCTGGCATCGGGCTGTGTCGTATTCTGACTCATTCTAGTATCCTTATTCCTGCCCGACTCGGGCAATACCACAATTTACGGATTTGGGCCTGGGTATATTATTCAACCGCACATTATACGCTTTACCCAGCGCAGCATAACTTGATCAAAGGTGAACATATGAACAAGGCTCGAGGTTTTCTTAACGAATTCCGGGAGTTCGCCGTTAAGGGCAACATGATGGACCTGGCGGTCGGTGTCATTATCGGAGCTGCCTTCGGCAAGATTATCGACTCGCTGGTAAAAGACATCGTCATGCCCGTCATCAGTTTCATCCTTGGCGGCGAGGTGGATTTTACCAACCAGTTCACGGTCTTGCGTACACCAGAGGGCTATACCGGTCCTCAAACCCTGGAAGCTTTGAATGCGGCGGGGGCCGTTGTTTTGTCCTGGGGTAACTTCCTGACCATTTTCATCAACTTCATCTTGCTGGCCTTCGTGGTGTTTTGCATGGTCAAGATGGTTAACCGCATGCGTGCCACGGTGGCCAAGGCTGAGGCTGCTGAGGCCGTACCCGAGCCAACCCCTGAAGACGTGCTGTTGCTGCGCGAGATCAGGGATTCGCTGAAAAAATAAAAGCCCAAACTTATCAAAGCTTTAAGGTGCCTTTCGGCACCTTTTTGTTTATGTAAACCGACCGGCGGGGTCAAGTTCGCCCGCGCCGGTTGCCTGATTTTAGCCTTTCATGGGCTGGGCTTGTCTAGCCATGCGAGTCTTTAAAGCTTGTTCAAAGTCATATGTACCGGTTTTTGCTCCGGTTAGATCGGGTTGTCCAGGTCGATGAACTCTACGGCGATGCCAAACTGACGGGCAATTTCCTCTCCCAGGGCTTTAGCACCATACCGTTCGGTCGCATGATGCCCTGCGGCCATGAAGGCAATATCGTTTTCCTGAGCACTATGGAAGGTTTGCTCCGACGCCTCGCCGCTGATGTAAAGATCGGCTTGTGCTGCCACGGCGCTTTCAATAAAACCTTGCGCACCCCCAGTACACCAGGCCACGCGGCGTATTTTCCGTTGTAAATCACCAACAATCAGAGGTTTGCGTTGTAAATTATTGCAAACTGTCAGGCCGAATGTTTCCAATGAAACGGGGGTTGGCAATTCGCCCAGCCAGACCAGTCCATCTGGACCACAGGTTTGGGGCAGGCCGTTTGCGTCACGCAGGACCTCAATACCCAATTGCCGGGCTAATTGAGCGTTGTTGCCGAACTGGGGATGGGCGTCCAGGGGCAAGTGGTAGCCCAAGAGGTTAAGCTGATGCGACAGGACGCGTTCGATACGAGTTTTTCGAGTGCCCACAATGCACGGATTTTCGTTTTTCCAGAACCAGCCGTGGTGCACCAGAATAGCGTCCGCCTGGCGGGCAATAGCGGCGTCAATCAGCGCCAGCGAGGCTGTCACCCCCGTGACGAGTTTGCCAATATAGGGCTTGCCTTCGACCTGGAGTCCATTGGGACAGTAGTCCTTGAAGCGGGCGATATCCAAGGTGCTGTTGAGCCAGTCGGTCAGCTCGGCCGTTGAAACCTGAGTCATGGAATTCCTTATCTGAAAGAGTGCTATGCGTCGATTGTGGCTAGTGTTTGCTCAAGCGGTAACGATCTGTCTGGCGGGCTTTTTTATTGTGGTGACGCTGCGACCTCAATGGCTGGGAGCCCCACAGACACCGGCCCGTGATACGAGCAGGGCGGTGCTGCCTGCGCCGGCCCCCGTCGTTCAGGCGCCTGTTGCTCAGGAAGGCCGCGTGTCGTATGCCTTGGCGGTAACCCGTGCCGCGCCTGCTGTCGTTAATGTGTACACCAGCAAGCATTTGGAAGGCAATTCTCCCTTGTTGGAAGACCCTGATTTGCAGCGTCTGTTCCGTGAACTGCCTGATCTGATGGGACGACGTTCCACCATCAACCTGGGTTCGGGCGTGATCGTACACGAACAGGGCTATATCCTGACCAATTACCACGTGATCGAGGCGGCGGATGCGATAGAGGTGGCTTTGTCCGATGGCCGTCAGGCCAAGGCCCGCCTGATTGGTTCGGACCCGGAAAGTGATCTGGCCGTGCTTAAGGTCGATCTGCCCAAGC
This sequence comes from Alcaligenes ammonioxydans, assembly GCF_019343455.1. Classification (NCBI taxonomy): domain Bacteria; kingdom Pseudomonadati; phylum Pseudomonadota; class Betaproteobacteria; order Burkholderiales; family Alcaligenaceae; genus Alcaligenes; species Alcaligenes ammonioxydans. The sequence continues at coordinate 3,496,559 of NZ_CP049362.1, read as the reverse complement.
TGGCGGTGATTCGCGCCCGGTCTCAGGATCAGTTGCAGGTGGGAGATGTTGTACTGGCGATTGGCAATCCCTTTGGAGTGGGGCAAACCACTACGATGGGCATTGTGTCGGGACTGGGCCGCAATCGCCTGGGCATCAATATTTACGAGAACTTTATCCAGACAGACGCGGCGATCAATCCGGGCAATTCCGGTGGGGCCCTGGTGGATGCGGCAGGCCGCTTGGTGGGCATCAATACCGCCATTTATTCCGAAACGGGTGGGTCGCTGGGAATCGGCTTTGCCATTCCCGCTTCGACAGCGCTGGCCATTATGGACGAGATTATTCGTAATGGCGAAGTGACGCGGGGTTGGCTGGGGCTGGAGCCGCAGGACATCACCCCCGATCTGGTCAAGAGCTTCAAGCTGAAAAATGATGCGGGGGTAATTATCGCCAGCGTGCAGCGTCATGGACCGGCTGCCGAGGCGCATTTGTTGGTGGGGGATATTGTGCTGCGCTTGAATGGTCAGCCTGTGGCTGATTCGATTGATCTGCTCAACCAGATCGGTCCGGTGCAGCCCGGGCAAATCGTGACCTTGAGTGTGCTGCGCGAGGGCAAGGAACTGGATGTCCCCGTCAAGGTTGGTATGCGGCCGCAAGTGCGCAAATAAGGAGGGAGGCTACGGCTCCCCTTGCATGAGGGGCGCTTAGGCCAGAGGGGAGTCGCTCAGAGCGTCTGGGCGCTGCTTTCCTGGTGGAGACTGGGTCGCCGCGGCTTTGCCATGATGCATACGGGCTGCCCATTGGCCTGACGCTCCGGTGTGGGTATGAGGTGGCTATAAAAAAATGGCTCTCTTGCCTTGCCCTGTCCAGGGCCGCACGGAGAGCCATATTTTTGGGTCGGGGTGATGCAGGGATGTCCTGTGGTACGCCTAGGGGCTTACAGGTCCAGCTCCCGACTTTCACTACTTTCTGTTTCCCGTTTCTTGATCAGGCTGGCGGCCAGGATGCCTAATTCGTAGAGCAGGCACAGTGGCGCTGCCAACAGAAGTTGACTGACCACATCGGGAGGCGTCACGATGGCGGCAATCACGAAGGCGCCCACGATGACGTAGCCACGGATTTCACGCAGCTTGGCCACCGTGACCACCCCGGTTTTTACCAGCAGGATAACGGCGATAGGCACTTCAAACGTAATGCCAAAGGCCAGGAACATCGTCATGACAAAGCCCAGGTAGGCTTCGATGTCAGGGGCGGGCGTGATCGATTGCGGGGCAAACGACGCGATGAAGTGAAAGACCGTGCGAAATACGACGAAATAGCAAAAGGCCATCCCGGCGATGAACAGCAGCGTGCTGGTCATGATCAGGGGCAGAGCCAGTTTCTTCTCGTGGTTATAGAGGCCAGGGGCGATAAAAGCCCAGGCCTGGTACAGCACGATGGGCAAGGCCAGCACAAAAGCGGCCATCAAGGTGACCTTGACCGGCACCATAAAGGGGGTGATGACCCCGGTGGCGATCATGCGGGTCCCTTCTGGCAGGGAGCTCATCATGGGCTGGGCCAGCACATCATAAATGGCTGAGGCGCCCGGATAAGTGAACAACACAATAAATATCCCTACCACGGCGATGACTGCGCGCAACAAACGTGTGCGCAGCTCGACCAGGTGGGAGATAAACGTATCTTCTTGAGGCGTTTCGGTGCTCATGCCGTTGGTCCTTTAGAGGGTTGGGCGGGAGCATCCGTAGGACGGGGAGCGTCGTCACTGGCCGGCGCATGAGGCGCTGGCTGGGCGGCTGCATCCGGGGCCGGCGGCTTGATGGCCGGTTCTGCCAAAGGAGCGTCGGGCGTGGCAGGGGCGCTTTCGGACGTATCCGAAAAGGCCTTGCGTGCCGATTCCGACGCATTGTGCAGGGTATCGCGTGCTTCGGTCAGAGGCTGGCTGATGCTTTTGCCCGTGTCTTCGACCGAACTGCGTACCGAGCGGGCAGCTTCCTCCATCTGGTCTTTGAGTTTATTGACCTCATCCAGATTGATTTCGCGTTGGATATCGGTCTTGACCTCGTTGACGTAGCGCTGCGCGCGGCCAAGCAAATGGCCTACGGTGCGCGCTACTTTGGGCAGACGTTCGGGACCGATGACGATCAGGGCGACCACTCCAATCAGGAGCAGCTCGCTAAAGCTGACATCAAACATTCAGACTCACACAAGAAGGGGGTCAGGCGCGATCGGACTTTTCCTTGGCCTGAACGTCGATCGTTTGAGAATCTGCAGCACGCTGGCTGACGCTTTCGGGTGTTTTTTCTTCTTCACCCACGTCTTTCATGCCTTCTTTAAAACCCTTGACTGCGCCGCCCAGGTCCGAGCCAATGTTGCGCAGTTTTTTGGTGCCGAAAACCAGGGCGACGATGACCAGAACGATCAGCCAGTGCCAAATGCTAAAGCTACCCATAATGTATCTCCCTTAAGCAGCCATGGCTGCGCGTTGTTGCCATGGGCGCTCACCGCCCAAGATGTGCATGTGTAAATGGTTGATTTCCTGTCCGCCATCCAAACCGTTGTTGATGACAATACGGAAACCGCCTTCGGGGCCGGGGCGACAACCAGCCTGTGCGGCCAGGGAAGGTGCCAAAGCCATCATTTTACCCAACCATTCGCTATCCTGGTTCGAGACGTCCTGCATGGAGACGACGTGTTTTTTGGGAATGACCAGAATATGAACTGGAGCGGCGGGGTTGATGTCGTGAAATGCCAGAAAGTCTTCGTCCTCGTACACTTTTTTGGACGGAATCTGACCGGCAGCAATTTTACAAAACAGACAGTTCTCGCTCATAGCAACCTCGGTAGCGAAGCATTCGCCAGGCGAATGCTGAAAATCTAGGTATTCGGACAGTGTAGCGCGACTAGATGACAGGATTACACCTGATCCTTAGGTCGCGAAGCTTTTTCTTCCAGGCCCGATGTGCCCTCGCGGCGCAACAGCTCTGTGAGTACATCGCGAGGCTCCAGACCATAATAGGTCAGCGCCACCAGACTATGAAACCACAGATCTGCCGTTTCGTAGACAATACGCTCGCGCTCCTGATCCTTGGCGGCCATGACCAGCTCGGTTGCCTCTTCGCCAATCTTTTTCAAGAATGCATCCGGACCTTTGGCCAGCAATTTGGCGGCGTAGGATGAGGACGGGTCACCCCCTTGAGCAGGTAAACGGGATTTCAAGGTCCGGCCAAGGTGGTCGAGAATGGTCTCGACGGTAGGTTGTTCGCTCATCGGTAAATATGCTCCGGGTCTTTCAGTACAGGATCGACCGTTACCCATTGTGCCTGATCGCTCTGGCCTTGCAGCTGACGATAAAAGCAGCTTTCCCGCCCGGTATGGCAGGCAATCTGGCCAAGTTGTTCCACGCTGAGCAAAATAACGTCGCCATCGCAATCCAGGCGCAAGTCGCTGACATGTTGAACATGACCGGACTCCTCGCCCTTGCGCCACAGACGCTGGCGGGAGCGCGACCAATACACGGCACGACCCGTGCTGACGGTCTCTTGCAAGGACTCCTGGTTCATCCAGGCGACCATCAGGATTTTGCCCGTTGCCTGGTCTTGCGCAATGGCGGGGATCAAGCCGTGTTCATCAAAGCGAATTTCAGCCAGCCAAGCCGGTAAGTCAGCCATTAGCGTCGCACCTGAATACCCTGCGCAGCCATGAACGCTTTGGCTTCGGCAATAGTGTGTTGACCATAGTGGAAAATGCTGGCGGCCAGTACGGCGCTGGCGCCGCCCTTGATCACCCCATCGGCCAGATCCTGCAGTCCACCGACTCCGCCCGAGGCAATGACGGGCACAGAGACGGCATCGGCCACAGCACGAGTCAGCTCAAGGTCAAATCCGGACTTGGTGCCGTCGCGATCCATGCTGGTCAGCAGCAGTTCGCCGGCACCGTATTCGGCCATTTTCGCGGCCCATTCCACCACATCCAGTCCGGTCCCGCGACGTCCGCCGTGGGTAAAGACTTCCCAGCGGGGAGCCTCATTGCCGGTACTGACACGACGTGCATCGATGGCGACAACCATGCACTGCTTGCCATGATGGTCACTGGCCGCACGTACCAGATCAGGGTTGCTGATGGCAGCGCTGTTGATGGAAACCTTGTCCGCACCGGCATTGAGCAAGCGCTGGATATCAGCCACTTCGCGAACACCGCCACCGACCGTCAAAGGGATGAAGATCTGGCTGGCCACCTGTTCGATGATGGGCAAAATCAGATCGCGGTTATCCGAGGTGGCGGTAATGTCCAGGAAAGTCAGCTCGTCGGCACCCTGATCGTTGTATTTGCGGGCGATCTCGACCGGATCACCTGCATCGACCAGATCCACAAAGTTGATCCCCTTGACCACCCGACCGGCGGTGACATCCAGACAGGGGATAATGCGGCAGGCTAATTCGTTGGCAGCAACCTGGCTCATGCCGGGTACTCGTCAGCAAATGTCTGTGCCTCGGCAAAATCCAGGGTGCCTTCGTAGATGCTGCGTCCCAAAATGACGCCTTCAATCCCTTCGTGCTCGACCGCGCACAGCTCTTCGATGTCTTTCAGATTGGTGACACCACCCGAAGCGATGACGGGAATCTTGACATGCTGGGACAGCTTGACAGTGGCTTCGATGTTCACGCCGCTCAGCATGCCATCACGGCCAATATCGGTATAAATAATGGATTCGCAGCCGTAGTCTTCAAATTTCTTGGCCAGGTCCAGTACGTCGTGGCGGGTCAGCTTGCTCCAGCCGTCGGTGGCGATTTTGCCATCACGGGCGTCCAGACCAACAATGATGCTGCCGGGAAAGGCGCTGCAGGCATCCTGCAGGAAACCGGGGCTTTTGACCGCGGCGGTGCCGATAATGACGTAGCTCATGCCGGCGTCCAGGTAGCGCTCGATGGTGTCCAGGTCGCGGATGCCGCCACCGATCTGCACGGGAATCTCACCGTCGACGGCTGCAATAATGGACTTGATGGCCTCGCTGTTCTTGGGTTTTCCGGCAAAGGCGCCGTTCAGATCCACCAGATGCAGGCGTCGGGCCCCTTGCTCTAGCCACTGTGTTGCTATTTTGGCCGGATCATCCGAGAAAATAGTGGCATCGTCCAGGTCACCCTGGCGAAGGCGCACACAACGCCCGTCTTTAAGGTCGATGGCGGGAATCAAAAGCATGGTCTTTAGCCGTAAAAAACGTAAGAAATACTGGGTCGGAAAAAGTCAGAAAAACGCCAGGAAGCTTTCTTGAAAAATCATGGCTTCCAGTGGGCGAAATTCCGGAACAGTTGCAGGCCGTTGTCTGCGCTTTTCTCAGGATGGCATTGCAACGCAAAAATATTAGCGTTTGCGATCGCCGAGGTAAAGCATTGGCCGTAGTGCGTCGAACCACAAGTTTGATCTATATGCAGCGGATCGACAAAGTAGCTGTGTACAAAGTAAAAGAACGCACCATCCTCAATGCCCGCCCATAAGGGATGATCCCGAGTCTGGTGGACTCGGTTCCAGCCAATATGAGGCACTTTCAATGCGGAGCCGCCGGTGTGCTCGCTGCTTTTGTAATTCGGACCTTCAAAGCGGCGTACCTGTCCGGGAATCAGGCCCAGGCAGGGAACATTGCCTTCCTGGCTGGAATCGAACAGCATCTGTTCGCCTACGCAGATACCCAGCAAGGGTTTGCTGCGGGCGGCGGTCAGCAAGGCATCACGCAAGCCGGACTGGTCCAGATGGGCCATGCAGTCGGGCATGGCGCCCTGACCGGGTAATACGACCCGGTCCGCATCCAGAATGGCTTGAGGGGTTTGAGCAAGAACAACGCGCGCCTCGGGTGAGGCGGCATGCAGTGCCCGGGCAACTGAGAAGATGTTGCCCGAACCGTAATCGACAATAGCGATAGTGGTCACGATGTGTGTCCGAAGGACGTTTACAGAACCCCTTTGGTCGAAGGCACCACGCCTTCGCTACGTGGGTCCAGCTCCAGAGCCATGCGCAATGCTCGGCCAAAGGCTTTGAACACGGTTTCGCACTGATGGTGTGCGTTTTCACCGCGCAGGTTATCGATGTGCAAGGATACCAGGGCGTGATTGACAAAGCCCTGGAAAAACTCGCGTGCCAAGTCTACATCGAACTGGCCGATTCGTGCGCGGGTGAAGGGCACAAAATAAACCAGGCCGGGACGACCGGAGAAGTCCACCACCACGCGCGAGAGCGCTTCGTCCAGCGGAACATAGGAATGTCCGTAGCGGCGCAGACCGGCCTTGCTGCCCACAGCTTTGGCAAAGGCCTGGCCCAGCGCAATGCCGATATCCTCGACGGTATGATGGTCGTCGATGTGAGTATCGCCTTCACAATGCACGTCCAGATCGATCAGGCCGTGTCGGGCGATCTGGTCCAGCATGTGGTCCAGAAAAGGCACGCCACTGTTGAGCGAGTGACGGCCGGTGCCGTCCAGGTTTACAGCCACGCGGATGCGGGTTTCGTTGGTATTGCGGGTAATCTCGGCGGTACGCATGTCAGAGCCGGCGGCAAGGCCGGTATCAGGATTGGTTCAATCGGAATTGCGCGCTGGCAGCGTGGGCGTAAAGCCCCTCGCCTTGTGCCAGCGTAGCGGCTATGGGTCCCAGTGTCTGGGCGCCTGATTCTGAAACCTGAATAATGCTGCTGCGTTTCTGGAAATCGTAGACGCCCAACGGCGACGAGAAACGCGCAGTGCGTGCCGTCGGCAGGACATGATTGGGCCCGGCACAGTAATCGCCCAGCGATTCGGAACTGTAGGGGCCCAGGAAAATGGCGCCAGCATGGCGGATTTTGCTCAACAGGTCCTGGGCATTCCGGGTAGAGACTTCCAGGTGTTCTGGCGCGATATGGTTGCTGATCTTACAGGCCTCGTCCAGATCGCGGACATGGATCAGGGCGCCGCGACCGGACAGGCTGCGGCGAATGATGTCCGCACGTGGCATGGTGGGCAACAGGCGTTCGATAGCTGCCTCAACCTGGTCCAGGAAGTCGGCATCGGGACACAGCAAGATGGCCTGAGCCAGCTCGTCGTGTTCAGCCTGGGAGAACAGGTCCATGGCTACCCAGTCTGCGGGCGCGCTGCCGTCGCTGATGATCAGGATCTCGGACGGGCCGGCAATCATGTCGATGCCCACGACCCCAAACACCCGGCGTTTGGCAGCGGCGACGTAGGCATTGCCGGGGCCGACAATCTTGTCGACCGCCGGGATGGTGTCTGTGCCGTAGGCCAGAGCGCCCACGGCTTGCGCGCCACCAATGGTGAACACGCGGTCTACACCACCCAGAGCGGCCGCAGCCAGCACGATGGGGTTGCGCACGCCATCGGGTGTGGGCGTGACCATGATCAACTCTGGAACGCCGGCCACTTTGGCGGGAATGGCGTTCATCAGGACTGAGGAGGGGTAAGCGGCCTTGCCACCGGGAACATACAGTCCCACGCGATCCAGGGGGGTGACTTGCTGACCCAGCACCGTGCCGTCAGGCTCTGTATAGGTCCAGGTTTCGCTGCGTTGGTGCTCGTGGTAGCGACGCACACGTTCGGCAGCCTGCTCCAGCGCCTTGCGCTGGTCGGCCGGCAAACTCTCCAAAGCGGCCAATAGTTCCGCCTTGGGGATTTCCAGCGCGCTGGCCTGTTCAACAGTCAGCCGGTCAAAGCGTTGCGTGTAGTCCAGCAAGGCCGTGTCTCCCTCATGCTGGATACGATGCAGGATCTGGGCACAGGCGTGCTCGATCGATTCGTCTTCGGACGCTTCGTAAGCCAGTAGGGTGCGCAGCTCAGCATCGAACTGGGCGGATTGGGAGGTTAGGCGATGGATCAGTGACATGTCGCAACAGGAAAAGGCTAAGGTTCAAAGGCCAGTGTATAACATTTCGCCCAGGCAAAAGGCGGTCTGCGCCTTTTGCACAAGCAGGATTGACAGACGTTTTGCCCCTTATGGGAAGAAGGGGTGGGTTTACTCGTCCAGGGAAGCACGCGAGAAGGCGTCGATCAGGGGTTGCAATTGCGCGCCACGGTTTTTCATGGCGGCCTGATTGACGATCAAACGCGAGGAAATGGGGGTGATGTCTTCCACTTCCACCAGCTTGTTAGCGCGCAGGGTGCCGCCGCTGGAGACCAGATCCACAATCGCATCGGCCAGGCCGACCAGCGGGGCCAGTTCCATGGAGCCATACAGCTTGATCAGGTCCACATACACGCCCTTGCTGGCGAAGTGTTCACGAGCCGCACGCGTGTATTTGGTGGCGATGCGCAGGCGCGAGCCCTGTTTGACGGCCGAGTGGTAGTCAAAGCCTTCGGCCACGGCCACACACAGACGGCATCGGGCGATGTTCAGATCCACCGGTTGGTACAGGCCGCCAGGGTGCTGTTCCATGTGCTCGTACAACACATCCTTGCCGGCAATCCCGATATGGGCGGCGCCGTATTGCACATAGGTGGGCACGTCGGTAGCACGCACAATAATCAGACGCAGGTCCGGATTGTTGGTGGGCAGGATGAGTTTGCGCGACGTCTCCGGGCTTTCCAGTACCTTGATGCCCGCCTCTTCCAGCAAAGGCAGGGTTTCGTCAAAAATCCGGCCTTTGGACAAGGCCAGCGTCAGAGGTTGATTTAAACCGGCGGGACTCATTAGGTTTCCTTGCTGCTGATTCGCTCGATATTGGCGCCGACGGCTTGAAGCTTGGCTTCCATACGGTCGTAGCCACGGTCCAGATGGTAGATGCGTTCGACGGTGGTGTCACCCCGGGCCGCCAGGCCCGCAATGACCAGGCTGGCTGACGCACGCAGATCGGTTGCCATGACGTTGGCGCCGGTCAGGAAGGGAGCGCCGGTAACGACGGCCATATGACCTTCGATATCGATCTGCGCGCCCAGGCGGTTGAGCTCCTGCACATGCATGTAGCGATTTTCAAAGATGGTTTCCACGACCGAGGCGGTGCCCTCGGCAATGGTATTCAAGGCCATCAGTTGAGCCTGCATGTCAGTGGGAAAGCCGGGGTATTCGCTGGTGCGAAAGCTAACGGCTTTGGGGCGACCCTCCATGCTGGCCTTGATCCAGTCCGGGCCGGTTTCAATATGCAGACCGGCTTCACGCAACTTATCGAGCGTGGCGCCCATGGCGTCGGCATCGGTATTGCGCAAGGTCAGTTCGCCACCGGTGGCGGCCACGGCGCACAGGAAAGTTCCTGCTTCGATACGATCTGGGCAGATGGTGTGCTTGGCACCGTGCAGGCGTTCGATCCCGTCAATCACGATGCGGTCGGTACCGTGGCCCTGAATCTTGGCGCCCATTTTGATCAGCAGTTCGGCCAGATCGATAATTTCGGGCTCGCGCGCTGCGTTCTCAAGAATGGTTTGGCCTTCAGCCAGAACGGCCGCCATCATCAGGTTTTCTGTGCCGGTGACCGTCACCATATCGGTACGCACCACTGCACCGCGCAAACGTTTGGCACGGGCATTCACAAAGCCGTGTTCGACATGGATTTCCGCACCCATGGCAGCCAGGCCTTTGATGTGCTGATCCACCGGGCGCTGGCCAATGGCGCAACCACCGGGCAGGCTGACGCGGGCCTCGCCAAAGCGGGCCAGCAGGGGACCCAGCACCAGAATGGAGGCGCGCATGGTTTTCACCAGTTCGTAGGGTGCTTCCAGTTTGGTGATGTTGGCTGCGTTCAGCTCCAAGGTGCCATTGCGTTCCTGCCTGACCCCTAACTGACCCAAAAGCTTCAGGGTAGTGTCAATGTCGCGCAGACGCGGGACATTGTCCAGATAGACCGTGTCGGCAGTCAGTAAACTGGCGCACAGAATAGGCAGGGCGGCGTTTTTGGCGCCAGAGACGGTGATCTCGCCATGCAGGCGCTGGCCACCTGTGATGCGTAATTTATCCATTCGGATTGGCCTTGTATTCGTCGGGGGTAAGCGTGCGCATGGACAAGGCGTGGATCTCGGCCTTCATCCGGTCGCCCAGCGCCTTGTAGACCAGTTGGTGACGGGCAATCAGGCGTTTACCTTCAAAGGCGGGGCTGACGATCAGGGCTTCAAAGTGCGAACCATCGCCTTGTACTTGCAGGTGTTCACAGGGCAGGTTGTCGGCAATGTATTGGTGAACTTGTTCGGGAGTCGGCAACATGAAATCAATTCCGTAATTTATAGCCTGAGGCAAGCAGGCGTAGCGAAATCAGACACAGCGCAACAAAGACGCTGGCGACAACGGTCAGGCTGAACCAGGGAGAAATATCCGAGGCGGCGAAAAAACCGTAGCGGAACCCGTCAATGGTATAGAGCAACGGATTCCAGTGTGAAACAGTTTGCCAGAAGGGCGGCAGGCTATGGATCGAATAGAACACGCCCGACAGAAAGGTGGCCGGCATGATCAGAAAGTTCTGAAACGCGGCCAGCTGGTCGAATTTTTCGGACCACAAACCAGCGATCAGACCCAAGGCGCCCATGATGCCGCAAGACATGATGGCAAAGACCAATACCCACATCGGCTTGGCAATGGGCAAGGAGACAAAGAACAGGGAAACCAGCCAGACACATAGCCCCACACAGATGCCACGTGCGATGGAGGCAAGCAGGTAGGCGGCAAAAATTTCGCGGTGCGAGAGCGGCGGCAGCAGAATAAAGACCAGATTGCCGGTGATGCGACTTTGAATCAAGGACGATGAGGGGTTGGCAAAGGCGTTTTGCAGCATGCTCATCATCATCAGGCCCGGGATCAGGAAAGCAGTGTAGGGCACGGAGTCATAGACGGTGACGCGGCCTTCCAGCACATGGGCGAAAATCAGCAGATACATCAGCGCCGTCAGTACCGGGGCGGCAATCGTCTGAAAGCCCACTTTCCAAAAGCGCATCAGCTCCTTGCGCAGCAGGGTGGGAAAGCCCGAGCCCATCTTGGGTTGTGGAGGCAGACTCAGGGTACCGGTTTTGGGTCTGGGCGTATCACTGTGTTGGGGAACGCCCCAGTGTTTGGGAGAGTGGTTTGGGTTCACAGGGCGACTCCCATTTTTCCTTCGTTGTGCATGATGCGCACAAATGCATCCTCCAGATCATGGCCGCCTGCGCGCTCCATGATGGCTTGCGTGGTGTCCAGTGCCACGATTTTGCCACTTTTGAGCATGGCCAGCCGGCCACAGAGCGCCTGGGCTTCTTCCAGGTAGTGGGTGGTCAGCAAGATGGTGTGACCTTGCTGGTTCAGACGGATGATGAACTCCCACAAGGTGCGGCGCAGGTCCACGTCCACGCCGGCAGTGGGCTCGTCCAGAATGATGACCGGAGGGCGATGCACCAGCGCCTGGGCTACCAGCACGCGACGCTTCATGCCACCGGACAAGGCGCGCATATTGGTGTCGGCTTTGTCACTCAGGGCCAGATTGGCCAGAATCTCGTCAATCCAGTCGTCATTGTTTTTCAGGCCGAAGTAGCCTGATTGCAGCCGCAGGGTTTCCCGGACTGTGAAGAAAGGATCGTACACAATTTCCTGCGGCACCACGCCCAGTGACTGGCGTGCCTTCTGGTATTGGGTACGCACATCGTAACCACAGACGCTGACCTGACCGCTGGTGGGACGGGTCAGACCGGCCAGCATGGAAATCAAGGTTGTCTTGCCGGCCCCATTGGGTCCGAGCAAACCGAAAAATTCGCCATGTTCGATAGTCAGGCTGACCTGATCGACGGCCAGAAAACCGGCATCGGCACGGGGTTGTGAAAACAGGCTTTTGAGCCCCCGTCGTTGGGGGGCAAAGCGTTTGCTGACGTTATCAAGTTTGAAGGCGGACATGGCAAATTGAGTTGGCCTGACGCGGGTGGTGCGAAGCGGGACGTCGCCGTGGCGTCTTTGTTAACTAAACAGGCCTACGCGCTGGCGTAGACCTGTTGGGGGGTGGTCAGGCTCTTTATTATAGAGTACGACGCTGGTCTGCTTAACAATGCCCCAGCCCAGGCGCCGTGTTTGCCACGGCTGGGCTTAACTGTTCTGCTTGTTCAGCGCATCAATCAGACCGTCAATACCACCTTGCTCAATTTGCTGGGCGAACTGGTTGCGGTAGTTCTGGATCAGCCAGATGCCTTCCACGTTCAGGTCGTAAATCTTCCAGCCGTCGGCCGTTTTTTCCAGGCGGTAGTCCACACCCACAGGGCCGCCATTGGGCTGGGTCAGTGACGAGCGCACGACGACGTCGTCGGCACTGGCATCCCCGCGGAAGGGCAAAATAGTCAGCTGGGTGTTGTCATCCACGCGGGACAAGGCGCCGCTGTACGTGCGAACCAGGGTGCCCTTGAACGCGTCGACCAGTTTCTGACGCTGTTCGGGGCTGGCTTGACGCCAGTAGCGACCGGCGGAAAGACGGGTCGTTTTTTCCAGGTTCACGTAAGGCATGATGTTTTCATTCACAGCCGCCAGAATGGCAGTCCGGTCCCCTTTGCGGATGGACTCGCTTTGTTTGACGACCTTCAATGCTTGATTGCCGACCGTTTCAACAAATTTGTTGGGCTCGCCTTTGGGATCAGCTGCTTGTGCTTGTGCGCCTAGCGAGGACAAACACAGGGCCAGGGCCGCACAGACGGTCAGAATCCAGGAAAACAGGCGGGAGGGAGAGGACTGCAAAGCAGTCCCGCCCGGGGCGGGACGGGAAATCATAAAAAACTCCAGATGAATGGTCGGCGGGCAGGGCGTTTTTATTCGTCTGCGTCCGAGTAGTCAGGCAAATCCTGGCTGGTGTCACCGCCGGTGCGGCGGGCTTGCACCATCGCATGACGTCGCTGCAGGTAAGCGTCGCGTATGAAGCTGTAGCGGTCAAGGGCGATGTCGTTAACAAGTTTTTCTGTGTCCAGGAGCCCGGCGCGAGCATCCACAGCCCACAGGCCCATGATGCTGTTGCGTACGGGGACATCCTTGATGGCCATGATCGGGCCAGTGGACGAGAAACCTTCCAGGAAGCTGGTGCCGCGTGCCACACCGTCACGGACGGTGCTGGGCCCGAAGAAGGGCAGCATGACGTAGGGGCCGGATTTGACACCCCATACACCCAGCGTTACGCCAAAGTCGTTAGGGATGCGCTTGGAGCCGTTCATGGTGGCAACGTCGATACAGCCGCCCAGACCCATGGTGGAGTTAAACAGTACCCGACCCAGGGTATTGAAGAAGTCGACGTGCTCGCCTTGCAGGAAGCTGTTGACTGCTGACCAGGCATCACCCATGTTGTTGAAAATGTTACTGATACATGTGCGTACAGGTTGGGGCGTCAGTGCCGTATAGCCTTCCGCAATTGGTTTGATCAGCGCGCCGTCCACGTTTTCGTTAAAGGCGTAGATGCCGCGGTTCATGCTCTCCCAGGGGTCCTGGGGATTGGGGTTGGGCACACTGGCGCAACCGGCCACAAGTGCTGCGCTGGCACCGATCAGGCTCAAACGGACTGCACGGGGCAGGGAGTAGGAGCGGTGGGTGGTTGTATTCATGGTTGTGTCGTCTGTAATGAGCATGAGGCAGCGTTGTATCACTCCGATTTGGAGCCGCCGTCCTTGGAGGCTGTGTTGTAGAGGAACTTGCTGATCAGTTCTTCAAGCACAACCGCGCTTTGGGTATAGGTAATGGTGCTGCCGCTTTGCAGATCCTTGTCGTCACCGCCTGCGGTCAGGCCAATGTACTGCTCGCCCAGCAGGCCCGATGTCAGAATCGAGGCCGAGGTATCGACAGGGAACTTGTAATGTTCATCCATATCCAGGGTGACGACCGCCTTGAAGTCCTGATTGTCAAAACCGATCGAACTCACCCGGCCAACAACCACGCCGCTGGCCTTGATAGGCGCGCGGGGTTTCAAGCCCCCAAGATTATCGAACTTGGCCGAGACCTGGTAGGTCTTGGCAAAGGAAAAAGAATTGAGGTTACCCGCACGCAGGGCCAGGAATGCCAGTGCGACCAGCCCCAGCAAGACAAACAGGCCAACCCAGAAATCGGTTTTGTCGCGATTCATAACTGAGTAATTCCTAAATAGTTAACTGAACATAAGGGCGGTGAGCAGGAAGTCCGTGCCCAATACCGCCAACGCACCACTGACGACTGTGCGTGTGGTCGCGCGAGATACGCCTTCAGGTGTGGCCTTGGCATGCCAGCCCATATAGAGCGCAATCAAGGTGACGATCAGGCCAAAGACCAGGCTTTTGATCACCCCATTAAGAACGTCGTCAATTACATCGACGCCGTTTTGCATTTGTGACCAGAAAGCGCCCGCATCGATGCCGATCATTTGCACGCCGACAATATAGCCGCCCAGCACACCCACCATGGAAAAGACGGCCGCCAAGATGGGCATGGCAATGATGCCGCCCCAAAAGCGCGGTACCAGCAAGCGGCGCAAGGGGTCCACGGCCATCACTTCCATGGCGGCAATCTGTTCGCCGGCCTTCATCAGGCCAATTTCGGCGGTCAGGGAGGTGCCCGCCCGGCCAGCAAATAGCAGGGCGGTAACGACCGGTCCCAGCTCACGCACCAGGGACAAGGCCACCAGCAGGCCCAAGGCCTCTTCGGAGCCATAACGGTTCAGCGTGTAATAGCCTTGTAAACCCAGTACAAAACCCACAAACAGCCCGGAAACGGCAATGATCAGCAGCGAATAGTTGCCAATGAAGTGGATTTGCTGGGACACCAGGCGTGGGCGACGCCACAGCAGCGATGAACGCAGCAGCAAAGCAGCAAACAGGCGACTGAATGCGCCCAAGCCGTAAATGCTGTTGCGTATGGCAGCGCCAAGCGCGCTAATCGGGGCGGTAATGAAGTTCATGAGCGCGTCGTCCGATTCTGCAACCAGGCCTCAAAAGCCGGGGTGACAGGGTAATTGAAGGCGATGGGGCCATCGGGCTGACCACGCAAAAACTGTTGTACGTAGGGGTCTTGGGAAGCGCGCAGTTCAGCGGGCGTGCCCTGTGTCAGCAAACGCCCCTGGCCAACCATGTAGACCTGGTCGGCAATCGCAAAGGATTCGGCCACATCGTGCGTGATCAGTACCGAGGCACAGTTCAGGCGGTCGGTCAGGTTGCGAATCAGTTGTGCGGTAATGCCCATGGAAATGGGGTCCAGCCCGGCGAAAGGTTCGTCGTACAGAATCAGCTCGGGTTCCAGCACAATGGCGCGAGCCAGAGCAACCCGGCGAGCCATGCCTCCGGAGATTTCATTCACACCTAAATGAGCGGCGGCGCGCAGACCCACGGCGTCCAGCTTGGCCAGCACCCGTTCCTGTATGGCAGCTTCGGAGTCGTTGCTCAGTTCGCGAAGGGGGAACGCGACGTTTTCAAACACGTTCAGGTCGGTGAACAGGGCGCCTTGCTGAAACAGGACACCCATGCGCTGGCGCGTCTGGCGCAGGGCCTCGCCGTCCAGCTTGGCCAGATCCTGACCAAACACCGTAACAGTCCCCTTCTGGGCACGGATTTGCCCGGTGGCAGCCCGTAGAAGTGTTGTTTTTCCGGAACCTGACCCCCCCATCATGGCGACGACCTGGCCTTTCTGGACGGTCATGGACACATCCGCCAGGACGGTGAAAGCGCCATAGCCCAGCGAAGCGGAATCCAGATTTAGTACGGCTTGGTCAGTATTTACAGCCATGTCGTGGGTAAAAGGGGGTAAAAAGACCTGCTATTGTACCGCTTGCCGGTCTGGCGGCTCAATGTATTGCGCTTAATCAAGGTGGAAATACGGCGTTTATTGAAAGAGACAGGCGCTCTGGGATACCGTTATCGACTTTAGAACGAAGCGGGGACCAGAAAAAGACGTATTGACGGGGCCAGGTAGGTTCAGGTCACAGCGTGTGTCAACGCAAAAAGCAGACCACCAGCCGCCAATAGCCATAAGGGATTGATGCGGGTGAGCAGCAGGACGGCGGCGCAGGCCAACGCCGTCCCCCAAGCCCACACTCCGCCTTGGGCTGCTTTCAGAATCGTGCCGCTGGCCGCCAGGATCATGCCGGCGGCAATAGGCAGCAGGCCGATTTCGATGGCGCGGATCAGGCGGCTGCCTTCATAGCGCTTCCAGATGGTGGCCAGATAATAAATCAGCACCGCTGAAGGCAGAAAAATGGCGATCGATGCCACCAGGGCGCCGGCCCAGCCCGCTGCTTTCCAGCCCACCAGCGTGACCAGCAGGGATTTTGGGCCGGGTGTCAGGCGTGACAGGGCAAACAAATCCAGAAATTCCTGATCGCTGAGCCAGCCATGAATATCGACCGATTGCCGATGTATTTCGGGAATGATGCTTTGCCCACCGCCAATGGTCAGGAAGGACAGGGGGGCAAAGACACGGATAAGTTGCAAGAGGATGGGGATCATGGTTGCTTCGTCGCAGCGTCTTCCAATTGCAGCCAGGCGTACCCGACCGACAGGGGAGCACAGATCACAATGACGGCGATCAGGTTCCATTCCATGACAAATATGCCGATAAAGACCGCCATCATCAGGGCAATGGGTATGGCGCCGGTGGCCGCGCTGCGTGCCGAGCGCACCCCCATTTCAAGGGACAGGCCCAGGGCGGCAGCCGCAATGCCCGCCATGATCTGGGGAACCAGCACAGAGTCCGTCAACTGCTCCAGCCCGATCAGCATCAGAATGGCCACAAGCAGTGGGGGGAGAACCATGCCCAGCGAGGCGACCAAAGCGCCTGGGCCGGCCTGAAGGCGGTAGCCAATCCAGATAGATAAATTGACGACGTTTATGCCGGGCAGCGCTTGGGACAGAGCCAGACCGCTCAAAAAATCCGCCTGACTCATTAATCGTCGCTGCACGACAAATTCACGCATGAGCCAAGCACTTAAGCCCCCGCCGAAGCTGGTCAGGCCAATGCGAGCAAAGATCAGAAAGAGGGTGCCCAAGGATAAGGGGGGCGCGTCTTGAGGCCGGATCATAGGGTCATAAAGCGCGATAGGGTTCGCCAAGATGAAAGTGTGGTCGTTTCTGGCCTACAAAGTACGCCGTTTTTGTCTTCTTGTGGGCGCTACGCTGCCAGTCCTTCGTCGGCGTTGCTGCTTCTCAAGCCCGGATGCTGCGCAAAGTATCCGTTCAGGCGGGAGAAGGATGCGCCATTTTTTAGTCCCCGGGTCATTATTCGTTTGAAATATTTAAAATGAATAATTAATTAAATTAAATGAAAATTTAAATAGAAACCGGATTGAAAAAAATAAAAAAGAAATAATAAAAACCAGGCCGGGACAGGCCTGCTGCGCACCTGGGGCGAGTAATCCTATTCGGAATGAATGGCGCAAGAAAAGAGCATGATGCTGGTTCAATCTATTGAAATAAAAGAGATTGAAACGATCGTTTGAATTTTTCCGGATGCAGGTAAGGCCACGGAAACATACGCTGACACGCCACGGTAGACCGGTTGATGAAGATGGATTTGATCTACGCCCCGCTTTGAATGAAAATAAAAAAGACTTTATGGTCTTAAAGCCGCTGGTACGTGTACGATTATCCGATCGCCTCACATCGTAGAGCCCCGTTTGGGATCTTGCGCGGCGTGGGGGTTCAGTTTCTTGGAGACAAACCTATGACATCTAGTTCAGCCAGTGCAGTGACGGGCAGTGCCCGAACCTTACGTCGGGTCGCCGTGTGCGGTGCCGGCGTTATGGGCGCGCAAATTGCCGCCCATTGCGTGAATGCAGGCATACCCGTCGTTTTGTTTGATCTGCCCGCGCGTGAAGGGCCAAAAAATGGCATTGTCACTCGTGCCATCGCCCATCTTCGAAAAATGAATCCCGCTCCCCTAGGTACGCCCGATCTGGCTGACCTGATTGAGCCGGCCAACTATGAAGACAATCTGGATCGTCTGGCCGATTGCGACTTGGTGATTGAGGCGATTGCCGAGCGCCTGGACTGGAAACAGGATCTGTACCGCAAGATCGGGCCAGCACTGAACCCTAACGCCATCATCGCCAGCAATACTTCGGGCCTGTCCATCACCTCGTTGGCAGAGGTGTTGCCGGAAGCGCTGCGCCCACGTTTTTGCGGCGTGCACTTTTTCAATCCCCCACGCTACATGAGCCTGGTGGAGCTGATCCCCACGAAATACACCCAGCCAGCCCTGCTGGATATTCTGGAAACCTTCCTGGTCTCGCAACTAGGCAAGGGCGTGGTTCGCGCCAAAGATACTCCCAACTTCATTGGCAATCGCATCGGTGTTTTCGGCATTCTGTCCGTGTTCGAGCAGGCACGCCGTTTCTCCCTGACGTATGAGCAGGTTGATGAATTGACGGGCACTCGCCTGGGACGCGCCAAATCGGGTACCTACCGGACGGCTGACGTGGTGGGTCTGGACACCCTGGCACACGTGATTCGTACCATGCAGGATCAACTGCCTGATGACAGCTTCAAAGCACACTTTGGCCTGCCGCCCGAAGTGCAGGGTCTGATTGACGCAGGCGCTTTGGGTCAAAAGACCGGCGCCGGTTTCTTCCGCAAGAAGGGGCGTGAAATCCAGCGGTTCGATGCACAGCAGCGCGATTACGTGACGGCTGACCAGAAAATCGATCCCGATGTCGCCGCCATTTTGGCCGT
Source organism: Alcaligenes ammonioxydans (assembly GCF_019343455.1). Lineage (NCBI taxonomy): Bacteria > Pseudomonadati > Pseudomonadota > Betaproteobacteria > Burkholderiales > Alcaligenaceae > Alcaligenes > Alcaligenes ammonioxydans. The sequence continues at coordinate 3,478,006 of NZ_CP049362.1, read as the reverse complement.
ACGTGACCCGGCCGAACGGCTGCGTCAACTGCGCGAGTCCGACAAGCCTCAGGCTCAATTCGTGTGGGCGGTGTTGCGCGACACCTTCCATTACAGCGCCATTCACCTGCAAGACATTGCAGACAACGCCCGTCAGCTGGATCTGGCCCTGAAGTGGGGGTTTGGTCATAAGCAGGGGCCGTTCGAGATCTGGCAATCGGCGGGATGGCGTCAGGTTGCTGAGTGGATCACTCAGGATATTCAGGACGGCAAGACACTGAGTAATCAGCCGCTGCCCGATTGGGCGACACGCGGCCCGGTATGGGAAGCCCAGGGTGTCCACACTGCCGCCGGCTCCTGGAATCCATCGCAAAGTCGCTTTGAAGGTCGCAGCGAACTGCCGGTTTATCAGCGTCACATCGGCACCCCTTTGCTGGTCGGCGAAGTCGAGTCCCTGGAAACCACGACGGTGTTTGAGGATGAGTCGGTACGCTGCTGGACGTTACCCGCGCCGCATCCCCAGGATGTGCTGATTGTGTCCTTCAAGACCAAGATGCACACGCTCAGCCCCGGCGTAGTCAATGGCGTGTTCAAGGCGGTTGAGCTGGCCGAAGCGTCGTATCAGGCGTTGGTCATTGCGCAGGATGGCGACCCGTTCTCCGCGGGTGCCGACCTGAAGGCCATTTTGCCGCTGTTCGAGAAAGAGGGGGTGGCGGCGGTCGAGCCGGTGGAACGCGCCATGCAGGACATGGTGCTGCGTATCCGTTACGCCCAAGTGCCAGTGGTGGCTGCGGTGGCCGGTCTGGCTCTGGGTGGCGGTTGCGAACTGGCTGTCCATTGTGCGCACCGGGTTGCCCATTTCGAGTCTTATATCGGTTTAGTGGAGGTCGGTGTGGGACTGGTGCCGGGTGCCGGTGGTCTGGCGTACTCGGCACGCCGCGCGGCCGAACTGCAGGCCATGGGGGCGCCCGACGCCCCACTGCTGGCGTATCTGAAGCGCTTTGCGCTGGCAATTGCCAGCGCCCAGGTGTCGCGTTCTGCGCTGGATGCCCGCCAGCTTGGTTTTCTGAAGGAGTCCGACACCATCGTGATGAACCGTCAGGAACTGGTGTATGTGGCCGTTCGTCAGGCTCAGGCTTTGGCCAGCGCCGGCTGGCGTGCGCCGCTGCCACGTCGCTTCCCGGTGGCCGGTCGCGATGGCATTGCCACACTGAAAGCTCAACTGGTGAATATGAAAGAAGGTGGTTTTATCTCGGAGTATGACTTCCATATCGCCGAGAAGGTCGTAACCGTGATCTGCGGGGGCGATGTAGATCCAGGCTCGCTGGTGGATGAGGCATGGATGATGACGCAAGAGCGGCAGGCTTTCATGGCGCTGCTCAATTCCCCCAAGACCCAGGAGCGTATTGCTGGGATGTTGAGCACTGGCAAGCCCGTGCGTAACTAGAGCGGATCAAGGAGTGGACATGACTGTACAACAAGCTTATATCGTCGCTGCCAAGCGTACACCCATCGGAAAAGCGCCTCGTGGCGTGTTTTCGTCCTATCGCCCTGACGAGCTGCTGGCGCATGCCATTCGCGGCATGCTGGCTGATGTACCCAAGCTGGACCCGGCCGCCATTGAAGAAGTGGTGGCCGGCTGCGCCCTGCCTGAAGGCCCACAGGGTTTTAACGTCGCGCGCATCTCCGCCTTGCTGGCAGGGTTGCCGCACACCGTGGCCGGCATGACCGTCAACCGTTTCTGCGCCTCGGGTCTGAGTGCCATCGCCATTGCGGCCGATCGTATCCGTACTGGTCAGGCAGACATTATCGTGGCCTCCGGCGTGGAATCCATGAGTCAGGTGCCGGTGATGGGCGTGAACACCAGTTTCAGTCCCGAGATCTTTACCTCGGACGAAAACTACGGGATTGCCTACGGTATGGGCCTGACGGCTGAAGAGGTCGCTCGTCAGTGGAAGGTGTCTCGCGAAGACCAGGACGCGTTTGCTCTGGCCTCGCACCAGAAAGCCGTCAAGGCCTGGGAGTCGGGCGAATTTACGGGTGAAGTCTTGCCGGTTACGGTGACCCGTCGCCAGCCTGACCTGAACACTCAGGAAATCTCCGTTAAAACCCAAGTGGTCGAACGGGACGAAGGCCCACGCCCGGATACCAGTCTGGAAGCCTTGGGTAAATTGCGCCCCGTGTTTGCGGCGCGTGGTTCGGTCACGGCCGGCAACAGCTCGCAGACCTCGGACGGGGCCGGTGCCTTGCTGCTTGTCTCCGAGCGAGCCTTGCGGGAGCACAATCTGACGCCCCTGGCACGCTTTGTGACCTTCTCGGTGCGTGGCGTACCGCCTGCCATTATGGGGATTGGGCCTAAAGAAGCCGTCCCGCATGCGCTGGCTCTGGCAGGCTTGAAGCAAGACCAGATGGACTGGATCGAGCTGAACGAAGCCTTTGCGGCTCAGTCGCTGGCAGTGATTCGGGATCTGGGTCTGGACCCTGAGCGGGTCAATCCGCTGGGTGGCGCCATTGCCATGGGCCACCCGCTGGGTGCGACCGGTGCCATGCGTGCTGCTACGGTGGTTCATGCCTTGCAGCGTCGTCAGTTGAAATACGGCATGCTCACCATGTGTATTGGTACCGGCATGGGTGCAGCCGGGATTTTCGAGCGGACATAATTTCCGATCTGCTGCTTTTATCGTTGCTGGACAAAGCCGCCTTCGGGCGGCTTTTTATTGGTCTGTCCCCGGCAGGGAGGGGCAAGAGCGCGATACGTGTAAGCAAATTTGCTTAAAACCCGCTAAATGTCAAAAAAGTAAAGGTTTGTTGTTGTCATAGAGTAGACATAGGCCCGCGCCATAGTCCTTTTTATTGTGTTGAACAGCTCACACGGAGGATGTATGGGATTGCCCTCGCGCATGGTGTCCAGCCTGCATGTGCCCCCCCTGTTCTGGCAGGGGTGGGTCAAGGCCCGTCTGGAGTCGGGGCAGTTTGAGGTCGACTGCGGCGAGCGCTGCTGGATTGTGCCGCAGGCCGTCAGTTGCCTGGTGCAGCCGCAAGTGGGTGACAAGGTATGGGTAGGCGGGGCCGATGGCGAGCAGGCCTATGTGTTTGCCGTGCTGGAGCGCCCTCAGGGCGGGGCCTTGCATCTGGTGGCTGAGCAAGGGTTGCATGTGCAGGCTGCGCAGGGAGGGGTACATATTCAGTCCGAGGCCGATTTGACGTTGCAGGCCGGTGCGCATTTGCGCCAGTCGGGCCGAGAAGTGAGCCTGACGGCAGGCACGCTGCGGATCTTGTCGCGGGTCCAGGAAACGGTGTCCGATCGCTTGTCTCAAGTCTGTAATCACGTATTTCGTCTGACTGAAAAAGAAGAGCGTTGGCGTGGTGGCCGACTGGACGTACAAGCCCAGCATCAAATGCGTTTGCATGCCCGCCATACCTTGATGAGCGCACGTGAGCTGGTCAAAGTTGACGCTGACCAAATACACATGGGGTAGGCATGCTGACAGAACGTCTTGTGCAAGTGCATAGCCCCTTGGGCCCGGAGGTCTTGCTGTTTCAGGCCTTGCAAGGCCGAGAAGGGTTGTCTCAGCCCTTTGAGTTGCAGGTGGATGTGGTGTGCAACACACCCTTGCTGGATTTGCGCAGCTTGCTGGGTGAGTCCCTGAGTCTGGAGATCAGGACGCCGCTTGCTGTTCCGCGTTTCCTGGACGGGCGCATCAGCGCGTTTCGCCTGCTGGGCAAAACAGGCCGTAGCGACCGTTTCTACACCTACAGGGCTACCTTGCGTCCCTGGCTCTGGTTCTTGAGCCAGAACATGGACAGCCGGATTTTTCAGGAAAAAACAGTGCCTGAGGTCTTGCAGGACGTACTGGGCCGTTACCCCTTTGCCTGGGAATCTCGGCTGACGGAGGATTATCCACGTCAGACTTATTGCGTTCAGTATCAGGAGAGCGATTTTCAGTTTGTCAGCCGCTTGATGGAGCGCGAAGGGATTTACTACTGGTTCGAACATCGTAACGGGGCTCATACGCTGGTGATGGCGGATGATGCCGGCCAGCATGCGGCTGCGCCCTGGTTGACTGAACTACCCTTTGTGTCCCCCGACCGGGTAGCGCATCCCGATGTCGAGCATATCCATGCCTGGCACCCGTATGAGCAAGTCACTCCGGGCCGTTACGCGACGGCCGATTACGACTATTGCAAGCCGGGGGCCAGCCTGGACGCCACGCGCAGCAACCCCGCTGAACACGCCTTGGGTGATCTGGAAGTGTACGAATGGGCGGGTGGCTACACCGAGCCTCACCACGGTGAGCATTACTCTCGCTTGCGGCTCGAAGCCTTGCAGGCGGTACGCAGTCAGGCGCAAGCCCAGACCAATGCGCGCGGGGTCGCGCCAGGGTATGTGTTGTCCGTGCGCAATCATCCGCGTCTGGAGGACAATCGCGATTACCTGGTGACCCAGGTTGATTACGATTTTCTCGATGTCAGCCATACCGGTGAGAGTGGCATGGCCAGCCACTACTTTATTGATTTTCGGGTGATGCCATCCAGCCAGCCTTACCGTCCTTTGCGGCTTACGCCGGTTCCACGCACCTACGGCCCTCAAACCGCCAAGGTGGTGGGCAAGAGCGGCGAGCAACTGTGGACCGATCAGTATGGTCGCATCAAGGTTCAGTTTTTGTGGGACCGCTATGGGCAGGCCAATGAAAACAGCTCCTGCTGGCTGCGCGTCTCCAGCCCGTGGGCAGGCGGCGGCTTTGGGGGCATTCAATTGCCCCGCGTGGGCGACGAAGTGATTGTGGACTTTCTGGGGGGCGACCCGGATCGGCCCATTGCGGTCGGACGCGTGTATAACGCCAGCAATATGCCACCCTGGAACCTGCCGGACAATGCGACGCAAAGCGGCTTTTTGAGCCGCTCCAAAGACGGTGACCCCAGCAACGCCAACGCCTTCATGTTCGAGGACAGGGCCGGTCAGGAGCGTATCTGGCTACATGCCGAGCGCAATCTGGACACGGAAGTTGAAGGGGACGAAACCCATACCGTCGATGGCAACCGGACTACCGTGATTACCGGCCACGATACCTTGAGCGTTATGGCGACCCGCACCACCACGGTGCAGGATCTGGAAACCGAGACCTTCAATAGCGGGGTTGTACGCACAGTCATCGGAGATCTGGTCGAAACCATAGAGGGCGAGCAGACGCGCACTCACACCGGTGATGTGACGCGCACGGTGACAGGCAATGTGACCGATACGCTGACCGGGGATCTGAGCAGAACGATTACCGGCGATGTCACCCATACCGTCACGGGCGAGGTCACGGACGCCATCACCGGCACCCGCAACTCCACTCAAACCGGCGACTACACCCGCACGATTACTGGCGCGGTGGACTACACCGTGACCGGCGATGTTAAAGAAACCGTTACGGGTAATGTGGACCTGACTACCACTGGCAATGTCACTGACACCCTGACCGGCAATCTGACCAAAAGCATTTCCGGGCCCGTGGACATTACCGCCTCAACAGGGGTGAACATCACCACGCCCAGCTGGAAGGTCAATGTCACGAGTCTGGAGCGCTTCTGGGTGCCTCACACCGAAAGGGTGACGGGGTTTCGCCTGAACGGGACAGGCGCTTCCCTGGATGCCTGGGGCATGCGGGCACAGGCGTATGGGCTGAACTATCAGTGGGCCTATTACAAGATCGATAAGGCGACCTTCAAAAACGATGAGGTCATGCTCGATATCAAGAAGAAAGGCTTGGCCTTGAAGAAGATAGGCATGGAAACGCACAAATCGATGATGAGTTTGCGTAAGGCCATCCTGCATTTGTTCATGTAATCAAGGAGGGGCAGATTCACGATGGCAACGGCGGTACGCACAGGCTTAATGCTCTTGTTCCTGACGGCGATGATTACCTACGTGGGCGTGATGACCCAGTGGGAAGGGCCGGGCTTTTATATCTCTATTTTCTTGTACCTGTTTTTCCTGATAGCGCTGGAGACGACGCGCCGCGATTTCATGCAGCATTACCGCGCCTGGCCGGAGCAGGCCAGATACAGAAAGCTGGTCCGGGGAAATGCAGTGCGGGTACAGGCGGAGATTGTGGAGTGCACCCCATTGCGGGAAGGGCGCACACATGCTTATCCCTTGGTACGCCTGGTTTTGGATGTGCAGGGAACACGCGTTGATCTGGATGTGCTGATGCAGCCTGAACTGGGGTACAGATTCAGGCCGGGTAATACGGTGGCGGTGCTCTGTGACGCGACTGATCCACGCCAATGCGCCATTGATCGTGAGCAGGTGGCTTTGCAGCTCAAACCTGTGCACAGCCCGTATGTGGATTAGTGTCAGGTTCCGGCTTTGGGAAAAAGGGCTGAGATGCTAGGGCTGCTTCTTTGGATGTTTCTGGCGCTGAGTCTGGCGGCGATGATGGTACGTATCGGCATGGCTTTGGAATGGAGTGGTTTTTTACCATATCTGGTCGCCATCGTGCTGGTGGTGCCGGTGGGCTTCTTGGTGGCTGGTGCTCGAGCGCTTGTGCGTTATTGGCGTGCCTGGCCCGAGCAACGCGTGTATCAGCGGCTGCGCTCCAGGAAGGCGCTGCGATGCCAGGCGCGCATCGTGGCTCAAGAGGAGTTGCTGCCGGGTGTATTCAAGCTGGTTTATCCCTTGTTGCGTCTTAGTCTGGACGTCGAGGGGCGCAGGACGTTTATAGAGGTGTTGATTCAACCCGAATTGCACAGCCGGTTTGAGCCAGGTCAGGTGGTGGCCGTGCTGGGCGACCTCCATGAACCGAAACGTTGCGCGCTTGATCGTGAACAGGTCGTATTGCAATTGCGGCCTGTCTTCACTTCCTATGGTGATTGACCTTATGCGGCAGGATGAACAGAAACAATGATCGGACCAGCAAACATGGCTAAGGAGTTCATATGCGCCTAGTCAAGCCATTGCGCTTGGGTGTTTTGGCGCGTCCCTGGAGCTGGCGTGGTCAGCATGCGTTGGGTGTTTCAGTCCAGGCCTGGTGCTCGATGGATGCGCCGCATTTATTAAGCACTGATGCACGCATGTGGCAGGGGGTGTCGAGCCTGATCTTGGACGATGAGGTGGTGGATCTGGCTTTACCCAAGCCTTGCGCGGAGTTTCTGGTATCGGGACATGCCTGTGCTCCGCATGGGCAAGAGGTCTCGCAACTGGTGGTTCAAGCCCGTGTCGGCCCCATTGAAAAGAGGCTGGCCGTGTTCGGGCGACGCCAATGGCGTCAAGGCAGGCCCGGCGAGGCAGCGCCTTTTACGCGTGTGCCCTTGGATGGTAGCCGTAGCTGGGGAGGGCCGCAGTATCCCGATAATCCGGCAGGCATGGGGATGGAGCTTGCCGCTCCTGGAGAGCCGCTGACGTTGCCTCAGGTCGAACCCTGGGAGGGGCGTTTGCATCGTTCTGGTCAGCAAGGCAGCCCGGCCGGTTTGGGGCCCGTCTCTCCGTTGCGACCACGACGTTTTCGTTTGGCCGGTCATTATGATCCCGCCTGGTTGCAACATGATCCGGGCATGATGCTCGACAGCCTGGACCCGCATTTTTTCAACACGGCGGAGCCAGATCAGTGGTGGCCCAGGCAGAGCCACTGGCCTGCAGACAGTACGTGGGAGCTACACCATCTGCATGCACAACGACCCCAGTGGTGCGGCACCTTGCCGCAGTGGCAAGCCATGTGCTGGTATCAGGATCGTCGGGTCCCCGGATTGCAAAAGCTGGATCTGCTGCACACCACAGTCTGGTTTTTTCCGGACCTGGGCCACATGTTGCTGCTGTATCAGGGAAGTGTGTCCGTGCAGGATGCGCAGGCTCAAGATGTAAGTTTGTTAATGCCCGCAGTGGAGCTGGCAGGACAAGCTCGCGGCCAGGATCATTATGAGCGCGTGCTGCACTTGCGCAGCGAAGGAGATCAGGCTGGCCTGTTTGCCTTGCGCGATCAAGACTTGCTGCCCCAGACTTGCTGTGCCCCCCTGGGTGAGGTGCTAAGCAGCCCGGACGATCCCTTGTCATTGACGATGCGCACGCGTCTGGAGCGGTGGGCGCAGGAGGCGGCGCAAGCTCACCCCGCCTGGCAAGATGACTTTTTTTCGCTGACACAGGCAGGGCCTCCCAAGCCTATGGATATAGACCGGACAGACTGGGTGCAGGAAGTGCGTCAGTCCAATCGTCAGCTGTGGGATGCGCGTCAGAAACTGGCTGCGGGCATGGAGCAGGTGCAGGATATGCAGCGCCAATCCCCTTTTCAGGACAAGGCGGCTTATCGGGTTGCTGCCCGGGAAACCCAACACCTTTTAGATGAACTCGATAGGATGGGTAGTGATAACGCTGCGGTATCCGGGGTGCTGGCCAAGCCTGTCGAACAGGCCAGGCAGGCCATGCAAGCCTATGGCGATGCCATGCTGGTCTCCGAGCTGAGGCAACAGCGTTTGCGCAGGCGCGTGGAACTGATTTTGGCAGGAACGCGGAATCTTTCCGGTCTGGATTTGAGCGGCCTGCATTTGCAGGGTTTCGACTTTTCCGGTGTGCGCTGTGTGGGCACCTGCTTTAACGATGCCGTTCTGACAGAAGGCACATTTGCGGGGGCGGATTGCTCAGGGGCGAGTTTTGTGCGGGCTCGCCTGGAGCAGGTGCAGTTCACCCAGTCCCAGTTGGATGATGTGGATTTCAGCGCAGCGGTCTTGCAGTCGGTGCAGTTTCGTCACGTGCAGGCGATACGTTGGCAACCCCGCGAATCCAGTTGGCAGGATGTGCTGTTTCAGCAGTCCCATTTGCAGGAACAGGAATGGCTGGATGTGGATATGCTGCGCTGTACGTTCGAGTCCTCCCAGTTGCAGGAAGTGCAGTATTTGATGCGCTCGCGCTTGTCTGGGGTGAGGTATCAGGATTGCCAGCTGCAGCAATGCCTCTGGCTGGATTGTGATCTGCGTGGGCTGTCCTTGCGCGGCTCCACGCTGAAAGAGTCGTCCTGGCTGTTGGGTTTGCTCGATGGTGTGGCAGATTGCAGTGCGAGTACATGGCACCAAAGTGTGGTGTCCGGCCTGGATATGCCAGGGTCAAACTGGCAGGGGGCGCGTCTGGAAGAGAGCAATCTGCGAGGCGTGGATTTATCCCAGTCCTGCTTTGAACAAGCTCAGCTCCAGTGTTGCGATTTATCCCGTGCCAATCTGCACGGTTCGCAATGGAGTCAGGCCGTTTTGCGAGAGTGCATTTTGATTGATGCGGACTTCAGTCAAGCCGTGCTGAGCAAGGTTGATATGAGCAACAGTCTGGCCGGCGGAGCGAATGTGCGCGGAGCCTTGCTGGATACGGTGAATCTGTTTCGGGCTGATCTGCAAGGATGGCAAACCGACATGCGTACTCGTAGCCGGAATGTCTACCTGCGCACCGCACGTCGTGGACCGGCGGGAGGCCCGGTCTGATGGACGCTCATGTTTTGCGTTTGCGCATCCGCCAGGGTGAGCCATTGCAAGGTCTGGATTTAAGTGACTTGTATCTGCCGCCAGGTGATTACTCCGGGGCCGTGTTCCTGTCCTGCCGCTTGCCACGCGTGAAGGCATTAGGTGTCAATCTGGCGGGTAGCCATTTTCACCAGTGCGATCTGAGCGGGGCCGTCTTGGATGCCAGTACCCTGGACGGCTGCGTTTTTATGGACAGTGTACTCAAGGAGCTGTCTTGCAAACATGTACAGGCAAGTGAGGTGACCTGGCAGGACTGCGATTTGCAGGGTGCTCTTTGGCAAGGCGGTGCCTGGATCGAGACGCATTGGGCGCATTGTGTGCTGCGGTCAGGAAATTTCGATCAGGCTTTGTTGCAAGCCTGTACCTGGACAGGTTGCCGGGCTGGCGAGCTGTCCTTGCGGTCAACCCGGCTGGAAGAGGTGGCGGTGATGGAACTGGATTGGCGCGGCAGCCTGCTGGCAGGCAGTCGCTGGAGCCGGGTCACCGCGATTGACTGCAATTTCCAAGGCATGAACTTGTCCGGGCTGGATCTGGGTGGCAGTGTTTTGATGGGGACCGACTTTACTCAGGCGGACCTAAGCCACGCCCGCCTTTGCAGCACCAATTTCAAGTCTGCCATCCTGAATCAGGCCGTGCTGAACCAGGTGCAGGCCGAGCAGGCGTTGTTTGTTCAGGCGCAAGCCCAAGGCTTGCAAATGCGGCAAGCCAATCTGACGCAAAGCCTGTGGGCTCAAGCCCATGCCCCCGAGGCGGATTTTCGCGGTTCGGTTTTACAGCAAGCCTACTTCGCGCAGGCGGTACTGGAGCAGGCCCGTTTCGAGCATAGCCAGCTGCGTTATGCGGATTTCTCGTATGCAGATTGCCGCCGGGCCCGTTGGGATGGCGCGCATTTTGAACGCACCCAGTTTCATCGTTGCCTGCTGGACAAGGCCGGACAGGAGCAGGTTGCAGGCTGCCTGCCCAATGATCCGGCTTTGCACGAATCCGAAAGCTGGACGGCGCGTTATATGAATCTTGAGTAAGGAGCCCGGATGTTTGCCAATTGCCAACGGGGCGGTATGGACATCGCCTTTCCCGACATCTGCAAGACGCCACCGGCTCTGTTGCCCATTCCTTACCCCAATTTTGCGACGGGGCTGATGGGCATCCCCAATGCGTGGAACATCTTGTTGCAGGGCGGCCCTGCCCATAATCTGCTCACGACGATACCCTTGAGTAATGGCGACAATCCGGGTGTAGCCTTGGGCTTGATCTCGCAAACCGTGATGTCGCGTTCGCGCTCCATTACCTGTGTGCCCAATGTGCTGTGGAAGGGAATTCCAGCCACCCGCCTGACCAGCCTGAGCATGCAAAATACCGTCAACACAGTGGGCATGCGGGTGGTGCCCAGCCAGTTCAAAGTGCTGTTGCTAGGTGGCGGTGGTGCCGGTGGCGGAGTCGGTAAAGGCGGCAAAGGCGTCTCGGGCAGCGGGCCGGAGGCGGCGCGCAAGGCGGCGGCACGGGAGGCCAAGCGGGCGCAGCTTAAACGCAACCGGCGTCGTGGCGCGCAGCGGGAACGCGAGGTTGAGGCCGAGCTGAAGCAGGAAGGCCATGAGGTGATGGGTACGCAGGTATCTGCAAAAACACCGCTGACCCGCCGTGTGATCGATATACTGATCAAGGACAAGAACACGGGCAAAATCCGGGCGGTCGAAGTCAAAAGTGGGGGAGCACGCCGGTCCGCAACCCAGAAGGCCAAGGACAAGGCGATGGAGAGCAGGGGAGCAGAATTGATTGGCAAGAATGCGCCCCGCCAGCCCCTTCCCAAGAACCTACGCATACCTACGGAGGTACGACATTGAAAACGCACACTGATCCCGTTAAATATGACGCTGTGGACTGGCATGTCGGTGGGGACTATCCTGCTGGTCTGGGCCCGCAGGGCGGGCGCACCCATATTGGCATGTACCTGGCCTGGCTGGTGGAAAAAGGTTTGCTGGCCGATACCTTTGTCGATCGCTATCCCAACGAGGTGCGCCAGTGCCGCGATCACATGCTCAAAGGCTCGCAATTGTTGCAAGACTGCTGCGACGACGTGCTGGTCAGCGAAGATATGTCCGAGTTGGGCAAGGCTTTCAGCGATTTTTATTACGACGAGCTGTATCTGGACGATTACGTGGATACGCTGGACGACGAGGTGCTGCCCTCTATCTACCATGTGCCCGACGACTGGGACAGTTACGAGACCCTGCGACCGGTTCTGGAGCAACGTTATCAGCATTGGCGACAGGAGCAGGGGCTGGATAGCTGATTTTGCCCGCTCTCTGTGTTGGTTTGAAAAGCGCTGCCTGCGGGCGGCGCTTTTGCGTTTATATGCTTCAAAAAGAGCGTAAATACATCTATTTTGCAAAATAAGTAAGGAAAAATTTTAGTCAAAAAGGTGTCACCTTCGCTTCCTAGACTGGCTGCGTAATCAGTTTTTCGAGACGACAGCTATGGTCGAAGGCATGCAGGAACCGTGGCAGCCAGCCTGGAGCGTGGCGCCTGACAAGGCTCTTTACGGGGAGAACCTGGAGTACGAGGCAGATTTTCTGGCCTTGATGCAGGCGCTCCACGTACAGGGTGAACAGCAGTTTGGCCAAACCATCATTCCGGCCCAGGTTCCCGATTGGACGCGCATCGTCCGTCTGGTGCAGGATTTGCTGGATCGCTCGGCCGATATCCGCTTGCTGGTGGTTCTGGCCCAGGCGCGTTTGCAGACCGGTGGACTGCCTGCCTTGGTGGACGTATGCCAATGGCTGTTAGGTGCATTGCAAGAGGGCTGGGAGTACGTCCACCCACGCCTGTATGAAGATGGCGAGCTGGACCCGTTGCCCCGTGTCAATGCCCTGGCGGGTTTGTCGGCGATTGATGGGCTGGGGCGGTTGATGCGTGAAGCCCCTGTGGTCAGCCTGGGGCACCGTCAATTGAATTTGCGCGAAGTCGGATACGTACTGGATGGGGGGCAGAAAGACTCTGGCCTGCCTGGGCGAGACCGACTGGTAGAAGAATTGCGTCGTGCTTTTGCCGCCGGCCAGAGTCAGACCCAGGCCTTGCGTCGTCTACGCCAGTTCCGCCAGGAGCTGGAGGCCTTGGTGCGGCAGCATCTGGAGACGGAATGGGCGCTGCGGCTCGATGGGGCCTGGGATACCGTGGAAGCGGCCAGCGCGGTCCTGGATGCAGCGACCTCCCCGTCTGCGCCGCTGGCTCCTGAACCCATACAGGAAAGTGCCACGAGTACGGTGACATTGTCGTCTGGCCGTCCGTCAGTCCCCCCCATGGATTTGCTCAACTGGCAGAGCCTGCATGTTTCATCGCGCGAAGAAGTGGTGCTGCTGCTGGACAAGCTGGTGGCGTATTTCGAGCAGTACGAACCTAGTCATCCCGCCCCTTTGCTGTTGCGGCGCGCCCAGCAACTGGTGCCTATGGGCTTTCACGAGCTGATTCGTGATCTGGCTCCCGGCGCCTGGGAACAGATCCAGGTTTTCATGCCTCGATCCGAGGCGGCCTCGGCGGCCTCTTAATTCCATCAATCAACTGGAGAAGACCTGATGTCTGTGAAATCCAATTCGGGTAGTGGACAGAAATTCCTTGGGCGCAATCGGGCTCCGCGTGTGCAAATTGAATATGACGTCGAACTGTACGGTGCCGAGCACCGTGTGCAACTGCCTTTTGTGATGGGCGTTCTGGCTGATCTGGCTGGACACAACACGGAGAGCCTGCCGGATCTGGGCGAGCGCAAGTTTATGGAAATTGACGTGGATAACTTCGATGACCGCATGAAGTCCATTGCGCCCAAGCTGAACATGCAGGTCCCCAATAGTTTGACGGGGGACGGAATGCTGGGCGTGGAAATCTCTTTTGATTCCATGGACAGTTTTTCTCCTGCCGAACTGGCCCGTCAGATCGAGCCTTTGGCACGCCTGCTCGAAGCCCGTACCCAACTGGCCAATTTGCTGACTTATATGGATGGCAAAAGCGGGGCGGAAGCGCTGCTGTCGCGTTTGCTTGAGCAGCCGGAGCTATTGCGCGCCCTGGCTGGCCGCCCACCCCAGGCCCTGACAATGAACGAGTCTCAAGGCGATCAGGACAGCGATCCCCACGCATAAGGAGCCCTACCTCATGACTTCCCCCCAGACCTTGACCGCTACCCGTGACACGGCCCAGCTCGATGAGCTGTCCCGTCTGTTGCAGCAGGAATTTCGTCCCAAGACCGAGCAGGCCCAGCAAGCGGTTGAGTTTGCTGTGTCCACCTTGGCCGAGCAGGCCCTGGACCAGTCCGTGACCTTGAGTGAGGACGCCTATCAAACCATTCAAGCCGTGATTGCCCAGATCGACCAGAAGATGACCGAGCAGATCAATCACATCCTGCATCACCCCGAGTTTCAGCGCCTGGAAGGGGCATGGCGTGGCCTTCATTATCTGGTCAGCAATACGGAAACGGATGAGCTGCTGCGTATCCGCGTGCTTCCTGCGACCAAAAAAGAGCTGGCTCGCAATCTGAAGCGCTACAAAGGTGTGGCCTGGGATCAAAGCCCCTTGTTCAAAAAAGTCTATGAGCAGGAATACGGACAGTTTGGTGGTGAGCCTTTTGGTTGTCTGGTGGGGGATTATCACTTTGATCACAGCCCGCCCGATGTGGAAATGCTTGGCGAGCTGGCGCGCATTGGGGCTGCGGCGCATAGCCCCTTTATCGCCGGGGCTGCGCCGTCGGTCATGCAGATGGAGTCCTGGCAGGAGCTGGCCAATCCGCGGGATCTGACCAAGATTTTTTCCAATACCGAATACGCGGCCTGGCAAAGCTTGCGTGAGTCGGAGGATGCCCGTTATCTCGGCCTGGCCATGCCGCGTTTTCTGGCGCGGCTCCCCTATGGCGCACGCACCAACCCCGTCGATGAGTTCGATTTCGAGGAAGACACGGACGGCGCGAATCATGATCGGTATACCTGGGCCAACTCGGCCTATGCCATGGCGGTAAACATCAATCGCTCCTTCAAGCATTTTGGCTGGTGTACGGCGATCCGGGGTGTAGAGTCGGGAGGCGCTGTCGAGAATCTGCCCTGCCACACATTCCCGACGGACGATGGGGGCGTGGACATCAAGTGTCCCACCGAAATTGCGATCAGCGACCGTCGCGAGGCCGAGCTGGCCAAGAACGGCTTTATGCCGCTGGTCCATCGCAAGAACTCGGATTTTGCCGCCTTCATCGGTGCGCAGTCTTTGCAAAAACCTCAGGAATACTACGATGCCGATGCCACGGCCAACGCCCGTCTGGCAGCGCGTCTGCCTTATCTGTTTGCCTGCTGCCGGTTCGCGCATTACCTCAAATGCATCGTGCGTGACAAGATCGGCTCCTTTCGCGAACGTGACGATATGGAGCGTTGGCTGAACGGATGGATCATGAATTATGTAGATGGCGATCCCACCAACTCCTCGCAGGAAACCAAGGCGCGCAAGCCATTGGCGGCAGCTGAAGTGTCGGTGCAGGAGGTCCCCGATAACCCCGGTTACTACGCCGCCAAGTTCTTCTTGCGCCCGCATTACCAACTGGAAGGCCTGACGGTTTCGTTGCGACTGGTATCGCGCTTGCCGTCATTGAAAGGCGAGCAGAACTGATTTCCATCCTGGCCTTTGATGGCCTTATTCGACCTCCAAGGAGAAAAGCGTGTCTGTTGATATGTTCATGAAGATTGAAGGCGCCAATGGCGAGTCCAAAGATGCCAACCACAAAGACTGGACCGATATTCTGTCGTTCTCATGGGGCGCCTCCCAGCCCGGCAGCATGAGCTCGGGCGGGGGCGGCGGTCAGGGCAAAGCCAACTTCAATGATCTGCATGTGCTCGCCCGCATTGACAAGGCCGCCCCAGCGGTGATGAAGCATTGCGCCAGTGGCAAACATCTGGGCAAGGTGGAGCTGTCGGTGTGCAAGGCCGGTGGCGAGCAGGTGGAATACACCAAAATTACGCTGGAAGAAGTCCTGGTGACTTCGGTTCAGCTCAATGCCGAGCGTGATGTGGAAAGTGTGATGGTCAACTATTCCTTTCAGGCCGCACGCGTCAAGCAGCAATATTGGGAGCAGTCCGAGCGCGGCAGCAAAGGGGCTGAAACCCTGGTGGCCTGGGATATCAAGCAGAATAAAGAGGCCTGATCGGGCTGGCTTCTAGAGGTAGGGCCGCCATGGACCGCTTTCGCTTACCGGGACGCCGCGGGGCCGCGCTGATGCGCGGTCAGGCAGATCGCTTGCAACCGTGTCTGCTGGACCGGTTGACCGACGAGCGGCCCGATCAGATTTGGGAGCCACCCCAGCCCATGAGCCAGTACCAGATGCGCCAGGCGGTGTTGCGCGATCTGGGTCATTTGCTCAATACCCCCAATCAGGGGGCGACTCCCTTGATGCAGGCCTTGGTCCATGTGCGTCGCTCCTGCCTGAATTATGGTTTGAGCCCGCTGGCCGGCAAGACCATGAGCGAGGTGGAGTGGCTGGATGTGGAACAGGCGCTGCGCACCGCGATTTTGCATTTCGAGCCCCGCATTTTGCCCGATACCTTGCAGGTGCATTGTCTGGATCACCGCTCCCAGCAGGATCTGCATAACGTGCTAAGTCTGCGTATTCAGGGCCATGTCTGGTGTGAACCGTATCCGCAGGAATTTCTACTGCGCACCAGCATTGATCTGGAAAGCGGGCAACTGGATCTTGAAGAGAGTGACGCATCGGGATGAATCCGGAGCTTTTGCATTACTACAATCGTGAACTGGCGTATCTGCGCGAGCTGGGCGCCGAGTTTGCGCAAGCCTACCCGAAGGTGGCTGCCCGTCTGGGTGTCCACGATACGGCGGTCGCTGATCCCTATGTCGAGCGCCTTCTGGAGGGGTTCAGCTTTCTGACGGCCCGCATCCAGCTGAAGATGGACGCGGAGTTTCCCCGCCTGAGCCAGCAATTGCTGGATGTGATCCAGCCTTCCTGGCTGATGCCCACTCCCAGCATGGGCTTGGTGCAGTTTTGTCCCAGCATGAGCGAAGGGGCGCTGGCCAAAGGTTTTACGGTGCCGCGTCACACCACCTTGCGCTCCCGTATTCCGGCTGGAGAGCAAACCGCCTGTGAGTTTTCCACCTGTCATACCGTCTCTTTGTGGCCCATGGCCTTGACGCATGTGCAACTGGGTGATGTCGCTGCTGATCTGCCGCTGGCGGCGCTGGGTAGTCGACAGGCGGCACAGGCTCGTTCGGCCTTGCGGCTGGACTTTTCGGTACAAGGCGGCCTGACACTGGAAGAATTGGCGGTAGATGAGTTGAGCCTGCATCTGGCTGGCCCGGAGTCTGACAGCAGCGTGTTGCTCGATGCCTTGTTGCGTCAGGCCTTGGGGGTATTCGTGCAGATGGAGGACGAGGCGCCGCAGTTTCTAGCGATGTCCGATTGCCTGACACACGATGGCCTGGAAGATGATCAAGCCATCTTGCCCATGGTGTCCCAGGAGTTCTCCGGCCATCGCTTGTTGCGGGAGTACTTTGCCTTGCCGGGGCGATTTGCTTTCGTGCGGCTACGGGGTTTGCAAGCCGCAATTGCCAGAGCGCGGGCGCAGGCGCTGAAAAGCCGTCGCTGGAGTGTGCACATTGTGTTGAAACAGGCCTGGCCTGATCTGGCCGCTCGAGTCGGGCCTGGCCATGTGCGTTTGTATTGCACGCCCGTCGTGAATTTGTTTCGTCGACGCAGTGAACGTATGGCCTTGCGTCCCCAGGCAAGCGATCATCACGTGGTCATGGACAGAACCCGTCCCATGGACTTTGAAGTTTGCCTGATGGAGCGGGTGCAAGGCCATGGCCGACGAGGAACAGACGATGTTGTGTTTCGCCCCTTGTATGCCAGTACGGCTCAGGATGGAGGGGCATATGGCCGCTATTACACGTTGCGCCGTGAACCGCGCCTCGTGTCCGATGCCCAGAAGCGTTGGGGGGGACGCAGCAGTTACGTAGGCAGTGAAGTCTATGTCTCGCTGGTCAATCAGCATGAGCAGTCCGAGTTTTTTGGCATGAATCAGATCAGTGTGACCGCCTGGTGCAGTAACCGTGATTTACCTTTGCTGCTGCCTCGTTCGCCTGAGTCGGATTTCAGTTTGCAGGTGTCGGCCCCTGTGGCCGGTATCCGCCTGTTGGGTGGACTGACCCGACCGCGAGCGGCCTCGACGGGAGGCCGCCAGGCCTGGGAGCTGATCGCGCAGATGAGCTTGGCCCAGTTGGGTGTGGCGCAGTCAGACCCGATACAGGCGGCGG